>DIEY01000099.1:1083-21150 GCA_002418865.1 Bacteroidales bacterium UBA5762 | reverse complement strand
TGACAACAAACAACAAGAAAATCATAAATTCAGAGTCCATTCTCCGATTCTCCATCTCCCCTTTTTATCCGTTGTTGTTTGGATTTAAAATTATCATGTATATTTGCCACGCTAATGGTGCCTCAAGGGCTTAATAGGGAATCCGGTGCCCTACCAAGGAAGTCCGGAACAGTACCCGCTGCTGTAGTCCCGAAAATAAAAGTCCCCGAAACCTGCGCCACTGTTGGAAAAAATGCTAAGCATGAGTACGATGGGAAGGCCTCGGGGATGGGAAAGTCAGAAGACCTGCCAAAAGCAACTGCTACAATCAAAGCTTTCGGGTTAAAAGCTTGGGAAATTCCTGAGTATAGCAAATTTTCCAGAGTTTTACAATCCGGGTTTTGAGGTAAAAGATGTTCATTCATTTAGTTACCTAAAATCTATCATTATGCTTAATAAACACCTTATTTGCTTTTATTTTTTCAAGTTTCCAAGTGCGGAGAAAACTCATCTTTGGCAAAATCTCCCTTATTCTTCAGTCGCTTCAAATAATAGAGAAGTTTTAAAATTATTTCCCCTCCATAATGATTATGTGGAGGTTCAAACATACAACCCTTAAAAAAGCAAATTGAATCAAATACAATACTGACTATTCAATGAATTTGAAGATTCTATTTCCTATTGAACTTTAAAATTTTATATCATTTCTACTCAGCTTCGATATGGACTTATATTTCTACTGATGATGCTTATCTTCGATAGAGTGCTTAGTCAGGATAACTCTTCGATTGCTCATGTTCAAAGCGATTCTTTACAAATCGTGCACTCTTATCATAATAAGATTTACCCCGATACCATCAAACTGAAAAGCATCACGGTTTCGGCCAAACATATTGAGGAAACTCATTTTTCGACCTACAGGATTCCAAAGATTGTGATGGAAGCCCAGAAGGAAAGAAGCTTGGGTGAAATGCTTCAAAAAGTTGCTCCAATTTATTTGAAAGATTATGGACCCGGCAATACATCAACTATCACACTTCGGGGTACCAATGCAGCTCAAACACAGATTTACTGGAATGGGGTTCCTATTAATGCTGCCGGAACAGGCCAAACCGATTTTTCTACAATCCCGGTGATGAGTGGAGATGAAATATTGATCTTACCAGGCTTGGTTTCTTTAGAAAAAGGAAGTGGTGGACTGGGTGGGAGCATAGAAATCAACAACAATCTGAGATGGAACGAGAATAACCGTTGTGAAGCTAATATTGAAACGGGCAGTTTTGGTTATCAAAGCTATGGTGGTAAAGCAGCGATAAGATATAAAACTCTTCAATCGAAATTTTATACGAGATTTCAGTCGGCTGATAATGATTTCGAATACATTAACAATACGCTTGCAGAACCCAGAAAAGAGAAAAGAGTTGGGGCAAGTAATCATCAATGGCTGGTTGGCGAAGATTTCTATTTGAATACAGATAGTTTAAATAGCATTGAAATTCACATTTTTACACAATCATTACATAGAGATATCCCCTCTCCCATTTCGTCGGTCCAATTACCTGAAAATGAAAAGATGAAATCGGATGATGCCCGAATAATGGCGTCATGGCGTCATCAGAGCAAGAATCAATTTCGTCTTGGTTTGAAATCAGCTTGGACTTATAATTATATGAATTACCAGAACAAATTAGCCGCAATTAATTCCACTTACACTACTCATCAGGGATTTTTAATAATGAATGCATCCAAATATTGGAAAAATAACACACATCTCGAATCTGAAATCCGGTTTCAATCGCAAGTGGCCCGTACTGCAAACTATGCCAATAATATCAATCGAAATATCACCTCCCTATGGATAAAACTAAATCATCATCTTGGCTCTTTTGTCAATCTATATGCAGGCATGAGGAAAGAAATCGCAGAATCCACCTCAACACCTCTTCTTCCTATTGTTGGTGTTGAATTATTTCCTACAGCCACTAAAAATCTTGCTTTTTACATGGCTTTCGCTAAAAATTCGAGAATACCAGCCTTAAATGATTTGTATTGGGTTCCGGGAGGTAATCCTAATTTAAAACCAGAAATCAGTCATCATCTCGAATCGGGCTTGCGTTTCCAACAAAATTTGCTCAATCGAATTTCTTTCGGCTTACAGGTTAATGCCTATTCGTCTCGAATAAAAGATTGGATAGCATGGATGCCCGATAGTGTAATGATTTCTATTTGGAAACCCTCCAATTTAAAACATGTAAAAGCCAGCGGTTTCGAAATTTTAATGGACATAGGCTGTACATGGAGCAAAACCTCATTGAATAGCCGACTTTCCTATGCTTTCAATATTACTAATGAAGAAACCGAGGATGACCATCAGGAGAGGCAACTTCAGTTGCCATATACTCCACAACATATTGGAAACTTTTCTCTCTATCTCGTTCATCATAGTTTCGGCTTTATTTATTCGATGAATTACATAGGCAAACGTTTTATAAACTACAACGAAAGTTACGTATTAAAGCCTTATTTGCTTCAAGATGTAAGCTTTGATTATCATTTTTCTGTAAAAAAACATGAAATTAAACTTACTTTAAAATTTTATAATTTATTGAATGTTCAATGGGAAAATATCGCCTATCAACCCATGCCAGGTCGATATTTCCATCTTGGATTTAGTTTTTTGTTAAACCATTAAAACCTTAAAAACCTATGCATTACAAAAATTTCTTTTACTTTCTTTGTTTTTTCTTTGTCATGTTCATTTCAGCATGTAGCGATGAACCCGAGAATCCAGAAAATTCTTCTGAAAATAATTTTTCGGGACGTAGAGGCTTTTTTATCATTAATGAAGGACTTTTCCAGCAAGCAAATGCAAGTATTGATTTTTATGATTTGGACACAAAAGAAGTTCTTCATGATATATTTTTTACTGCCAATCAGCGACCATTGGGAGATGTAGCCCAAAGCATGAATAAAGTTGGAAATAAAATTTGGATTGTAGTAAACAATTCCGGTAAAATTGAAATCGTGAAGTCGAAAGATTTCAAATCAATAATGACACTAACAGGTTTCACATCTCCACGTTATCTTCTATTTCACACAAATGGCAAGGCATATCTCAGTGATCTTTACAAGGAATCTCTTTACGTAATCGATACTTTGACGGGACAAACAATCAAGGAAATATCCACTGGTAAATCCTGTGAATATCTCATCGAAGCTGGTAATTATATTTTTGCACTCAACTGGTCATCACTGAATGATAGCCTCAATAATACTGTAACTATCATTGATGCACTGTCAGATAGTGCAATAAAATCAGTTATACTTACAAAGGAACCCAATAGTGCTGCTATCGATAAAAATGGCAATATCTGGATTTTATGCAGTGGGGGATTTTTTTACGAAGAAACTCCAGCACTTTACTGCATGAATCCTCAGGGTGAGATTCTGAAAAAATTAGAATTTTTTGGGAATCAACCTTACCCTACTCGTTTGTGCATTAACCCAAGTCGCGATACATTATTTTATTTAAACAAAGATGTGTATCGCATGGGAATAGCAGACAATGATCTTCCATCATTGCCCTTCATTCAGGCGAATAACAGAAGTTTATATGGTTTAGATGCAGGAAACTACATTCTTTTATCTGATCCATTAGATTATCAACAAAATGGAAATATTTACGTTTATTCGCGATCGGGACAGCTTTTGTCCACTTTTCAAGCCGGTATGATTCCTTCGAGTTTTTTATGGAATGAATAACTTTGCAAAAAATCTCAAGTTATGAGTGAAAAAGTTTCTTTGAATTGGTTGGAAGACATGACCTTCGAAGCCAATGTAAACGGCCATCAAATCGTTATGGATGCATTAGAAAGCGCTGGTGGCCATGATCGCGGTCCTCGACCCAAACCTCTTGTTCTGGCGGCTCTGGCTGGATGTACTGCCATGGACGTAATTTCTATTCTTAACAAGATGCACGTTAGTCCACAAAACTTTAGAATAGAAGTGGAGGCGGAAGTCACTCAAGAACATCCAAAGGTTTATCATACTATTAAGTTGATTTACATTTTCAAAGGCCAAAATCTGCCTATAGATAAACTTCAGAAAGCCATCGATCTTTCGCAAGAACGTTATTGTGGCGTTTCGGCCATGCTCAGAAAAGCTGCTAATATTTCCTACGAAATGCGAATAGAAGATTAGGCCGTAAAGGAACTAAATTTACTTTTCTTCTTTTCTGATAAATGATAAACATTACAGAAAAGCGCATAGATATTTCTTATTAAAAAAAGACGACTTATTATTGCATTAAAATACACATTAAACCTTTTATTAATATTAAAAACGTGACTAATAAAATTTTAATTTTATTTTCTTTAAAAAAAATCAAAATTGATAGAAATTATATAGAATCAGTGTTCTGAGCTCTCAATAATTTTTCCGTTCAGTAAGAAGTAAGCTGAACAATATAAATGCAGAATAAAAAAATGAAAAAATTTAGCTTATTAGTTGTTTTTATATTGATGGGTATCTTCTTAAAGGCAGGCTCGGAAGATAATTCCGACAGTACGAGGTTATGGAAATTAACTGGTAACAGCACACTTACTTTTAATCAATTGCATTTCAGCAATTGGGCCGAAGGAGGTGAAAGCAGTTTAAGTGGTTCAGCATGGCTCAATGTAAAAGTTACCCATGAATGGAAAAAATTTAATTCGGAACGAAATTTAATATTAGGACTGGGTGTACTTCGCACACAAGAAAGAGACCTCAGAAAAACAGAAGATAAAATCGATTATACAAGCACATTTGGCTACAAAGCTTATAATAAGTGGAATTATACCACAATGGTCAACTTCAAATCTCAGTTTACCAATGGTTATCGTTATCCCGACGATTCAACTTTGATTTCAACTTTTATGGCTCCTGGTTATCTTACTCTTTCGTTAGGATTACAATACAAACCTTCCGATAACTTCAGTATCTTTATTTCACCCGCCTCTGGACGATGCACTTTCGTACTGAATGAAGAGCTTGCCAATAAAGGTTCATTTGGAGTAAAACCAGCAGTATATTCCAATGATTCTGTCCCTGTTGTATTAACCCCAGGTGAAAAAATCAAACCAGAATTTGGCATTAATGTCAATGCCCAGCTGAAGCGTGAAATTTTTACTAATGTAAGCATCGAAAGTCGATTAATTCTTTACAACAACTATCTCGATGAAAACATTCATAACAGATGGAATATTGATATGAATTGGGATGCACTCATTAATTTTCATATCAATAAATTTTTAAGCTCAAATTTAAGGCTTAACTTACTTTACGATCATGATATCAAGATAAAACAATATGCCGAAGTAGATGGGCAACAAGTAGTAGTAGGTGAAGGACCGCGTCTGCAATTTAAGGAGAGTTTCGGTATTGGATTCAATTATAAATTCTAAAATTCTCCTCTAAGAAATTTAGCTAAAAATTTTTCTAATCTCTTCAATAAAATTTATAGCCAAATACTAGCATAAATCCAACTTCCGTGAGATGTTGTTGATATTTTTCAGGTTGGAATGGAATAATGGCATGTCGCTGAGCAAAAGGAATCAGCTTTAATATAATTCCTTCTTTATTATATTGACCACCTACTCCGAGGTAAATCCCTATTCCAGATTGTGGATGTGTAGATTGTATGCTGGAATGATTTATTTCTATATCTGTTAAAAATCCACCACTTAAGAAAAAATATCTTGAAAACTTGAAATTTCCTAAAATTGGCAATGAAATCAAGTGAATTGACTTCTCTGATGGCATTAACCCTAAACCAGGTGCGGGTATGATTATAATTTTATTTTCAGAATAGCCAATACCTGTTTCGAAAGAAAAGTAATCCGAAATATTTCTTACATAATTAACCCCGAGCATAAATGCACCTTTACCATCAAAACTAGGACCTCCAATTAAATTTACATTCGGTACCAAACTGTTGGCCATTAAACCAAAATGAATGCCCAATTCACTGTTTTTTTGAGCATTAAGTTGAATAATATAAAAGAAGAGAATCGAGGAAAAAGAAATTTTTCTGAGAGTTCGCATAAATTAAGCAATATTAATATTTAGCAAGCAAAGGAATGGTAATTTTCGAATTTAAAACAACATAAGCTCGAAAAGTGAAAAAAAATTTACTGCGGGCGCCAGCTTCNNCCCCGCAACTCCCCTTTTCCAACCCACAAAAGCCTTAATTCATGTTCAAAAAACAATGCCCTATAACGCGAGTCGAAACAACTAATAAAGCATTAGAGTAAGCCATCAAAAACGCAATATTCCCACCCGGCATAGGTATGTAATGTTTTTTCTTCAATAAAATCTTTTGCTGAATTTCTTGAGTAAAATTTTTATCCATACATTGAATTTTTGTGAAACATTTCATTTAATATCCTAACGCTTAGCCCCAATCTTTAGTATAATTTTCTTAATAAAGAATTACTTTCTTCGCCTTTTCTATCACATCGACGTCTATCCTTATTTGCATTGTTTCCATGCAAAATACCGCTGATATTTCTTTGCTTCATGCAATAAATGATGAGAAATGGACGGACACTAGGATTAAAAGCTTCAATCCAACATTTCGTAAACTTTATATGCTAAATTGAGCCCTACATCAAGACCGAAAAAAAATCAGCGAACTGCATACTGAAGTTGATAGGTCATTTTGCTTCGTTAGCCATCCCAATCACTACATATTACTCCCTAATGTTGAGAAATTACCATACACTTCACTTCCGAAAAAGATTCTCCTGCATAAAATAGCATCAGAGAAGCACTATATTACATACTCAGCAGAATATCGTTTTCTTTGGCAATTTTACGTAGGTTAATCAAAGCATAGCGCATACGACCAAGGGCAGTATTGATGCTTACTTGAGTAAGTTCAGCAATTTCCTTGAAGCTCAAATCTTCATAAATCCTCATCTCAACAACTCTACGTTGTTCAAGAGGAAGATATTTCAACATTTTTTTTACATCGGTAAGAATCTGATCGTAAATGATAGATTCTTCAACCGAACGGTCTTGAAGGGGAAGTGTAGCCATAATATCCACATCTTCCGAACCTTCGGCTACGGGAAACTTTTTCTGTCTGCGGAAATAATCTATAACCAGATTATGTGCTATACGCATTACCCACTGGATAAACTTGCCTTCTTCCTTATAGGCCCCCGATCGAATAGTATTGATAACTTTCACAAATGTATCTTGCACAATATCATCGGCAAGATGACGACTCTTTACGAAAGTAAGTACATACGAAGTGATTTTATCCTGATATCTGAGGATCAACTGCTCGAGGCAAACCGAATCACCCGACTGGTACATTTTAACAAGTTCCTGGTCGGAAAGTGCTGTGTAATTCATAACGCTGCGCTTCTATTAGGTTCATGATTTTCTATGAGTGTAGAAGTTCAGCGATAGGCAGCCTCCATTTTTAATTTAACAATCAAATTTTACGATATCCTGATTTAGTAATGCAAATTTATAACATTTCTCAAAAAAACAAGCATTTCTTAAAAATTTTAACACTTCTATTCTTCCTTCTTTAAAAAATTTGGCTTAACCATAAGGAAAAGAGAAAATTACTGTTTGTCATTATTCTTGTAATTGGCAATACCCTAACATTTCCCCCGCAAATAACTATTAATTTTGCAAATTTAATTTCTCCATGCGATGATCCCTTCTACTCATATTCAAGATCTTGATTATCATAAATATATACTCATTAAAGGGGCAAGACAACACAATCTAAAAAACTTCGATTTAGCGATTCCGAAAAATAAGTTAGTAGTTATAACAGGTTTATCTGGCTCTGGAAAATCTTCATTAGCGTTTGATACTTTATTTGCGGAAGGCCAACGACGTTATGTCGAAAGTTTAAGTGCCTATGCTCGCCAATTTATTGGCCGAATGAGCAAACCCAATGTGGACTATATTCATGGAATTGCTCCGGCCATTGCCATCGAACAAAAGGTCAACACCCGAAATCCAAGAAGCACAGTAGGTACTTCTTCTGAAATTTATGAATACTTAAAACTTCTATTTGCTCGTATTGGGAAAACTTATTCACCCCTTTCAGGAACTATCGTCAAACGCCACACTCCAACCGATGTAACCGACTTTATTGCAAACCTTCCCCAAGATTCAGCCAGCATATTGCTCTCGCCTATTCCTCAGAATGCCAATGAAAACCTTTCTATACGCTTAAATATCTATCTACAACAAGGTTTTACCAGAATCTCAGCTAATGACAAAATATATCAAATTGAAGATATACTAAACACTGGAAACACAATTGAACCTGGTTCCGAAATTTTTCTGGTCATCGATCGCTTTAGTCATGGAAAGCTTGATGAAGATTTTCTTTCGAGAGTGGCCGACTCGGTCGAAACCGCATTCTATGAAGGCTTGGGAACTTGCATGGTCGATTATTGGCTCAACGGAGAATATCATCGTCAAATATTTTCGAATCGTTTTGAGGCCGATGGAATAAGTTTTGAAGAACCCAACGTTAATCTTTTTACTTTCAATAATCCTTATGGAGCATGTAAGACTTGCGAGGGATTCGGTTCAGTCATTGGAATAGATGAAGACCTCGTTATACCCGACAAGAATTTATCGGTTTATGAAGAATGTGTAGCACCATGGAAAGGCGAAAAAATGGGAGAATGGCGTTTACAGTTCATTCAGTCAGCCCGTGCCCTGAAATTCCCCATCCATAAACCTTACAACGAATTAAGCGAAGAACAAAAAAAACTTCTCTGGGAAGGCGATAAAGGAATATTAGGCATTAATGACTTCTTTGAAATGGTACAAGAAAATCTTTACAAGATTCAGTACCGTGTCATTCTTTCTCGTTACAGAGGAAAAACTATTTGTCCCGATTGCAAGGGAACCCGATTAAGAAAAGAAGCCACTTATGTAAAAGTGGGTGGTTATGCTATTACCGATTTAGTTGTAATGCCGGTTAAGCAATTACAGGAAGTTTTTAAGCAGCTAACTTTAAGCGATTCTGATATGCTTGCTGCTCGAAGATTAATTACCGAAATTAATACCCGCCTAAAAGTTTTAAATGATGTTGGTCTTGGATATCTTACCCTCAATCGTAATTCGAACACCCTAAGCGGTGGCGAATCCCAACGATTAAATCTGGCTACGGCTATAGGTTCGAATCTTACGGGTTCTATGTATATCCTTGATGAACCCAGTATAGGTCTTCATGCCCGAGATACACATCGTTTGATTCAAGTCCTTTATAATTTGCGTAATATCGGCAATACGGTCATCGTTGTTGAACACGACGAAGAAATTATTAAAGCTTCTGATCAGATTATTGATATTGGACCCGAGGCTGGGATTCATGGTGGCGAACTGGTTTTTCAAGGTTCATATCAAGACATGATAAAATCGGGCCAAACGCTTACAGCGAAATATTTGAGCGGGCAAATGAAAATTCCCGTTCCTAAAAGAAGGCGCAAATGGAATAATTATATCGAAATTATTGGAGCAAGCGAACATAATCTCAAAAATATAGACGTTAAATTTCCCTTGAATGTATTAACTGTTATTACAGGTGTAAGTGGTTCAGGAAAAACAACACTTGTAAAACACATTCTTTACCCTGCTTTGCGAAAGCTTTATAGCGGATATGCCGAAAAAACAGGCAGATTTCTCAAATTAAGCGGAGATTACAAACTCATAGAAAAAATCGAATTAGTCGATCAAAACCCTTTGGGAAGGTCCTCTCGCTCGAATGCAGCAACTTACTCAGGAGCTTATGATGAAATTCGCACCCTTTTTAGTTTGCTGCCCTTGGCAAAGACTAGAGGCTACAGACCTAGCTATTTCAGCTTCAATATCGAAGGCGGACGTTGCGAAGAATGCCAAGGTGAAGGAAAAATAAAAATTGAAATGCAGTTTATGGCTGATCTCTGGCTCGTATGCGATAGCTGCAAGGGGCAGAGATTCAAGGATGAAATTCTCGAAGTCAAGGTAAATGATCTAAATATTAATGATGTTTTGAATCTGAGCATAGATGAAGCCTTAGAATTTTTCAAGCATCCTTCCATTCGTTCTGATATGGGGAATAGAATTGCATTAAAACTGAAACCTTTGGTTGATGTAGGATTGGGATATCTTCAATTGGGACAGTCCACAGCAACCTTATCGGGTGGCGAGGCTCAACGCTTGAAACTGGCTTCGTTTATAAGCAATGTTCAAAATGAAAAACCAACCCTGTTTATTTTTGATGAGCCCACCACAGGACTACACTTTCACGACATTAGCCGATTGCTTGCTGCTTTCGATGCTCTACTGAACAATGGACATTCATTAATTGTTATTGAACATAACCCCGAGATCATTAAATCGGCCGATTGGGTAATTGATCTTGGCCCGGAAGGAGGGGAGGAAGGTGGATATGTGATATTTGAAGGAACACCCGAAGATTTAATCAAAATTTCAACCTCTTATACTGCCCAATTTCTTAAAAAAAATTATTAGATGAGGGAAACTAAAAATGGCTTATCAGTTTATCACAATACCCGTTCAGGGAATGACTTGTGCTTCATGTGTAGCCACCATCGAAAAACAAATAAAAAAAATAGATGGGGTTAAGGAAGTTAGCGCCAATTTGGCACTCGAAAATGTCAGCATAAGCTACGATTCTGATAAAACCAGCCCACCAGAATTCATCGAAGGAATCCTCCGAGCGGGTTATAAAACTCCTCTGGCTTCGAGTAATAATAAAACATCTTCAGTACTTTTCGAAGAAGTAAATAAGAGAAATTTACTTCAAGTATGGATCGGGGCTATTCCTGTAGTCATTTTCGGAATGTTTTTCCATGATTTTCGTCCTGGACAGTATTTGTCTTTTATATTGGCCATTTTTTTAATGGCTTTTCCTGGCAGATATATTTTCAAAAAAGCATGGCATCAATTAAAGATCCTTACACCTGCCATGGAATCATTGGTAGCCTTAAGCACATTAACGGCACTTATTTTTTCGGCATTTACGCTTTTTATACCTGCTATGCATAATGGTCATCTTTGGTTCGAAACACCTGCCATGATCATTGCTTTTATCATGACTGGCAAATATCTCGAAGAAAAAGCCAAACGACAAAGTGCAGCCTCACTCCAAAAACTTAAAGATATTCAACCCACTAAGGCTAAAGTCATCCGCAATGGAAAAGAAATTGAATTAGATGTGTCTGATGTTCAATTGAATGATAGAGTTTTAGTGCGGGCTTATGAAGTAATACCCGTTGACGGAAAAATCCTAATAGGAAGCTCACATATAAATGAAAGTTCTATCACTGGAGAACCTATGCCAAGATTCAAGACCAAAGGGGATGAAGTTTATGCTGGATCAATTTGTCAAGAAGGAGCCTTAACGCTGCTGGTCAACAAAGAACCTTCAGAAACCGTTTTGAGCAGTATTATCTCGGCTGTGACTCACGCACTATCGTCAAAAGCACCCGCACAACGTCTGGCAGACCGTATTGCAGGCGTTTTCGTTCCTGTTGTCCTAGTCATATCATTGATAAGTTTTGCCGCATGGATGATTTTTCAAAAAGATGGACAATTTACTATGGCTCTCACAGCTATGGTAAATGTATTGATCATTGCCTGCCCCTGTGCATTAGGATTGGCTACACCAACCGCACTGGTTGCAGCCATCGGCAAAGCCGCTCTTAACGGAATTCTTTTCAGAGATGGAGAAACCCTTGAAAAAACAGCCACTACAAGCCTCGTGGCTTTCGATAAAACAGGAACCCTTACCTTGGGAAAACCTGAGGTAAAAGACCATTATGTAATTCCAGAAAATCTCGCTGAATTGCCACAATGGATACCTGTGTTTTGTGCCATGGAAAAAGCCAGCCATCATCCTCTTGCAGAATATGTAGTTAATTATCTTCAACAATTGTTTCCACCGAATGAACAGCTTGCCATTGACCATCAAGTGGAAATTATTCCCGGAAAAGGAGTCATCTATAGAAATCTTGATCAGGTTTTCAGACTAGGAAGCTTACAATGGCTTCAAAAAGAACAAATCGAGATCAGCGAAGAAATGGACAAAATTATAGAGGACTGGCTCAAGCGAGCCTACACTCTGGTGGTTTTTTCGGTTAATAAAAAAGCAGTAATGATATTAGCAGCCGGTGATACTCTTCGCCCCGACGCCTCTTCTTGTGTTAATGCTCTCAAAAAACAGGGCATTTCATCTATTATGCTTACCGGCGACCATGAAGTTTCAGCCCGTGTAATAGCCCAAAAAGCCGGAATAACTACTGTATTTGCGGAATGTTTACCCGCCGATAAACGTAAAATCTTAGAGGATTATTCGAGTAAAGGCCAAACCGTATTGATGATAGGTGATGGCATTAATGATGCAGAAGCCTTGGCTTATGCTCATATTAGTGCAACCCTCGGCAATAGCACTTCTCTTGCCCTCGACCTTTCTGGTATAACCCTTACTCACGGTAAACTCTTACACCTCCCTCTATCAATTCATTTAGCACGTTTCACTCGTAAAATTATTCATCAAAACCTCGTCTGGACTTTTGTTTATAATGTATTATGCATTCCCATTGCTGCCGGTGTACTCTTCCCGTTCACAGGTCAACTGCTTAACCCAATGATTGCCGCTGCAGCAATGTCGATAAGCTCTATTATGGTTGTTTCCAATAGTTTAAGAATAAAAAAACTAAATCTACAAATATGAAAACTATGAATTTTAAAACCAATTTACATTGTGAGCACTGCATACAAAAAATTACACCTTTTCTTAATGCCGAAGAAGATATAATATCATGGCATGTCAATCTTGAATCTCCAGATAAAACACTAACCGTAGAAGGAGATGTAGCACCCCAGCAAATTATCACTTTATTAGAACAAGCAGGGTACAAGGCACAACTTATCAATGAATAAACCTTTTTCATCCGCCTTTGCCTTAACTAATTTGAAAAATATTTCGATAACATAAAATTGCTTTATGAGGTTTTAGCTTTAAAAAAATTGAACTTCAGCTAAAAAATAGATTTTTTTGCCTTTAGTAGCTTGAATAGCAATGTATCTTGTTATCAGGAAAATCACTCTGTTCAAGCGAAAACAGATTAAATTTGCGAAAAATATCATCATGCGCGTACATACCGATTTTTTAGTAATAGGTTCCGGGATTGCGGGTTTGAGTTACGCCTTGAAGGTAGCTCAACATGGAAAAGTACTAGTGGTTACGAAAAGCCGTGCCGATGAAGCTGCAACCCGCTATGCTCAAGGAGGAATCGCTGCCGTAATGTATACTCCTGACACTTACGAAAAACACATTCGCGATACCATGATAGCAGGAGATGAACTGAATGACCCCGAGATTGTGCGCATAACTATTACTGAATCAAGAGACAGAATCAAGGAATTGATGGAATGGGGGGTAAATTTCGACCGCACCGAAGCCGGACGTTTCGATCTGGGACGCGAAGGTGGACATTCTGAAAACCGTGTTCTGCATCATCAAGATCAAACCGGACTCGAGATAGAAAAAACGCTGCTGCAACGAGTGCGCGAAAATCCGAATATTACTGTCTGGGAAAATCATTTTGCCATAGATTTGCTCACCCAACATCATCTTGGAGAAGAAATAACGAGGCGCACGCCCAATATCGAATGCTATGGGGCCTATATACTCGATAAGGAAAACAACGAAATCAAGACGGTTCTTGCAAAAGTTACTATGCTGGCCACAGGAGGAGCCGGTAATGTATATAGCACAACTACCAACCCTCCCATTGCAACGGGTGATGGCATAGCTATGGTATATCGTGCCAAAGGAGCTGTGGAAGACATGGAGTTTATTCAATTTCATCCTACTGCCTTGTTTAATCCACCAGAGCGACCCGCTTTTCTTATTTCGGAGGCTCTGCGTGGTTTTGGAGCCGAACTGCGTAATCACAAGGGTGAAGCCTTCATGTATAAATATGATCCACGTGGCCCCTTGGCCTCACGTGATATCGTGGCCAGAGCCATCGATAACGAAATGAAAATCCATGGGGAAGAATACGTTTACCTCGATTGCCGTCATCTGCCCAAAGATGATCTGATCAATCATTTCCCCACCATTTATGCTAAATGCCTGAGTATTGGCATAGATATTACTCATACCATGATCCCAGTCGCCCCAGCAGCTCATTACCTCTGCGGTGGAATCAAAACCGATAAATGGGGACGCTCTACTATCCATCATCTCTATGCTGCCGGAGAATGCGCCAGAACAGGATTACACGGTGCTAACCGCCTGGCTTCAAATAGCTTGCTCGAAGCTCTCGTCTTCTCCCATCGCGCCGCTATAGATTCTGTCCCATTGCTCGAAAAAGTCCCTTTTTGTGATGATATCCCCGACTGGAACGCCGAAGGAATGGTCTTAAACGAAGAAATGATACTCATCACTCAAACTATTCGCGAATTGCAAAGCATCATGAGTAGCTATGTGGGTATAGTGCGCTCAAATATTCGCCTTCAACGAGCTTTAGTTAGACTTAAAATTCTTTACAACGAAACCGAAGACCTCTATAATCGCTCTATCCTCATTCCAAAAATTTGCGAATTGCGCAACCTGGTGAATGTAGCCTACCTCATCATTAAAGCTGCTATGGCCAGAAAAGAAAGCCGAGGCTTACACTATACCCTCGACTATCCTCATCCCAAAAAATAGGATAAAATTTTCATCCATCTACTGAAAATAAACCAAAAGGAAAATATTCCACTCTGGCAGATTATTGGTTCGGCCAAATACAAAAAATTTATAGTATAATATTATTCATTTTGGAATAACTGTGTGCGTACTATTCGTCTATCCGAAAATTTGCCTAAAATTGCAAAGAATAAAGTTGTAAAATTATCGAAGAGAAATAAAAATCCTTCTTGGTTCGAATATCTTCCTCATTATGGAGACCTGAGATAGAATTAACCGAATAAATCTTTTTCTTTTAAAAATTGAAACGATTGAAAAATTCTATCCATCACAAGAGTAACAAATCACGAATACAGAAGGAACAAAGTTAATCACCAATAAATCAATAGATCGAAATAAAAGTAACCGATATGGCATCAGGAAATGGATTGGATGTAAAAACGCTCGAAAACTGGCTCTGGGAAGCTGCCTGCAAAATACGTGGACCCATTGATGCTCCCAAATACAAAGATTACATTTTGCCACTCATATTCCTCAAAAGACTCTCTGATGTATTTGAAGACGAGATAATCCGATTATCGGAAAATTATGGTTCAACAGAAATAGTTGAAAAATTATTGTCCGATGACCATAATCTGGTACGTTTTTATCTGCCCCCCGACACACGATGGGAAGCCACAGCCAAACAAACCACCGGCGTAGGCGAATACCTGACGGATGCCGTCAGGAAAATTGCCAAAGAGAATCCCAAACTGCAAAGCGTCATCGACATTGTAGATTTCAATGCTACGGCAGGCGGACAAAGAATCATAAGTGATGATGTGCTAAAAGAGCTGATAAATGTGTTAGGAAAATACCGATTAGGATTGAACGATGTGGAACCCGATATTTTGGGGCGTGCTTATGAATATCTGCTCAGGAAATTTGCAGAAGGCTCTGGACAAAGTGCCGGTGAATTTTATACACCCAGCGAGGTAGCCGTTTTGATGTCGTATATTCTCGATCCGAAACCCGGGAACGAAATTTACGATCCCTGCTGCGGTTCGGGAGGTTTGCTGATCAAAAATTTTCTGCGAGGCAAAGAAAAGTTCGGCGATAACCCTTCGCTGGAACCGGTGAGATTTTATGGACAGGAAATTTTGCATGCCACCTACGCAATGGCCAAGATGAATGCTTTTATTCACGATATGGAAGCAGAAATAGCCTTGGGCGACACCATGAACCGCCCGGCTTTTTTGACCCAGGCAGGCGCCTTGCAGAAATTCGATTTGGTTACAGCCAATCCCATGTGGAATCAGAACTTTTCCCAAACAGTTTATGAAAACGATCCTTACAATCGTTTCACGTTTGGGTTCCCTCCATCGAATACTGCCGACTGGGGATGGATTCAGCACATGTATGCTTCCCTCAAGGACAATGGCAAAATGGCTGTGGTGCTTGATACTGGCTCCGTTTCCCGTGGAAGCGGCAACGCAGGCAGCAACCGCGAACGGGATATCCGAAAGCAGTTTGTAGAAAACGATTTTGTGGAATCTGTGCTACTATTGCCCGAAAACCTGTTCTATAATACAACTGCGCCAGGGATAATCATGGTTATTAACAAATCGAAACCGCAGGAGAAAAAAGGAAAGATACTGCTTATCAATGCTTCGAAGCTCTTTATGAAAGGCCGGCCGAAAAACTTTTTACCCGACGAAAGCATCAACCTCATTGCCGATATTTATCTGGAATGGAAAGAAGAGGAAGGCATCAGCAAAATTATTACAAAGGAAGAAGCAGCCCGAAACGATTACAACCTGAGCCCGAGCCGCTACGTGGCTCAAAATGGTGAAGAAAATATGCTGCCACTCGAAGATGCAGTGGTGCAACTGCAGGAAGCGGAAGAAGAGCGACAAAAAGCTGACGAAAAACTACAAAAAATTTTAGAAGAATTGGGAGTATGGAAAGATCACTAAAAATGATAAAAGTAAAATATAAGTTTTCTTATTTTACTTTTGCAACGTAAAGTAAAATATAATTTTTTTTGTTTTACTTTTGTAGTGTAAAGTAAAATATAAATTACCAATATTAAGAAGCATTATGGATATAAGAGACTTTAAAGCTGGAACATTGAGAAATGGTGCGGGATATAAGTATTTTCTCCCGGAAAAGATAAATCATTCCTTTGTATGGACAGATGAAACTATTAATAAACTTCTGGAAGAAGCGTCGCTAAAAATTGGAGAATTAAACGCTTTTTCAAGGTTTGTACCTGATACTGACATGTTTATATTAATGCATATTTCTAAGGAAGCTGTTGTATCAAGTCGAATAGAAGGGACTAAAACAAATATTGAAGAAGCATTTATTGAAGAAAAAGAAATAGATCCTGAAAAGCGGGATGATTGGAAAGAGGTTACTAATTATGTTAAAGCAATGAACAATGCGATTGAGAATTTAAAAAGTCTTCCTCTCTCTAACAGATTGATACGGGATACTCACAAGATATTACTTTCAGGCGGAAGAGGTGAATATAAAAATCCCGGAGAATTTAGAAAATCTCAAAACTGGATTGGTGGAAGTAGTATTAATAATGCAGTTTTTGTCCCTCCAGCATGGAACGAACTGCCAGATTTATTGAGTGATTTTGAAATGTTTTTGCATAATAACGAAATTAAAACACCGCATTTAATTAAAGTTGCTATTGCTCACTATCAGTTTGAGACTATCCATCCTTTCCTGGATGGCAATGGAAGAATCGGGAGGCTTTTTATTACTTTATATCTGGTGGCAAATGAAGTTCTTGAAAAGCCTTTACTCTATCTTTCAGATTTTTTCGAAAAAAATAGAACGTTGTATTATGATAACTTAATGAAGGTTCGTCTCGAGAATGATCTGGGACAGTGGTTAAAATTCTTTTTAACGGGGATTATTCAAACTGCTTCCATTGCCCTTGATACATTAAAACAGGTGACAGAGCTCAAAGCTAACATAGAAAAAGAAAAAATTATGTCAATGGGCAAACGTTCCAAAACCGCATTGGAATTGCTGCATTATCTCTTTAAGAAACCGGTAGTTAATGTCAGGGAAGTTCAAGAAAAAACAAACCTTTCAGCTAAAGCGGCAAACGATCTGATAAAGGTATTTTTGAACGAAGGTATTTTAAGGGAAATAACTGGATTTCAGAGAAACAGAATATTTGTTTTTGATAAATATATGAATCTGTTCAATAAATAATTTTGGAAACAAACTTATGAACGAACAGCAGAACATAGAATTAAAATCTTAAGGAATTGGGAGTATGGAAAAAGTAGAAAATCACAACATAGAATTCAAAAAGTCTTGGCATGATGAATACTTAAAAACTGTTGCTGCATTTGCAAATACAGATGGTGGTATCATTTATATAGGTTACAATGACAAGGGTGAAGTGATTGGATTGGAAAAATCCGAAATTAAAAAATTATTGGAGGATTTGCCAAACAAAATCAGAAATAAATTAGGAATAACTCTTTTCGTACGGGAAGAAATCCAGAGCGGGAAAAGTTTATTGAATATTGAGATTTCTCCCTCCTCTTTTCCTATTTCTTATGATGGAAAATTTTATGTTAGAACAGGAAGTACTACACAAGAGCTTTCTGGAATAGAACTGTCTTCATTTCTTTTGGAAAAAACAGGAAATTCATGGGATGAGCTTCCTGCAGATGCAAACATAGACCAACTTGAGGAAGTTCTTGATAAAGAAAGCATAGAAAAATTTAAAGCGATTGCCCGTCATCGACTTCCCCTGATTGATCAGGATACGACAAAAAATATTTTGCAAAAACTTAACCTGATAACAAAAGATGGACGCCTTACAAGAGCTTGTATTTTACTTTTTGGCAGAAATCCACAAAAATATTTTATTTCAGCCTATTCAAAGGTAGGAAGATTTAAGAATAACACAATCATTCTGGATACAGTAGAAGTAAAGGGAAATTTATTCCAGCAGCTTGATGGCATTCTTGAAGCCATCAAAAAGAATATAAATGTGATGTTCGATACCTCTGTTAGAGAGCTTTCTCTTGAAGGCGTGGCAAGAAGGGAAATATGGGATTACCCGCTCGATGCGCTAAGAGAAGCCGTAATCAATGCATTAGTTCACAGAGATTATCTTGATACTTCCTCATCCATTGAGGTACGCATATATGATGACCAGATAATACTATCGAACCCTGGAAAGCTAATGCCGCCGCTCACTATTGAACAGCTAAAACAAAAACATTCGGGAAGGCAACGAAATCCACTCATCGCAGCGGTATTTTATTATGCCAATCTCATTGAATCATGGGGCTCGGGCACACTCAAAATGATTGACCTGTGTAAAGAACAAAACCTGCCAGAACCTGAATTTGTGGAAAGAAAAGAAGGATTAGGGGAATTTACTGTCGTTTTTCATAAAGATATTTTTAATGAGGAAGAACTAAGGAAAAGAGGATTAAACGAAAGACAGATTAAGGCAGTAATCTATGTGAAGGGAAATGGAAAGATTACAATTAGAGAGTATAAAGAACTATATCCATTATTATCAGATAAAACTTTAAGTCGTGATCTGGCAGAACTTGTAAAAAAAGGTGTATTAAAAGAAATAGGAAATAAGAAGGGAAGAAAGTATGAATTATAAAAAACATTTATCGGACATATCAGACATTTATCAGACATTTATCAGACATTTGCAGATGTAATATTGGATAAGGGGTTACAGAAAATGGCATGGAATATTTTCATTAATAACTAATAGGCTAAAATGGCTACTAATTGGCTAATAGAGGGAGATTAATTGATGTAAAAAAGCAAGGAACAAACGTATGAATGAACAGCAAAACATAGAATTCAACTCGCAACGGACAGATAACATTCTTAAAACAGTTTGTGCTTTTGCCAACACTTGCCTTTACCGTGCTGTTGAATCCAATGAAATAGAGGCTGAAGGCAGCAAAAAATTTCGTAAGTATTTTATTGACAAAAAAGTGGAGTAAAAAACCTTATTTTTTATTGACTAGAAAATAAAAATGACCCTGTTCAAAGACAAATACCGTATTGAATCCATTCGTTTGCAAGGATATGATTATTCCCAACCTGGCGCATATTTTATTACAATTGTTACGCACAACCGGCAATGTTTATTTGGAAATATTGTTGATGGTGAAATGATGTTGAATGAATTCGGTGTATTGGTTAAAAACGAATGGTTGAAAACCGGCATTATTCGGCCGAATATTGTCATTGACGCATTCGTTGTTATGCCAAATCATTTGCATGGAATTTTAATTATAACGGGGAATGATGATGGACGTGGTTTCCGTGGTGGTGGTGATGGTAGAGACACGTTGCAACGTGTCTCT
>DIEY01000099.1:840-1025 GCA_002418865.1 Bacteroidales bacterium UBA5762 | reverse complement strand
GAATATGGAATCGGATATGGAATCGGATACGGGAATGGGAACAAAAACAATGGAACAATTTGGGAAACCCACAACAAATTCAATTCCAACCATTGTACGATTATTCAAATCAACAACAACAAAACAAATTAATCAATTACGCCAAACGCCAATGCAACCGTTGTGGCAACGAAATTATTACGAAC
>DIEY01000099.1:0-654 GCA_002418865.1 Bacteroidales bacterium UBA5762 | reverse complement strand
ACCCCAACTGCCCCAACAGCAAAATTTTGAACCCCTGCTGCCGGAAGATTGGAAAGTGGTGTAATGAGAAGAAAATATTTAACTTCGTGGAAAAGGAATAGATAATTCAGTATATTGATGATTGGGGTCAATAGAGGAAATAAAGATAATTGAAAGAAAAAATGAAATACCATCCGGATAAACACCATCGCCGTTCCATTCGTTTGCAGGGATACGATTATTCCCAACCGGGCGCATATTTTATTACCCTTTGCACACATAACCGCGAATGTTTATTTGGAGAAATTTTAAATGGTGAAATGCGGTTAAATGAATTTGGGAAAATAGCACACCAATGTTGGTTAGAAATACCCCAACATTTTCCCCACGTACAATTGGATGAATTTGTGGTTATGCCGGATCATATTCATGGGATAATCGTATTGAATAATATCGTTGTTGTTGGGGTCGGGGTTCAAAATTTTGAACCCCGACCCCAACAACAAAATATTGAACCCCTGCAAAATATTGAACCCCGACGAAAAAACGCATACCAACACGTCATACCGAGATCCGTTGGTTCCATTATTCGTGGATTTAAAATTGGTGTTACCAAAAATTTTCGACAAAATACGGATATTTACGTTGTATGGCAACGAAATTATTACGAACACA
>DIEY01000065.1 GCA_002418865.1 Bacteroidales bacterium UBA5762 | reverse complement strand
GAGAGCAAAGTGTGTTATGACGTAGAATACAAAAATGTGAAAGTTCCAAAACCATCGAATTGCAATAGTACATTCAGCTGGACGGCCGATTCTGCAAATCCCTTTTCCATTCAATTTGTCTGTCATCCAGGTGAAGATGCCGACAGCTTTTTTTGGTCATTTGGTGATGGTGACACTTCTTCACTCTCCAATCCTTTTCATATATATGCCGATACAGGAACCTTCATTGTTACACTATCGGCAAGCAATCGCCACAATCCAATTTGGTGTCAAAGTATTTATAGCGATACGGTAAAGATTGAGATCGAACCTTGTATCTCCTCATTTATCGCTTATCCATCATCCATCAATCCGTTTGAGGTTGAATTTATACCAACTGCCACTGGAAATATCGATCATTATTATTGGGATTTTGGGGATGGACGTACCTCTATGGAACCTCATCCCATATATACCTATCTCGATACGGGAATTTTTACAGTTTGCCTCACCGTATGGAATGGCAATTATATAAACTTTTGCAATGATATAAGCTGTCAGAATATAAAAATCCACTTTTCAAAATGTGAAGCCAATTATACTTGGCAGCAGGATTCCATTCATCCTCTGAAATTCAAATTCATTAATCAATCTTATGGCTTATTGAATGATTTTCTATGGGATTTTGGTGATGGAGATACAAGCCATCAGATTAACCCCTTACATGCTTTCCCAATGCCAGGGGATTATCAAGTGAAGCTTAAAGTAAAAAATATAATGCATCCCGAATTTTGTATGGATTCAATCGAAAAAACAGTTCCTACTGGTAGTCTGAATTGTATGGCTGATTTTTCTTGGACAACTGATTCCCTAAGACCCTTGGATATAGCCTTTACTTCGAATATTTCTGGCTCGCCTAATTATATTCTATGGGATTTTGGAGATGGCTCTACCGATACTATTTTACATCCTATTCATACTTTCCCTGATACTGGCTATTATAATGTATCACTCATCGTAAGCAATAGTTTTTATCCGGAATATTGCTCCGATACCAGTTCGCAACAGATTCATATTCTTCTTCATCATCAACCAAAAGCCGATTTTAGTTATATTTTCGACAGTATTTCTTTGGTACCTAACCTATTCCATTTTTTTGAACATTCTAAAGGCAATCAAATTCAATCTTGGTATTGGACCTTCGGAGACGGAACGAGCTCCACATTACCCAATCCCGATCATGTCTTTCCACAGGTTCAAAATTTCTATGTTTGTTTAAAAATAACCGACTTTTTGCCTCCAAAGTATTATCTTACCGATCAATGTTGTAAAACAATTAGTACTTACGAGTATTTTAACTTGGGGGGATCGGTATATGACCGAAATCTACCCATCAATAATCCTCATCCCAAAGGTGATACGGCCTTAGTTACACTATACAAGATTTATCCCGGACATGTATTGATGCCATGGCGTAGTGGTACATTTTATAACTTAGGATATTATTGGTTTACTTCGGTGCTTAAAGGAGAATATCTTATAAAAGCCCGATTGAGTTCTTATTCCATGCAGTCAGATAAATTCTTTCCCACTTGGGCACTGCAAAGCCTCATATGGTCAACTGCCAATCCTGTTTTATTGAATAAAAACATTTTTAATGCCGACGTTCATTTAATTCCAAAGCCTTATATTGAACCAGGCGCTGGTTCGATTAATGGAAGAATCATTGTTACCTCCGATCCTTCATTGCCAGCAGGAGATCCAGCTATTAACACCTGCGTTTTTCTTCTCAATAGCAATAATGAATTCTTAGATTTCACCTTTTCAGATTCCCTTGGGCAATTTTACTTCGATAAACTCCCTTGGGGAATCTATATACTTATCCCGGAAGCCATTGGAATGTTTTATACTGAGGATTCTGCCGTTATCGACGCTCAACACCCTCAAGCCGATGATGTACTTCTTAAAATCTGGTCTACAGGAGGACTTTCTGTCAACTCTATCGAAAGCAAACCTTCCATAAATATTTGGCCTAATCCGGCTTCCGATTATATTAAGATAGAGCTGCAACTGCCTACTTCAGGTACTGTAAAGGTTGAGTTGATAAGTGCCACAGGCCATATCTTGAAAACACATCAGCGGGAAGTAACGGCTTCGCATTATCAATTTACCATGAGTTTAAAAGGACTACCCCAGGGAATTTATTTATTAAAAATCACTTCTTCTACACAGAATTACACCTTAAAAGTCCTGAAGAAATAGTACATAAAAGATCTTAAATGAATTATTAAAAAAAATTTTGATAAAGTTCATATAGATAATATATTTGGAGAAAAATTATTTCTATGGCTATTTTAGGGATTGATGTTGGCGGAAGTGGTATAAAAGGGGCTTTGGTAGAAAACGGTCAACTTGTGACCGAGCGATTACGCATTCCCACACCGGAGCCATCTACTCCTGAAGCTATTGCCGACACATTGAATGAAATTGTGAAGAGCTTTAATTATAAAGGTCCTATAGGCTGTGGGTTCCCTGCTTTAATTCTGGATGGTGTGGTAAAAACCGCTGCAAATATTCATAAAACTTGGATAGATGTACCGGCCGAAAAATTATTTAGTCAAAAAACCGGGCAGCCCGTATATTTGATAAATGATGCCGATGCAGCGGGACTTGCCGAGATTTATTATGGTGCAGGCAAAAACAAAAAAGGAACTATTTTTATGATAACCATTGGTACAGGAATAGGAACTGCTATTTTTATCAATGGACAATTAGTGCCCAACACCGAATTAGGTCATTTGAAGATGTATGGTAAGAGTGCCGAGAAATACTGCAGTGATGCAGTTAGAACCAAGAAAAACTTAAGTTGGAAGCAATGGGCAATGCGTTTTAATGAATATCTGGCCTATATAGAGTTTTTATTCTCGCCTCAGCTCATTATCCTGGGAGGGGGAGCCAGTAAAAAGTTCGATCAGTTTGCTCCTTATTTGAATACAAGAGCCGAAATAGTTCCGGCAGAATTAAAAAATCATGCAGGCATTATTGGGGCAAGTGTTTGGGCTGGTTCAAAGGCTTCAATAAATACACCATCGTCTACACCTCAAGGCAATCTATTGTAATTTTGCCAAAGTTTTTAATGCAATTGGTTTGCGAAAACCCGAAGTTGTCGATCTTTATTTGAATCATCAAGGCGTTGAGGAAATATGCAGCCTTTTGAGAGATTCAGAAATACCCCGTCTCCACCTTGATGGGATGAAAACATCATGCTTATCTTTAATTAGCACGGCCGTTTTTAAACAAACTTCTGCCGTTCATTTGCTAATTGCTGAGGATAAAGAAAGAGCAGCATATCTATTAAATGACATCGAAAATGTAAATGGCGAACGCGATAAACCTTTCGAAAAACGTAGAGTTTTGTTTTTCCCAACTTCATGGCGAAAACCTTATGAGATCATAGAAACCGACAATGCTAATGTGTTGGCCAGAGCCGAAACCCTTAATAAAATCATGACATGGGGGCGAAACCTCATCATAGTAACTTATCCCGAAGCCTTGGCCGAAAAAGTGATTACCAAAACAAGCCTCAAAAAAAATACTTTTACTCTACATGCTGGCGAAGAAATATCCTTAGATTTTTTTACCGATCTTTTACTCGAGTATGGCTTCGAACGCGTTGACTTCGTAGTTGAACCAGGACAGTTCGCTATCAGAGGCGGCATAGTAGATGTTTTCTCATTTAGCCATGAATCTCCTTATAGGATAGAATTCGATGGAGATATTGCGGAATCCATTCGAACCTTTGACCCCGCTACTCAACTTTCTATTCAAAAAATTGCCCGTATTGATTTACTTCCTGATGTGGAAGAATTTTTATTATCAGAAAAAAGAGAAAACCTTCTGGAATATTTACCTCAAAATGCAGTGATTTGGATAGAAAATCTTGAGCTTACTTTGGATATTATAAAAAAAGAATTCAATAAGGCTAATGAGATTTATGCCTCTTTAAAAGAGCCCATCGCCCACAAAACGCCCGGAGATTTATACACTACACAAGAAGAATTTGCCACTTCTTTATTGAAACATCCTTTGATTTTTACCGCTTCATCGGCTTTACCCGATTCAACCTCCATCCACTTCAATATTCAACCTCAGTCGAACTTCAACAAAAATTTCGAACTCTTGCTTTCAGACCTTCTTTCGTATGAACGACAAAACTATTTATTATTCATATTTTCAGATAATTCCCGACAATTAGAACGCATTCGCCAAATTATTGGCGATTTGAGCCATTCGCAAAAACTCTCTCCAGTCGCATTTCAATGCGTAAACTATTCTTTGCATGAGGGCTTTATCGATCATCAAATCAAAATAGTTTGTTACACCGATCATCAGATTTTCGATCGTTATCATCGTTATAGACTTCGTGAAGGATTTGCGGGCAAAGAGGCTTTGACCATAAAAGAACTGAATAATTTAAAACCCGGGGATTATGTAACACATATCGACCACGGCATAGGACGTTTCGAAGGACTCGAGATTATCGAAAATAATGGACATAAACAAGAAGTAATTCGTTTACTTTATCAAAATAATGATATACTTTATGTTAGCATTCATTCTTTGCATCGCATTGCCAAATATACTGGAAAGGACGGTAAGCCACCAGTTTTAAACCGTTTAGGAAGCAATGCTTGGAATAATTTGAAACAACGCACCAAACAAAAAGTAAAAGATATTGCCCGTGACCTTATTGAGCTTTATGCAAAACGTAAAGCCAGTTCTGGTTTCGAATTTTCACCCGATACTTATTTGCAAAATGAACTTGAGGCCTCTTTCATCTATGAAGATACTCCTGATCAATACAAAGCAACCTTAGATACCAAATCCGATATGGAAAAGCCTATTCCCATGGATCGTTTGATTTGTGGGGATGTTGGTTTTGGCAAGACCGAAGTCGCCATACGTGCTGCATTTAAGGCCGTAGCCGACAGCAAACAAGTGGCAGTTTTGGTGCCTACCACCATTTTGGCTCTTCAACATTACCACACTTTTAGTGAGCGTTTAAAGGACTTTCCATGCAGAGTGGAATATTTGAACCGTTTTAAATCATACACGGAACAGAAAAAATTACTCGCTGAACTCGAAAAGGGCAAGATAGATATTATTATTGGTACTCATCGAATTCTAAGCAAAGATGTTAAGTTTAAGGATTTAGGTCTAGTTATCATAGACGAAGAACAAAAATTTGGGGTTGCAGCAAAGGAGAAATTAAAAGCCTTAAGAGTGAATGTAGATACGCTTACGCTGACGGCTACACCTATACCGCGCACCTTACAATTTTCCTTATTGGGAGCCAGAGATTTATCCATCATTAATACTCCCCCACCCAATCGTCAACCTGTTCAAACAGAGATACATTCATTTAGTGAGGAAATTATTCGTGATGCCATTCACTACGAATTAAGACGAGGGGGTCAGGTGTTTTTTATTCATAATCACATTCAAAATATCATGGAAGTAGCTGGTATGCTTCAAAGATTTGTTCCTGACGCAAGAATTGCTGTTGCCCATGGACAAATGGAAGGCCATAAGTTAGAGAAGATTATGCTCGACTTCATTGAAGGAGATTATGATGTGCTGGTTTCTACAACAATTATTGAATCGGGACTAGATATTCCCAATGTAAATACTATTATCATCAACGATGCTTATCATTTTGGGTTAAGCGAATTGCACCAATTGCGAGGCCGCGTAGGACGAAGCAACAAGAAGGCATTTTGTTATCTTTTAGCGCCTCCTTTGGCTTCGCTTAGCGATGATGCTCGCAAACGCCTCAGAGCTATAGAAGAATATTCCGACTTGGGCAGCGGTTTTAATATTGCCATGCGTGATCTTGATATTCGCGGCGCAGGCAATCTTTTGGGAGCCGAACAAAGTGGGTTTATAGCCGATTTGGGCTACGAAACCTATCAAAAGATTTTGGATGAAGCTATGCAAGAACTTAGGGAAACCGAATTCTCCGAACTTTTCCCATCGGAGCAATCAAATACTTATGTAAATGAATGTACCCTAGAAACTGATTTGGAAATGCGTATCCCCGTAGAATATATCGGCAATATCACCGAACGCCTTTCACTTTATAAAGAGCTCGATGGCATGGAAAACGAAAACGACCTCCAGGAATTTGCACTTCGACTCGAAGACCGCTTTGGCCCTATGCCTACTCCAGTATCCGACCTGCTCGATAGCATTCGCCTTAGAAAAATGGGGAAAAACCTCGGTATGGAAAAAATAGTACTGAAAAATAAACACATGATATGCTATTTCATTGCCGACCCCGATTCAACATTCTATAAATCGAACGATTTTACCCATGTGCTCCAATATATTCAAACCCATCAGAGGGCATGCCAACTAAGACAAAACAGAGATAAACTCTATCTTACTATTCTACATGTCGAAAGCGTGCAAAAAGCCATACAAATTCTCTCCGAATTTCAAGGGAAAGAAGAAAATGAAGTAAAAGAGACGATGCGATAAATTGCTCCATGAATGATTAAGCAAAATATTGAACCTCAGTAGATTTATTACTATAGGGCTTTAATCTGTATGCATCAGAAACCAATATAACCTTCGCTATTTTCTTTTAGTGAATGTTAATGGGTGGTGGATGAATAGGATTGGAGTTTGGAAAATATGGCCAGAGCCGAGTCAAGGACAAGCTGAGGGGAAAATTTACAAAAAGCAAGCTACTTCATCCATAAAAGAATGGTAATTTTGCCGATTGAGTTTGCATTCTAAACTTTTTTAAAGAAATTAGCTTTAAATTGACAAAATCAGTCGATTCAGAGTATAGAATGGATGTAATTGAGTAAAATGAATCGAAAAGCTTCTCCACTTGAATTAGGGACGAAGAGTATTTGGCCCTTGCTATTGGAGTATTCTATTCCATCGGTAATAGCGATGACGGCCTCGTCGTTGTATAATATTACGGCAAGCATATTTATTGGACATGGTGTTGGTGCACTTGCGTTATCAGGATTAGCTATCAGTTTTCCACTAATGAATTTGGCTGCTGCTTTTGGCTCGTTGGTTGGCGTAGGCGCTTCAACTTTGATGTCGCTTCGTTTAGGCCAAAAAGACTATAGCTCAGCCAATAAAATCTTAGGCAATGTTTTCGTACTGAATATCACTTTAGGTTTAGCCTACACCTTGATTGTACTTTTATTTCTTGATCCTATTCTATATTTTTTTGGTGCAAGTGAAGCTACGCTTCCTTATGCTCATGATTATATGTTGGTGATTACGATAGGCAATGTGGTAACACATCTTTACTTCGGCTTGAACTCGATGTTGAGAGCTACTGGAAATCCTACTAAATCGATGATGGCAACAATTTCTACGGTCATCATTAACATAATTCTAACTCCTTTATTTATTTATGGTTTACATTTGGGTATAAAAGGGGCAGCCATTTCGACCGTTATTTCCCAAACGCTTTTGTTGCTATGGCAGATTCATTTTTTCAGCAACAAGAGAAATTTCATCCATTTGCAAAAAGACAGTTTCAAACTGAAAAGAAAAATCGTGATGGATTCTCTTAGCATTGGAATGGCTCCTTTTCTTATGAACGCTGCAGCAAGCGTCATTGTCATTGTAGTGAATCAAAGTCTCATCAAATATGGTGGCGATTTAGCCGTAGGAGCTTATGGGATCATTAATAGAGCGGCTTCATTGTTTGTAATGATAGCCGTGGGATTGAATCAGGGCATGCAACCCATAGCAGGATATAATTTTGGAGCTAAACAAATTGACCGTGTAAACAAAGTATTAAAACTAACCATCATGTTGGCAACAGGCATAATGACAATTGGCTTTTTGGTTAGCGAATTCTTCCCTCATGCAGTTGCAAGTATTTTTACCAGAGATGAAGAAATGATCAACATAGTAGTAGAAGGGCTAAGGATAGTATTTATATTTTTCCCTATAGTAGGTTTTCAAATGGTTACTTCCAATTTTTTCCAAAGCATAGGCATGCCTGGGAAAGCTATTTTTATGTCGCTTACTAGACAAGTATTATTTCTTTTACCTTTTCTCTTAATACTTCCTTTTCATTTCGGACTCAAGGGAGTCTGGTACAGTATGCCTGCTGCCGATCTTCTTTCGAGCATAATAGCCGCTTATATGCTTGTAACTCAATATAACAGATCTAAAATTACTGTTTAAATTTGCAATGAATCAATCCCAAGGCTCATGATTGAAAAATTTTATATCTGCATAGGACGGCAAATTGGAAGCGGAGGAAAGAAAATTAGCGAGAATTTGGCTCAAAAATTAAGTGTTCCTCTTTATGATAAAGAACTTATACTGCTGGCTTCAAAAAAAAGTGGCTTGAGAAAAGAGATTTTCGAACAATTCGATGAAAAAGCTAGCCACAGCCTTATTGGAGGTTTACTGGGAATGAGCAGCCCAATACCTGATGAAATTTACTCTCAATTCTATTTGACGAATGAATCTTTATTCGTAATCGAAAGCCAAGTGATTCGCGAAATGGCAGAAAAGAACTCTTGCATTTTCTTGGGCCGGTGTGCAGATTATGTATTGAAAGATTATCCATATTGTTTAAATGTCTTTATCTGTGCCAATTATGAAGACAGAGTAAGAAACATCATGGAAATATATCATTATGATGAAAAAAAGGCCAAAGATTTTATCAAAAAAATGGATAAAAAAAGAGCCGATTATTACAATTATTTCACTAATAAGCATTGGGGAGTAGCCGATTCATACCACCTCTGCATTAACTCTTCCATTCTTGGAATTGATGAAACCGCAGATTTTATTCACCTTTTTTTTAAAAAGAGATTTGGATTTTAAAATTTGAGAGGCATTTTATAGAAATTATAATAAAAAAATCATCTTCTACAAATCACTTTGCAGATTATTTTTCCCTTAATTCTACTTCAGACATTTTAGGTTTGGAGCTCATCTAACTTATTTTTAATTATTATTTAATACAGTTGCAGTTCATGCCAATGCTTTTCAACGGCTACTTCTTTCGTAAATTTGCATCTTAAAATTTAACATGGAAGAAAATAAGGCCATAACAACGATAAAGATGAATCATCTTAGGGAGCTCGAAGCAGAAGCGATTTATATTATACGTGAAGTTGCTGCACAATTCGAGAGGCCGGTGATACTTTTTTCAGGCGGTAAGGACTCAATTGTTGTTGTTCATTTAGCCTTAAAGGCATTTTGGCCTGCACCTCTTCCTTTCCCACTTCTGCACATCGATACAGGCCATAATTTCACAGAAACGATTGTTTATAGAGATGAGTTGGTAAAAAAAACCGGGGTTCGTCTTATTGTGGGTTCGGTTCAGGAAAGCATAGACAATGGGCGGGTTAAGGAAGAATCAGGATACAATGCTAGCCGCAACGTACTTCAAACCGTTACTTTACTCGATACCATTGAAAAATACAAGATTGATGCTGCTATTGGTGGAGCACGACGTGACGAAGAAAAAGCCCGTGCCAAAGAACGCATATTTTCACATCGTGATGAGTTTGGACAATGGGACCCCAAAAACCAAAGACCCGAACTTTGGAATATCTTCAATGGGAAAAAACATCTGGGAGAACATTTCAGAGTTTTTCCTATCAGCAATTGGACAGAATTCGATGTGTGGCAATATATCTATCTCGAAAACATCGAAATGCCAAGTTTGTATTTTACGCATAAAAGAAAAGTTTTCTGTCGTGATGGAGTTTGGCTGGCTTATGCCCCTTTTATGAAACTAAAACCTAATGAAAAGGTGGAAGAACGCGAAGTGCGTTGTCGAACTATTGGGGACGTCACTTGTACAGGACTCTCTCTTTCCAAAGCCAGCAGTTTAGAAGATATCATCTCTGAAATTGCCTCTTCGAGAGTTACTGAAAGAGGCTCACGTTGGGATGACAAACGCTCTGATGCGGCTATGGAAGACAGAAAACGTGAGGGTTATTTTTAAATTTCAATCATGCATGGAACACAAAACTGATAATACCTATCTTGACATGGAACTGCTGCGTTTTACAACGGCAGGCAGCGTGGATGATGGGAAAAGTACACTTATTGGACGTTTATTGTACGATAGCAAATCTATTTTCGAAGATCAGCTTGAAGCAGTGCAGAAAGCAAGTCAGCAGAAAGGTGATAGATACCTCGATTTGGCTCTTTTTACCGATGGCTTACGCTCCGAACGTCAACAAGGAATCACTATCGATGTGGCTTATCGTTATTTCAATACGCCTAAACGTAAATTTATCATAGCCGATACACCAGGCCATATACAATATACACGCAATATGGTAACTGGAGCTTCAACGGCTAATGCTGCCGTCATTCTTGTAGATGCTAGAAATGGAATCACAGAACAGACCCTCCGGCATTATTATATTGCCTACCTTCTGGGAATACGAAGCATCATCGTATGTGTAAATAAAATGGATTTGGTGAATTACTCCTCAGATACTTATTTTCGAATTCAGGATGAACTACAACGCGCAAATCAGAAATTTCCCGTTAGCCAAATCTATTTCATTCCTATCAGTGCTTTGAGAGGCGACAATGTAGTAGAACCTTCTTCTAATATGCCATGGTATACTGGCCCAACTTTGAGGCAAACACTCGAAACTATCCCCATTTATAATCATTCTCACCAAGGACCTCTAAGAATTCCTATCCAATACGTCATTCGTCCTTTGAGTGAAGAGTTTCACGATTATAGAGGATATGCGGGACGAATAGAATCAGGCACTATCCATAAAGGAGATAAAATTTTAATTTTGCCCTCGGGAATACAAACGGAAATAACCTCCATTCATTTAGGCCAGAGTTTCCTCGAAGAAGCCTATGCTCCCTTGTCGATTTCCCTTACACTCAAAGATGACCTTGATCTCGATAGGGGAGATTTTATTTGCCATGCCGATCAACCTCCACAAATTTCTTCCACCATAGAGGCAATGATTTGCTGGTTTAATGCCCTTCCTATGCAAGTAAATCATCTTTATACGATACGACAAAGCACATGGGAAGCTAAATGCAAAATCGTGAACCAGTATTATAAATTAAATTTTCATTCTCTAACCGAAGAAGAAAATCAAGAACCTTTAAAAATGAATGAGATAGGGAGGTTTATCCTTAAGACATCTCGACCCATGGTTTTTGATTCGTATCGCCTGATTCGCAGCACAGGAAGCTTTATCCTGATCGATGACAACACCAATGAAACCGTTGGTGCAGGGATGATACAATAGCCAAAGCATGAATATATACCTCAAACATATTCTGCGTTTCGTGATTCTTGTCTTGATTCAACTGGCTTTAATCGACCATTTGAATTTAGGCTATTACATTCATCCACTGATTTATATCTTATTTCTGATTAAGCTTCCTTTGAAAACACCTCGCTGGGCATTGCTTATACTGGCTTTTTTACTTGGAAGCACTATAGATATTTTTCAAAACAGTCCTGGCATAAATGCTTCTGCCACTGTTATGGTGGCTTTTTTACGTCCATTCAGCATTCGCCTGCTTTTCCCGACGCGCGAATTCGACGAAAATACCGAACCTTCCATAAATGATTTCGGATTTCAGGGTTTTTTTATTTTTTGCCTTATTTTAACCTTTATACTGCATGTTGTGCTCTTCTCTCTGGAAGTTTTCAGTTTTCAGGAATTCGGTATCACTTTGCTTCGTTCTATTGTTAGTGCATTTTCAACTACATTGCTCATCATTTTATCCGAAATTCTTTTCTTTCGTAAAAAATCATAATCTTTTAAAATTTCCAGGTTCGGGTTTGGGAGGAGCTATAGCACCAGGAATAACCTCTATGCTCATCGAAATAATCCCATCAATCTGATAGTTAGGATGATCGCTTTCTATGATCAAACGATATTCGCCTTTCTCTTTAAACTCATACTCATACCATACTATCTCCTCCAAGGCATAATGTCCGTCAGCTTGCACCCCTTTGGGCTTGCCATCGAGAGACTTTAACCAGATTCTTTTAGTAAAAAACCTTTCTTCACCAGAAGGTGACTGCATAGTGACCATTAGTGGGAGATCGGATGTTGGAAAAGAATCAAAATATTTTATGCAAAGCTTAATATGATAAGGTTTATTTTTAGATGTTGAGGGAATTTTAAATTCAACTGTATCGAACTTTCTCCATGTTTGGTCAATAAACTCATGTTCCTTTACCAAAGGTTTATTACATCCCCATAAAAAGATGGTTACAATGAAACACGTCATTAGATAGAATCTAATTAAATAATTTTTTCTGTGTAGCATGATAAAACAATTTTCAATAAATAGATTTTAATAATTCTAGTACTTTCGAGTTGGCAAAAGGTTGAAGCATCAAAAATACATATAAACAGAAAATAAAAATAATGGACAGTTGGTTTTTAATGAAGTGAATGTCGAAAATAAATCTTTAAGAAAATGGGTGGTTATGATGGTTAAAATAAGTAATTGGAGGCTTCGTTTTATTTTTGCAATTGATGGATTAAAGTATCATTTTGGGGGATGGTCTATTATTTTCATGGTATTGCATTAGGGATAACGTTGGCTTTTTTGATAGGGCCGGCTCTATTTGTTTTATTACAAACGAGCTTACACAGGGGAATGAAAGCGGGATTGTTTATTGCTTTGGGGATTTTTTTAAGTGATGCCAGTGTATTGGGATTATGTTTGGCTGGGTTTTCGCGGATTTTTACTCAAGAACTCAACCAAAACATTTACTTCAAGATTTTGGGAGGTATAGTTTTAATTGTTTTTGGCGTATGGACTTTAACTCGTCGTGCTGAAGTCGTTCCTGAAACCAATGAAGAAGGTCCTCCAATCAAACTCAAAGTTCCTGGGCCGATGGTTTACATTCTGAAAGGATTTATTCTCAACATAAGCAATCCAGGCTTATGGTTTCTTTGGATTACGGCAGTAGTAAGTGCGAATTCAGCCTATGGGGCAGGTAGCCCGGCCATCTACTATTTTTTTGCAGGCACACTCACTACAACGCTTGCAACCGATTCGCTCAAATGTTTCATCGCCGACAAAATCAGCAACAAACTTAATTCAAACATAATTATATGGACCAACCGTGTTATCGGATTGTTACTCATAGGATTCGGCCTTGTGTTAGGATTAAGCAGCATTGTCAATTTTGGACATATTTTCTCAACTTATGGAGGTTTAAAAGTTTTTAAAAGTTAATATGTTTCCTTTTATCTAATTTCGTCGATAATTCTTTGTAAGTCGGCAGGTTTGAAGGGTTTGCTAATATAATCGTCTATGCCCGAAGCCAGACATCTTTCTCTGTCTTCTTTCATAGCGTTTGCAGTAAGGGCAATAATCTTTACCTTTTTTACAGCCTTACGTTCCTCCTCGATTTTCCTTATTATTTGAGTGGCTTCTATGCCGTCCATCTCGGGCATCATAATGTCCATTAAAATAAGATCATAGGAGTTTTGCATGAATTTTTCTACTGCAATCTTCCCATTAATGGCAACATCGGCATTATAACCCATTTTTTGAATGAGCATCATTACCACCTTTTGATTGACCAAATTGTCTTCGGCTAATAAAATTTTAAGTGGAGAGGCTGAATTTTCAGATGTGAGTAAAGATGCAACGGGAATGTCTTCATGCTGATTGGTCTGTTGTAATATGACATCTTTAGGTAAATGCTGGCCCGATTCTCTATTCTCTAAATTAGCTTGTGTAGCATCTTTTTTCAAAGGAATAACAAACCAAAAAGTAGAACCCTTATTGGGCTCACTATATACTCCAATATTCCCCTCCATAAGTTCAACAAGGTTCTTTGAAATGGCTAAACCGAGACCAGTGCCTCCAAATCGTCTCGTAAACGAAACATCACTCTGGTTAAACGGTTTGAATAAATGAGCCATTTCGTCAGGATTAATCCCTATGCCGCTGTCAGAGACTTCGAAACGTAAAATATAACGATCGTTTATCTCATCAATTACACTTATATTTAGCCTTACAAAACCTTTGTCGGTAAACTTTATGGCATTGCCTATCAGATTTACTAAAATTTGTTTTAATCGGGTGGGATCGCCAACCACATTTTGAGGCAAATAAGGAGAAAGATGGCAGGTAAAATCGAGCCTTTTCTCATCCGCTTTTAGCTTGAGTAATTTATAAACTCCTTCTATTTCGGTGGGCAAATTGAAACTGAGAGATTCAAGTTGAAGCCTACCTTCTTCTATACGTGTGATGTCGAGAATCTCATTAATGATGCTCAACAAACTTTCAGTCGATTGAATAATAAGGTTAATAGCATCTTCTTGTTCCTTGGATAAATGCGTATTTTTCAGAAAATTTATCATTCCTATGATCCCATTCATAGGCGTTCTAATTTCGTGGCTCATATTGGCAAGAAATAGAGACTTCGACCTTGTGGCTTCTTCTGCCTTAATTTTGGCCTCCTGAAGTTCCCTATTCACTTTCTCAAGACTTTGATTCTGGCGTTTAATCTCTTCTTCTTGCAGCTCTAATTCTTTATTCTTCTTTTCTAATAAACGCAAGGCTTTTTTCCTCTTTTTAATCTGATTCGAAAGAAGAACAACAATTATCAACAGAACAAATGAGAGCAGAAGCACAATAGATGTAAAAAGATTGAATGAAAAATCTTGTCCGCTATAAGGAAAACGAAGTGATTGAATGAGTTGAACCATTTGTCCTGAATAATTTGCTAAGGCAACTTCCTGAGCATGATTTGCTTTTATGGCTTCATTCAAATAATTTGAACATTGTAAATAATTAGTCGTAGCATCAGAAAAATTACCCATTCTGTTATAAATATCACCTAATTCTCTATACAGCTCGCTCATCAACAAAGGATTGATACCCTTATCGCTACAACCTATCTCTTCTTTAATAAGATTAATCTTTTTGTAGGTATCTTTTGGCTGCAATTCAGGATAATATTGAACGTACAAGGAGAGAGCCTCCAGTACATCATTAGTGCACGAAATTTGTCGAGCCGAATTCAACATATCGTCCAGCCATGATTCTCCAATATATTCAGAATATTCGGCTGGTAAAGCCTTTATTATTTGAATATATTGGCGTGTAACACCTGCATAGTCGGTTATTGATTTGTAATAATTGATGCTAATCTCCAGATATTTATTAGTCATTTCTATATTGCCGCTTCTCGCATAAGCCATAGCCAAACTACCATATATTTCTTCCTGCACCCCCTCCCATTGTTGATTATTATAAATATTAATAGCCTTTTCATAATGTTCGATCGCATCATTCAATTTTCCTGAATGCATTGAAATATCCCCTTTAACCTTTTCTATCATTTGGTATAGGCTATCTTTCGAGACTATCCAATTTTTATTTCGAGTCAAATCTTCCGCCAAATTAAGTTTTTGGAAAGCCATGGCATAATTGCCAGCATTTGCGTAAGCTTGGCTCAACGAAATGAGTACATTAAAATGAACCTGATTGTCATCATTCGAATGAATGCTTTTTTCGAGAACATTGCCAAGAACAATGGCATGTTCGGGAAGAAGAGATGAGGTTTGCTGTAAAACGGCTACCGAATACAAAACTTTTTGATACTTGTTCTCCTCGCTTAAAGCCACTTTTATTAAACTATCGAGAATCTTATTGCTTTGTGCATCAATGGGTTTTGGAGCAATCATCAACAAACAACTCGCTGATAAAAACAAACGGAAGAAAAAATTCACTTGCCCAAGGATTTTGATAATTAAAAAAATTTGATACGAGTTAATAGTGCAAATTTAAAAAAGGATTGAATAGAACCTTATGCTTAGCGATGGTTTCCATAAATTTATCGCAACAAGTTATATCTCTGAAGAATTCATGTTAAAATAAAAACCAAGATTGCTTTCGTTAATCTAGCAGTGGTTACTATAAAGCAAGAGTATTATCATTCCAATCACACTTAAACTTACGAGTATTATGTATTTTTTAAGAGGGGCATTATAAGCCTGAATGATCGTAAAATTTGCAATAGAGCTGGTTAAGATGTAATTTTGCACAAGGAAATGGCCCCGTAGTTCAGCTGAATAGAACGTCAGATTCCGGTTCTGAAAGTCGTGGGTTTGAATCCCTCCGGGGTCACAAAACATAAGGATAATTTTAAGGGCGGAACATCGATAAAATTCTGTTCCGCTCTTGTTTTCAAAACAAAAATACTTTTGTATTTCTGATGATTTCGCTCAATCATATTTCTATTCATTTTACAGGTGAAAACCTATTGGATGATATCTCTTTTATTATAGGAGACCACGACCGTATTGGCTTAGTCGGGAAGAATGGAGCTGGTAAATCAACGCTTTTAAAGATAATAAACCGAGAAATTTCGCCCAATAGTGGCCAGATCGTTTATTCCCAAAATACAAGTATAGGGCACCTTCCTCAGGAAATGATTATTTACTCTGATCGAACAATCATAGAAGAAGCTCAAACGGCTTTCGACCATATATTGAAACTGAAGGCAGAAATCGATCAGCTTACTGACCAATTGGCGACTTATACGGATTATGAATCTGAATCATACAGTCGCCTCATTCAGCGCTTGGAAAAAAGCAATCATTTATTCAAGCTTTGGGGTGGAAATACAATGAAAGGAGAAACCGAGAGAGTACTCATGGGTTTAGGATTCTCAGAAGAAGATTTTGACCGACCAATGAATACTTTTAGCAGCGGTTGGCAAATGAGAGTCGAATTAGCCAAGATTCTTCTGCGCAATCCTTCGGTCATTCTGCTGGATGAACCCACCAATCACCTTGATATAGAATCTATTACATGGCTCGAAGAATGGATACACAACTATCAGGGGGCTTTAGTACTGGTTTCACACGATAGGGCTTTCCTCGACAATATTACCCATAGAACTATTGAAATCAGTCATGGGAAAATTTATGATTTTAAATCGAGCTATTCGGATTATGTGATAAAACGAGAAGAACAGCTCGAGCAACAGCTTGCGGCTTATGAGAATCAGCAGAAGCAGATTGCTCAGATTGAAAGGTTTATAGAGCGTTTTCGGTATAAGGCCACTAAAGCTCGTCAGGTACAGTCGCGTATTAAACAACTTGAGAAAATGGACAAGATTGAAATCGACGAGCTTGACCGGGCAAGTATTCATTTTCGTTTTCCACAGGCTCCGCCCAGTGGAAAAATTGTTGTAGAAATTAAAAATCTAAGCAAAAGTTACGGGGGTAAAGCGGTGTTACAGAATATCGATTTTACCCTTCTGAAAGGCGAAAAGGTGGCATTTGTAGGCAGAAATGGAGAAGGTAAATCCACCTTATCGAAAATTATTGCCACAAGCCTCGATCATGAAGGTATTTTTCGTTTAGGGCACAATGTTAAAATTGGCTATTATGCTCAAAATCAATCGGAACTGCTCGACTTAAACAAAACCGTTTATGAAACCTTAGACGAATCGGCAAAGGGAGAAATAAGAACAAGGTTGAAATCTATTCTGGGAAGCTTCTTGTTTAGTGGTGAAGCCATAGAGAAAAAAGTAGGCGTTCTATCGGGAGGCGAAAAAGCCCGACTTGCTTTAGCTAAACTGCTCCTAGAACCTGTCAATCTCCTTGTTTTGGATGAACCTACCAACCATCTCGATATGCTCTCGAAAGACATATTGAAAGCTGCCTTGCTGGATTATTCCGGTTCAATGATCATCGTATCTCACGACAGAGATTTTCTACAGGGACTCACTACTAAAGTCATAGAATTCAAACAACATCATATCAAAGAATATTTGGGCGATATCTATGATTTCCTCTCCTCACGGCAAATGGATACACTTCAAGAGCCCAATCATGAAAACGAAATCAACCAATATAATCAAACAGAACGTCAAAGCCAGAATAAAATAGAATATGAAAAACGAAAGTCATTCGAACGTAAACGAAGAAAAATTGTTTCACAAATTGAAAAATGCGAGCAGGAGATATTGGCAACCGATAAAGAAGTAGCCGAAATGAATATTCAATTAGCTCATCCTGATAAATTTAAAGATATAATCTATAGTAAAAATTTTTTCGATAGATATGATTATCTGAAAAAAAAGACTGAACGTTTAATGTCAGAATGGGAAGATTTGCATCTTTTACTTCAAGAGCTCGAGCAATCAGACCTCACGAACAGTTAAACGCTCGATAAGTGATTTCAATTGAATTTTTCTGTAGTTATCAACTGGCAATTCATTGAGCAGGCGAAGGGCTTCATTATAGTATCGATCGGCCATAGCATAACCATCATCATCCACTTTCAAATCATCATAAATATGTTTTACTCTCGATATTTTCTCATCAGCGGGTATTGAATGGTTTCCAAAACATTCGTCCAGTTCCCGACGTTGGGATGGGTTGGCTTTATGATATGCCTGTAAAAATAAATAAGTGCGCTTATTAGTCAAGATATCATTACCTATACTTTTCCCAAATTTATCTTGTTGGGCATAAACATCCAATATGTCGTCCATCAGTTGAAAAGCAAGCCCCATCATTATCCCAATTTTGTATAAGCGTTCGGCTTGTTCTTTCGAAGCTCTCGCCACAATGGCACCCGTCATTAATGAAGTACCCAGTAATACAGCCGTTTTTTTGCGTATCATTTCAATATAATCATCGATGCTTACATCAATTCTATTTTCAAATTCTATATCGAGTTGTTGGCCTTCGCATACTTCAATAGCAGTTTTATTGAATAAACGTATGATTTCACCTAAAATGTCTTCATCGGTTTGCACAAGAAATTCATAAGCCAGAGCAAACATGGTATCTCCTGCGAGAATAGCTATATTAGTTCCCCATTTTTTATAAACCGTTTCATGGTTTCGGCGTATAGGAGATTGGTCCATGATATCGTCATGAACCAAGGTAAAATTGTGGAAAATCTCTATGCCTATAGCCGGACGTACAATTTTATTCAAATCGCCACCCAGCATGTTGCAGGCAATCAAAGCCAGAACAGGCCTTAATCTTTTGCCATTCTGATGCATGATGTAAGCGATAGGGTCATAAAGATTAGAAGGGCAACCACTAAATGGAATGCTTTCTATTTCTCGATTAATGTATTGATGAATTTGCTCTATACTTCTGATCTCTGTATCCATTTCAAGTTTATACTAAATTTCTATTCACTTTCGGCGATATGTTGCAAATAACGTCCATAGCCACTCTTGAGCAAGGGTTTGGCCAAATTTAAAAGCTCTTCTTTGGTAATAAATCCTCGACGGTAAGCTACCTCTTCAATGCTCCCTATCAATAAACCCTGACGATTCTGGATTACTTCCACAAATTGAGAGGCCTGAGTAAGTGACTCGAAAGTTCCTGTATCGAGCCAGGCTATGCCACGACTCAACAAGCCTACCTTCAGCCTTCCTTGCTCGAGATAATATCTATTCACATCCGTAATTTCATATTCACCTCTTGCACTTGGTTTTATATTTTTAGCCACTTCAACTACCGAATTATCGTAAAAATATAATCCTGGTACGGCATAATTCGAGCGTGGCAGCTTAGGTTTTTCTTCTATGCTAATGGCATTAAAATCTTTATCAAATTCAACTACGCCATAGCGCTCAGGATCATTCACATGATAGGCAAAAACTATTCCTCCTTCAGGATCGTTTGAAGCAAGAAGCAATTCCTGCAACCCTCTACCATAAAAAATATTATCGCCCAAAATAAGACAAACTTTGTCGGACCCTATAAATTTCTCTCCAATGACAAAAGCCTGTGCTAAGCCATTAGGAATTTCCTGGACGGCATACGAAAACCGACATCCAATCTGAGAACCATCACCCAACAAACGTTCAAAAAGAGGCAAATCGTAGGGCGTAGAAATGATGAGAATTTCATTGATATCGGCCATCATGAGCACTGACAATGGGTAATAAATCATAGGTTTGTCGTAGATAGGCATTAACTGTTTACTCACTGCCAAAGTAAGTGGATGAAGCCTTGTACCCGATCCTCCAGCTAAAATGATTCCTTTCATCATTTAGTTATTTATTAAGTGAATCTTAACCTAATTAATCAAGATAGAAGTTTAATCCCAATGCAGAATCTTTTTAAAATCGTAAAGTTCGGGTTCGGGTAAATACTTTTTAGCTTCTTCATAATCATCGGGTTCGATGTATTGAGTGTTCCATTCGAATACCATTTTAGCCTTTTCCGATTCAATGTTTACCATGCGAGGTTGAACTCTTCCGTTTTCGTCGGATACATCTTTCAAAAAAAGTGGAGAGATATCACCTTTTGCGTCGCAAGTAACCATACAACCCGAATAACCCTGATCGAACAGCCGTTTGACGCCAATTCCCAAAAGGTTGCAGTACATGAGGTCGAATCCGATGGGCCGAACACATCTCAATTCATAACCCAACTCCACTGGTCGGCTCTTGATGGAAATATTTAACTGACGAAGCCTTTTTTGGAGCAGCAGATTAAAAATATGTGCCTTGCTGACATTGCCCAATTCTGGATGCCCATGTTCATCGAAAGTAAAATTAATGCCTGTGCTTAAAATTTCTTGGTCGCTTAAGAAATGAAACACACCCTCGCTGATAATAGCACCACCATAGGATATTCCCAAAAGTTTTCTTTTTATCATGGCCGAGATAATCAAACGCAGAATTTTATCAATAGTAATCTCGGTTTTATTAAACATTTCTGGGATAACAATCATGGGATAATGACAAGAAGCTCCTATTCCGAAGGCCAGATGTCCAGCCTCACGTCCCATAGCCGATACTATGAACCAATTTCCGCTGGTGCGGGCATCTTCATAAACCGTAGTAGCCAGCCTCACTCCTTCTTCCTTAGCTGATTCATAACCAAAGGTAGTTTGTCCCTCCGGAAGCGGTAAATCATTGTCAATGGTTTTGGGAACATGTATGTTTTTTACATCGAGGTGGTTTTCTTGAAGAAACATCGAGATTTTATTGGCCGTTGAGGCTGTGTCGTCACCTCCAATGGTAACCAGTAGTTTTACATTATGTTTAGTAAAAAACCCCATATTAAATTCTTCTTCTTTGGGCTTGTAGCGGCTCATTTGCAAAAAAGATCCTCCAGTTTTGTATATGTTATCGGCCAATCGAAAATCAATATCGGTGATGTTGGGTTCGTCTGAAAACAAGGTTTTATAGCCTTCATGTATTCCAATGACATGGTAGCCCGACTTTAAAAAAACCTTACTTACTGTACCAATTACAGTATTAATACCAGGAGCAGGTCCTCCTCCTGCCAAAATTACAATTGATTCTTTCATACAAAATTTGTTAGTATTTATTCTTCTCTTTGATTGTCATATTTCATTATTTCAGCACTCATATAATCCAGTTGAATACCTGCCTGAGCAAACATTTTTTCACTTTCTTGGCCCGCATGATATTTCTTTTCGCAAACCACTCTTTTTATGCCGCAATTGATGATAAGCATGGCACAAGTATGGCATGGGGTCATTCGGCAATAAATGGTTGCGCCTTCGAGGGCAATTCCACGTCGAGCTGCCTGTGCAATTGCATTTTGTTCGGCATGAACAGTACGCATACAATGAGTGGTTATCGTTCCATCTTCATGAATGACCTTCTTCAATAAATGGCCAACTTCATCACAATGTGGAAAACCCACAGGTGAGCCCACATAACCAGTAACCAAAATTTGTTTGTCGCGTACAATAACACATCCCGAACGACCTCTGTCGCAAGTAGCCCGTTTGGCTACCGTATTGGCTACTTCTATAAAATATTCGTCCCAACTTGGACGCATATATTGCTGTTCATCCATAAGATTATTTCCATTTTCGACGTTCGAGAACAAATTGCGTAAGAAGCAAAAAAATAACTATTACGCTAAGAAAATAAATAACATCACGCGTATCGATGACACCTCGGCTCATAGAAGCATAATGAGCATTCATGCCCAGAGATTTAATAAATAAATCGATTTTGCCAAATAAGGCCAAACCATAAATAAACTCGAAACCAAGATAAGCAAATGCGCATAAACCGGCCCCGGCAATAAAAGCAATAATTTGATTGTCGGTGATGCTGGATGAAAATACGCCTATTGCGGTAAAAGATGCACCTAAAAATAACAAACCAATGTATGAACCCCAAATAGCACCACTATCCAGATTGCCCATGGGCATACCCAACCGATAAACCGAAATAAAATAGATGAGCGTAGGCACAAGGGAAAGAACCACCAACAAAAGGCTGGCGAGATACTTGGCCAAAATAATTTGCATGTCGGTAAGCGGTTTGGTAAACAGTGTTTCTATGGTTCCTTTGCTTTTTTCATCGGCAAAAGTACGCATGGTTATAGCAGGTATTAAAAATAAAAATACAAAAGGTGCTAAAATGAATAAACCATCCATGTTGGCATAACCATAATCGAGAATATTAAAATCGAGCGGAAATACCCACAAAAATAAGCCATTCACCACCAAAAAAACGGCCAAAACAATGTAACCTATGATGGAATTGAAGAAAGTATTGATTTCCTTTTTAAACAATGCGAACATAAACTTTCAGCCTCTTTGCAATGTATTAGTCTATTCCTTCCCGACAGTCAGGATTCAATTAATCAGTCAGCTGCAAAACTATAAAATTTGCATTAGCAAAGAAAATATATCCATTGCCTAACGAAGGTTCGATCCAACAAAAATGTATAGAAGGTTATACTTGTTGAATAAAAGACAGGAACAGGATAAGGTACTATAGATATAAATTTGCACATTGAATTCAAATGAAAGATGAAAGCGGAAATCATAACCATAGGCGATGAAATTTTGATAGGTCAGATCATCGATACGAATTCGGCATGGATAGCCAACGAATTGAATTTGATTGGAATAGAAGTAGGTCGCATGATAAGTATAGCCGACCAGGCTGATGAAATCATTCAAGCCATTTCAGACAGTTTCCAACGCGCCGATGCAATCATCATGACAGGGGGTTTAGGACCAACTACTGACGATAAAACCAAACAAGTGCTTTGTGATTATTTTCAAACGCGTTTGGTATTTGACGAGGATGCTTATAAAGATGTGGAGAAATTTTTCCGAGAGCGCCATCTCGAAGTGAACGAAATCAACCGACAGCAAGCTATGTTGCCCGAAAATGCCATAAACTTTCCCAATCCGATGGGAACTGCCCGAGGAATGTGGTTCACCAAAGATGGCAAACATTTATTTTCATTGCCAGGTGTACCTTACGAGATGAAAGCCATTATGCAACAATCGGTGCTGCCAGAACTGAAAAAGTTAAGCGGCTCGCAATACATCTTTCATAAAACTATTATGACAGTGGGAATTGGCGAAGCTTTCCTTGCTGAAAAAATTCATTTATGGGAAACCGATCTGCCTTCATTCATCAAACTGGCTTATCTACCTTCGCCTGGACTGGTCAGGCTAAGGCTTTCGGCTAAGGGTAATCATCCCGAAATTGTTCAAAATGCAGTAATGCAAAAAGTAAAAGAACTTGAAAAGATTATACCCGAATATATTTATGGTTTCGATGATGAACCTCTCGAAAAAGTTGTAGGCGATATTCTCAAAGATAAAGGGAAAACCTTATGCACAGCCGAAAGCTGTACTGGAGGATATATTTCTCATCTGATCACCAGTATTCCGGGGAGCTCAAATTATTTTAAAGGAAGCGTGATAGCCTATTCCAATGAAATTAAGGCTAATATCCTTAAAGTTGACGAAAATCTTTTGAAGGAATATGGTGCAGTAAGCCAGCAAGTAGTAGAAGCCATGGCAAAAAATACGCATCAACTATTGCAAAGCGATTACAGCATAGCCGTGAGTGGCATTGCTGGCCCTGATGGAGGAACACCTGAAAAACCTGTGGGATATGTTTGGATAGCCGTAGCCGATGCTCAAACCTGCAAATCGGAAGCATTCCACTTCGGCAACCAACGCATGCAAAACATTCAACGCACTGCCCTATCTGCCCTCAACATGCTTCGTCTTATGCTCATCAATGCATAAACTTGCATACTTTTAAAAAAAATTTCCACTCCACATCTTATTTATTCAAAAATTTTACCGAAATTTGCACGCCCATTACAGGAATAGAATCTTTAATAGATAGAATCATGGCAAGAATATGCGAAATCACAGGCAAGCAAGCAATTGTAGGGAATAAGGTTTCCCACTCCAACCATAAAACCAAAAGGAAATTTTATCCCAATCTGCAATTGAAAAAATTTTATGTTCCCGAAGAAGATGCTTGGATAACTCTGAAAGTTTCAGCTGCCGGACTAAGAACCATTCACAAGAAAGGCATTTACGCCGCCCTGAAGGATGCTAGCCGCAAAGGCATTATTGTGGTGGAATAAATATTAGGGAAATAGAAAACTTAACTCCTGTCGCTGCAAACTACTTACAGCGACTTTTTTATTTTAGGAAGCTCTATGTACTTTTTTACCATGTAAGCCGTTTTTAAACAAAAGTTTGGCAACTTATGGTCAAACTTTTAATTTTGGCCTCCCACAAACTCATTTTCTCAATAGAACCCGAATTGAAAACAAAGCCTTCGTCTATTGCTGATTATCGGATATTTATTCTGTTAATCAGTATTATTTTAACTTCTTATCCGCTTTTCGGTCAGAAAAAACCAATGGCTCAGGTTTCGGGGTATATATCAAATCAGCGTGGCGAACCCCTCGAACTCGTAAATATAGCTATAGAAGGTTTACCTGGCGGAACTTCAACTGATAAGAATGGCTTTTTTCAGTTACAGGTTCCGGCCGAAATCGAGGTGAATCTTGTAGTTTCATTTATAGGTTTCAAAACCGAACGCATCCCTCTGCATCTTCATCAAGGTGAAAAAATTACTATTCGTCGAACGCTGGAGATTCAAAACACCTTACTTTCTCCAGTGTCTATCGAAGATCATCAAATCCGCACAACCAGTCTTACCCGTATCGATCCGAAGGTAGCAACTACTATTCCCACACTTGGAGGGGGCATCGAAGCCCTCATTAAAACAATGCCAGGTGTAACTTCAAGTAATGAACTGAGTTCACAATACTCGGTAAGAGGTGGCAATTACGATGAAAACTTGGTTTATGTAAACGATGTTGAAATTTACCGACCTTTCCTCGTACGCTCTGGCCAACAAGAAGGCTTGAGTTTTCTCAACCCTGACCTTGTTTCTTCTATCTTATTTTCGGCCGGTGGTTTCGAAGCCAAATATGGCGATAAGATGTCCTCGGTGCTCGATATACAATATAAAAAACCTACACAGTTTGGAGGTAGTGTTTCTTTGAGCTTACTGGGAGGTTCATTTCAGATAGAAGGCGCATCAAAGAACAAGAAATTGAACTATTTGTTGGGCGTTCGTCAAAAAACCAATCAATACATCCTCTCTTCTCAACAAACCAAAGGAGATTACAAACCCTCTTTCACCGACGTACAAGCCAATTTAAACTATAACCTCCATCCGCGTTTAGAGATCTCGGCTCTGGGTAACTTTTCTATCAATCTTTTCCGATTAATGCCCCACGATCGTGAAACCTCATTTGGAACCATTCAAGAAGCCTATCGTTTGAGAGTGTTTTTTGAAGGACAGGAAGACGACAAGTTTTTGAATGGCATGGGAGCCATTACTGCAACATGGAAACCTAACAATCCTTTGCGACTAAAATTCATTGCTTCTGCTTTTAGAACCGTTGAAACCGAAACCTACGACATTTTAGCAGAATATTGGATAGGTGATTTGGAAACAGACCAAACTAATGGGGGCACGGGTAAGGTAGTCGAAGAACGAGGAGTTGGCTCTTACCTCAATCATGCTCGCAACCGTCTCGAAGCTACTGTAGCCTCATTGGAACATAAAGGGACTTTTCTACTGCCCGATAATAATTACATAAATTGGGGCGTAAAATATCAACACGAAAGCATCAACGATAAGCTCAACGAATGGACATTGATCGATTCGGCTGGTTTCGCACTTCCACTTACTACCGATTCGGTTGGATATACTAATCCTCAGATTCAACCACCCCTTCAGATTCCTATGAACGAATATCTCTATTCTAAAAATACACTGAATTCCAATCGTTTATCTGCTTATATCCAACGGTCCTGGAACTTTACAGCTGATAGTACAAAGTTCTCCCTCACTGCTGGATTAAGGTCGCAATACTGGGACTTTAATCGCCAATGGATATTTAGCCCAAGAGCTACACTTTCCATTACCCCCAATTGGGAAAAAGATATTATTTTCCGAATTTCAACCGGATATTTTTATCAACCTCCATTTTATAGAGAACTACGTGATTTTCAGGGAAATATCCATACAGATGTAAAAGCTCAGAAGTCTATTCAAGTAGTTGCAGCTGCCGATTTAAACTTCAAGGCTTGGAGTCGCAATTTCAAGTTCGTTGCCGAGGCCTACTACAAATATCTCGATCATCTTATTCCTTATGACGTCGATAATGTGAGAATTCGCTACCATGCAAAGAACAATGCACATGGTTATGCGGTAGGAATTGATTTGAAGGTAAACGGAGAATTCGTAAAGGGAATAGAATCATGGGCAAGCCTTTCACTTATGAAAACCATGGAAGATATCGAAGACGACTATTATTGGGAATTTTATAATCAAGCAGGTGAAAAAATTATTCCGGGATTTACTACTGATACAAAAGCCGTCGATAGCATAAAAATAGAGCCAGGTTATTTGCCCCGTCCTTCCGATCAAAGAATCAGTTTTAATATATTTTTTCAGGATTATCTTCCTAATAATCCAACCTACAAGATGCATTTGAATCTGGTTTTTGGCACAGGGCTTCCTTTCGGAGCTCCAAAATCACCTCGTTATCAACATATTTACCGCACCCCTTCCTATAGAAGAGTCGATATTGGTTTTTCAAAACTTTTGAAAAGCGAAGCTTCGGATGCACCAGGATTCCTTCAGCATTTCAAATCAATCTGGATTACTGCCGAAGTGTTCAATCTTTTGCAGTTCAACAATACAGTTTCTTATTCATGGATTTCCGACGTCAATGGCAGAAGATACGCCATACCTAATTACCTCACCCCACGATTGATCAATCTCCGACTGATTTTCAATTTCTAATTTTTGAAAGATGCATAGAGGCCTGATAGAATTTCTTAGTACAGACCTGGAAAAGATGAAAGAAAGAGTGGCCCATCTTCCATCGAAAATAGAAGAGGATGAAATATCGGTTTTACCTGCAGCTGAATATACTGGAGAAATAATAGTAATTGAACATACAAGAAATTTAGGGAAAGCCTTAGAGGAAATCTATTCATGGGGTTATGTGGGTTTCGATACAGAAACACGTCCGAATTTCCGCAAGGGAGAAAACCATAAGCCTGCCTTGCTGCAGGTGGCCGGTGCTCAAAAAACCTATTTATTCCGACTCAATAAATTAGGATTCCCTCCTCTTTTACGCTCTTTTATGAACGACGAAAACATTATAAAAGTTGGCTTAGCGCTCGAAAATGACCTTCCCGAATTAGCCCTTCATGAGAAGTTTACGCCTGCCGGCATGGTAGACCTTAATCAATTATGCCCACAACTTGGGTTTCAAAATATTGGAGCAAGAAAATTAGCTGCTATTTTCCTTAAAATAAGGCTCAAAAAAAGTCAACAAACAAGTAACTGGGAAAACCCAATACTTACTGAAGCACAATTAAAATATGCTGCACTCGACGCTTGGATTTGTCGTGAGATATTTTCCATCCTTATGGGAATAACATAGGCTCTATGATTATTTCATACGTCAATTTTTCAATCATATCCATCTGCACATCATAACCCTTAAAAAAATGTTAAAATTGAACTATGTATCCCCAAACAACTGCTGAATAGCTTCTAAAGACTAAATTCTATAAATGCAGCTTGATATTGTGGTTTCAATAATGAGGTAAATAGATTGTTTTAATTTTCCCCTCCTCAAATTAAAAATCCTTAGATTTGTGGGCTGAGGAAAATGATAATCTTTCAATTATTTTAAGATATGCAAAAACTTGTATTATTAGGAGATGAAGCCATAGGACAGGCAGCCATCGACGCTGGACTATCAGCAATTTATGCTTATCCAGGAACGCCTTCCACCGAGATTAACGAATATGTTATGGCATCGAAGGAAGCCAAAGAAGGAAAAATTGTAGCGAGCTGGACAGCCAACGAAAAAACTGCAGTAGAATCGGCTTTAGGCGTATCGTATTCAGGAAAACGAAGTATGGCATGCATGAAACATGTAGGTTTAAACGTAGCCGCCGATGCTTTCATCAATTCGGCAATTACGGGTGTGAATGGAGGCATGATAGTCGTTTCGGCCGACGATCCATCTATGCATAGTTCACAAAACGAACAAGACTCTCGCTTCTATGGAAAGTTTGCTATGCTCCCGATATTAGAACCTTCCAACCAGCAGGAAGCTTACGACATGATACACTATGGTTTCGATTTATCGGAGAAGTTTCGTGTCCCTGTATTGTTTCGTATCACAACTCGACTGGCGCATAGCCGCTCGGGAATTGAACGAAAAGCCATGAGAAACCAAAACCCCCTTAGCTTGCCTGACGATATGAAACAATATGTTCTGTTGCCTGCAATTGCCCGCAAACGTTATCAAGTTCTTTTGAGCATTCAAGACGCCCTTGAAGAAGAATCGGAAAATGCTGGAAATAATGTTTATATTGATGGACACGATAAATCCTTGGGTATCATTACTACGGGTCTGGCTTTTAATTATCTAATGGAAAACTTCCCCAATAGAGAAGTCCCTCATCCGATATTGAAAATTACTCAGTATCCTTTACCACAGAAAATGATGCAAAAAATAGTTTCGGAATGCAAAGAGATTCTGGTAATCGAAGAAGGTATGCCTGTTGTTGAAGAGATGTTGAAAGGGATTTTAAATCATGATATAAAGATAAAAGGACGTTTAGACGGAAGTTTACCACGTAGTGGGGAATTGAATCCTAATTTAGTAGCCGTTGCATTAGGGAAACCCATGATTAAGGGGGATGATGTTCCCTCGCTTATCGTTGGTCGGCCACCTTCGCTGTGTGAAGGATGCCCTCATACCGATTCCTATTTAGCTTTAAATGAAGCCATGACTGAATATGGCAAAGGGAGAGTATTTTCCGATATTGGTTGTTATACGCTTGCTGCATTGCCCCCACTTGAAGCCATCAACTCATGTGTTGATATGGGTGCTTCCATTACTATGGCACGAGGTGCTGCTGATGCAGGCCTTTTACCCGCAGTGGCAGTTATTGGAGATTCTACCTTTACACATTCAGGAATGACAGGCTTATTGGATGCAGTGATTGCTAATTCACCTATTACGGTGATAATTCTCGACAATTCTACTACAGGAATGACAGGAGGCCAACCTTCAGCCGCAACTGGTCGTCTTAAACAAATCTGTTTAGGACTTGGAGTGGAAGAAAACCATATCCGCATCCTGAAACCACTGCGAAAACAACATACCGAAAATGTAAGAGCTATTAAGGAAGAGTTGGCCTATCAAGGTGTTTCGGTAATCATTCCTACACGTGAATGCATACAAACTCTCAATCGTCGCATGCGCGAAAAATTCAAAAACAAAAAAACTGCATAGACGATCTTCAACATTATCAAAACTTAAAAACAGAATTCAATATGAAAAACGATATCATTATAGCTGGTGTGGGCGGACAAGGCATTCTTTCTATCGCAGCCATTATTGCGACTGCCGCCGTTAATAACAATCTCTACATTAAACAATCCGAAATTCATGGAATGAGCCAGCGCGGAGGAGAAGTAGAGTCACACCTACGTATTTCTTCTACTCCTATTGCTTCTGACTTGATACCTACTGGAGCTGCCGACATGATCATTTCTCTCGAACCCATGGAAGCTCTCCGCTATGTGCCATGGCTAAAACCGGAAGGATGGATCATCACCAATAACCAGCCTTTCCTCAATATTCCTAATTATCCTCCCATAAATGATATTCTGAATGAAATTAAGAAAATACCTCATCACATCATGATGAATGCCGATGAAATAGCTCGTGAACTGGGCTCAGAAAAGGCAGCCAATATGGTGGTCCTAGGAGCAGCTACACGTTGCTTGGATATTCCTTACGAAGAAATCGAAAAAGCAATTCGTCACTTCTTTGGTAGAAAAGGAGAAGAAATCGTAAATATGAACCTATCTGCTCTGGCAAAAGGTAGAGAAATAGCAATATTGAAGCTGGAAGGAGAAAAGGAAAAGATGAGAGACGAAGAGATGGAAGAACGAAGAGACGAAGAGAATAAAACGGTGAAAGGATAAGAGACGGAGAGGGGGAGAAATTTGGAGGATGGAGGTTTGCGAAGGGAGAAATGAATTGAAACCCAACAGGTTTTTAAATCTTCTTAGGCCTTTAAGGCAATTCGGTTAATGACAAAACGATATTAGATGCTTAGCCTCAATCTTTTTGTTTCTTAAACACTAAATTAGAGACTTTAAAATTTAATTTGCCTCAAAGTTCACAAAGAATATTAGGACACAATGAACACCAAGAAATGCGTCTTTTGCAAAAATTCTTTGTCCATAGATGGCCCACAAATCAGGTGTTATACAAATAAAAACTTAAAAGGATGAAAGCCACGAAAATCCATCAACTCTATTATTATGTGCGTAGCACCTATACCTTCGTAGCATCTGAAAATAAGAGAGATACACCCTTATAATTTGTTGGTCAGGTTAAAAACGCTCAGCCTCATTTAGGCATTGACAGTTCAATTCTCCAACCACTAATCACCATTTTCCATCCTCTAAGCACCATTTCTCAGGCACCAACTTTATGAGCTTTCAACTCACATTTAACTCCAACCACCATCTTTTTGTTTAACTTAGCATTAAAATGTTTTTGAGATGGATTCAACACTTAACATAGGATCGTTGAATTTAAGCCGTCCTGTGATTGCTCTTGCACCCATGGAAGACGTTACCGATTCTTCCTTTCGAAGGATATGTAAAAAATTTGGAGCCGATTTGGTTTATACTGAATTTATTTCCGCAGATGGATTGTTGAGGGAAGGAGAAAAAAGTTTGGACAAATTGAGATTTTCAGATGAAGAAAGGCCTATTGGAATTCAAATTTTTGGAAATAATGCGGCTAGCATGATAGCTGCCACAAAAATTGTCTCTTCTGCCAATCCTGACCTTATCGATATCAATTGGGGATGCCCTGTTAAAAAAGTGGCAGGTAAAGGCTCAGGCTCTGGGATACTCGATGATATTCCTAAAATGATTGCTATTACTCAAGCCATTGTTAAAGCTACAAATTTACCCGTTACTGTAAAAACGAGGTTAGGTTATGACGAAACGAGCAAACCCATAGTAGAGATTGCCGAAAGACTACAAGACATAGGTGTTGCTGCCATTACTATTCATGGCCGGACACGTTCACAACTATACAGCGGAGAAGCCGATTGGACCCTTATTGGAAAAGTCAAGGAAAATCCACGCATAAAAATTCCAATTATAGGTAATGGCGACGTTATAAATGCACCCATTGCCAAAGCCATGCTCGAACGCCACCATGTAGATGGCATCATGATTGGTCGAGCTGCTATTGGAAATCCATGGATATTTTGTGAAGTAAAGTCTTTCCTCGATTCTGGAATACTACCTCCACCTCCTTCAATTGACGAAAGAATGAGAGTATTGATGGAGCACCTAAAAATGGCTATTGAGATAAAAGGAGAACGCAGAGCCATACTCGAAATGCGAAAACACTACAACGGTTATTTCAAAGCATTACCCAACTTCAAAAAGATTCGCTCTCATCTAATGACACTCAATTATTACAGCCAAATTGAGGATTTTCTACAAAATATCTTGCACTCCAGCCTAACATGAAATCTTAAATAAAAACTTAATTTAAATTTTATTGATAAATTTACACCCTTCGATGTATAGAATCTTTCATTGAATCAGCAAACAACGGCCTTTCACATTATGTTAAAAATATTTATTGTAGAAGACGATAGTATAACCTCTAAGGTTCTAACAGAGGCATTAAGAAAAGAAAAAAATTTTGAAGTATTGCCTTTGTTTTCAGGTAAAGAACTCATTGAACATCTTCCGGAAGAGCCCGATGTAATTTCACTCGATTATTATTTGCCAGATTATACGGGGACTGAACTTTTTAAAAAAATCAAGAACTACAACCCCTCAATTCCAATAATCATCGTCAGTGGGCAGCAAGATATAGCAACCGCAATAGATCTTCTTCATAAAGGAGCTTATGATTACGTAGTGAAAGATCGTAATATGAGAACTCGCTTGATATCAATCATGGAAAAGATTGAAGAAAAAAAGAACCTAGAAGAAAAGATCAAAAAATTAGAAGAAGAACTTGGCAAGAAATATCTTGAACAGAACCCTTTAAAAGGGAATAGTCCTCAAATGTTAAAGATATATGAATTAATACAGAAGGCAGCCCAGTCGAATATATCTGTTTCAATTACGGGTGAAACGGGTACGGGCAAAGAACTTGTTGCCAAAGCCATTCACTACAATTCTCCGAGGCGAAAAGAAAAGTTTGTTGCTATAAACATTTCAGCTATTCCGAGAGATTTAATCGAGAGTGAATTATTTGGCCATGAAAAGGGTTCATTTACGGGAGCTACTTCTCGGCGCATAGGAAAATTTGAGGAAGCCGACCGAGGAACATTATTCCTCGATGAAATAGCAGATATGGATTATTCTATGCAGGCAAAATTATTACGTGTATTGCAAGAAGAAGAGTTTACCCGCATAGGAGGGAATGAAATCATTAAATATGACGCCCACATCATTGTGGCTTCCAATAAAAATTTGGCTCAAGAAGTAAAAGCTGGCCGCTTTAGAGCCGATCTTTTTTACAGAATCATGGGTTTACCCATAGAATTACCACCTTTGCGCACCCGAGGAAACGACATTTTATTGCTTGCGAGATATTTTGCCGATGAATTCTGTTTAAAAAACAAAATGCCCCAAAAACGATTTTCCTCTTCTGCACAAGAAAAACTCATGAATTATTCTTATCCAGGCAATGTACGTGAACTAAAGGCCATCATTGAATTGGCTTGTGTCATGAGCACTACTAATACGATCACGGCCGAAGACATCAATATTCAACTTACTACAATAACATTAGAACAAATCAATTTCGAAGATAAAACACTGGAAGAATACATCGAAGAAATAGTAACTGCATATATTAAAAAATATAATGGCAATATAAAAGAAGTAGCTTCAAAATTAGGTGTAGGCAAAACCACACTTTACCGAATGATTAAGAAAAACCCACACATTGCCAAAATATAAGAGATTGTATTTTAATCCTTCCCCAACACAACTTTAGGTTTTAATATTCCCGATTCATCAAATAAATCGATTAAATCTTTGTGGTGTAAATGATAGGCTAACATTCCCACATTTTGCGCACTTAAAACATTTTCGAGCGTATCATCAATAAACAGGGTTTCTGAAGCCTCTATATGAGAATCGTTTAGCACATATTTAAAAACCTCGGGATTGGGCTTTGACAAATGCATCTTAAACGACCAATATGCCTTTTCGAATAAATTTTCAAAATTATAACCAAAACGCAGTTTGAAATCTTGCGTATATTTTTCAAAATGAATCAAGTTGGTATTGCTTAAAAGGAACAAACGATAGCGTCGAGATATCTTTTCCAATAATTCAACTCTTTCGGATGGCATATCCATTAAAATGGCATTCCAAGCCTCTCTAAGCTCTTGATTGCTCACAGGTCGAGGAAAATATTTTCTTAATTCATCGAAAAATTCATTAGGGCTAATTTTCCCAAGCTCGAGCTTTATATAAGCCTCGGTCCGATTAAAACCATCGAGGGCAGGATCATCCCATTGAATTCCCAGTTGTTGAAATGCTCTTAAGGAACGTTTATAATCGATATTCAAGATTACTCCACCAAAATCCAATATGAGGTTGTAAACCGTTTTCATCATACCATATTTAATATTTATCCAAAATGAGGTTGATAATTTTGAGCAAAGATGTAACTTTGCACTCGAATTTTCAATATTTTTTTGAAAATAATGCGCCCATAGCTCAGTTGGTTAGAGCAACTGACTCATAATCAGTAGGCCCCTGGTTCAAGTCCAGGTGGGCGCACAAACCTGCGAATTAAAGTTTCTGTGTTGATGAATACATTCCTATGATACGGGATGTAGCGCAGTTGGTTAGCGCGCCACGTTCGGGACGTGGAGGCCGCTGGTTCGAGTCCAGTCATCCCGACAAGGCCTCACTTCATTGAGACCTGTTTTCTAATATTTCTTCTGCCTACTCTAAAAGCATGCTGGATCTATTTCCAGTGTGCTTTCTGATTTTTACCCTATTAAATAAATTGGTAATAAGACATCACCTCTTGATCTAAATCACCTTACTCGATACAACTACGTCAGTCCTAAAATTCCATTTCATCTATCAAAAAATCAAATCAAAACCGTCTGTTATAATTGTCAAAGTCTACCAATACCGTCAACACTTCTAAAAACAGATTGAATTTTAGATGAAGCCTCAAATGATGGCAGAATTAACCATCCTGATCCAGAGTTTCAAACTTAATATCTTTTACGTTGAGTTGCAGGCTCACTTTACCATTCCATTCATTTTCTTCGATATGGTAACAAATGCTAAAAGGCTGCCCTTTTTGAATATCTTCAAAATATTTTGATAAACCGAAGGCAATTCCAGGAATAGGATATCCACTAATATGAGGATGAACCACAGATAGTTTTAAATGATTTTTCCCAACTATGCGAGAATAGCCTGTATCCATAAGCTTATGAGTGGCAAAAACAGGTGACATGTTTCCTGGGCCAAAAGGGGCAAACTGTTTCAAAATATTGAAAAAAGAAATTGTAATATCACTCAAATTGATAACCTGATCGATTTCGATTTCAGGTGCAGGATGATTGCCATTGAATTTTTCTCTGGCATATTCCTCAAATCTTGTAGTAAAACGTGAAAGATTTTCGGGTTTCAAGCTAAGACCGGCAGCATAGGTATGACCTCCAAAATGTTCGAGCAAATCGCTGCAGGCATCTATGGCATCATATATATCAAAATCTTTAATAGAACGGGCTGAACCCGTAATTAATCCGTTGGATTTACAAAGGATTATGGTAGGGCGGTAATAAATTTCCGTTAAACGAGAAGCCACAATTCCTATAACACCTTTATGCCATGAGGGGTGATAAAGAACAGTAGTAAATGCTTCGGACAAAGACTCTTGACCAGCAATCATATCCATAGCTTGCTGCGTAATAAGGCTATCGAGGTTACGTCTTTCCGTGTTGCAATTATTAATCTGTTCGGCCAGTCTATGAGCTTCTTCCAATGACTGGCTGATGAGGAGTTCAACACTATTATTACCACTTTCTATCCTGCCTGCAGCATTAATTCGTGGTCCTACATTGAAAACCAAATCACTTATATTCACTTCGTGAGAAAAAATTCTCTCGGGTTTTTCGTTCGTCCGTTTAATACCACTGATTTCCAATAAAGCTTCTATGCCAGGACGAGGATTTGAATTAATCAGTTTCAATCCATAATAAGCTAATATCCTGTTTTCGCCTGTTATCTGTACAATATCAGCTGCAATGCTTACAGCTACTAAATCGAGATATTTTTCAAGGTTTTCAAATGACCATCCGTTAAATTGATTGTAAGCTTGTATGAGCTTAAAACCTACTCCGCATCCCGAAAGCTCATTATAGGGATAGTTGCAGTCGGGACGCTTGGGATCGAGTATAGCAACAGCCGGAGGTAGTTCATCCCCCGGTCGGTGATGATCGCAAATGATAAATTCTATGTTTTTTGTAAGGGCATATTTGATCTTTTCAACAGCCTTTATCCCGCAATCAAGAGCAATAACAAGCCCATAACCATTTTCTGAAGCATAGTCTATAGCCTTATACGATATTCCATAACCCTCGGCATATCTGTCGGGAATATAAAATCCTATTGCCTTGTAAAACTCATTGAAAAAAGTATAAACCAAAGCAACTGCCGATGTGCCGTCAACATCGTAATCCCCATAAACCAAAATCTTTTCATGATTCTTAATGGCTCTATCTATCCGTTCAATGGCTCGATCCATGTCTTTCATCAGAAAAGGATCGTGAAGATCATC
>DIEY01000003.1:120224-120506 GCA_002418865.1 Bacteroidales bacterium UBA5762 | reverse complement strand
TTCAATTCCTTCTGGTGCGATTAAGAGCCTCAGCTACTATTAAAACATCTTCAGTTCCAGCTCATTTCAATTCCTTCTGGTGCGATTAAGAGATTTTCAGCGACTCGCTTGGTAGAGATAAACCCATATATTTCAATTCCTTCTGGTGCGATTAAGAGCAATAGCTGCTTTTGCAGTGTCTGCATTTGTGAAATATTTCAATTCCTTCTGGTGCGATTAAGAGTTGTTTCGATATAATTTTTGCAGAAAACTTTTAGATTCATTTCAATTCCTTCTGGTGCG
>DIEY01000003.1:119933-120077 GCA_002418865.1 Bacteroidales bacterium UBA5762 | reverse complement strand
CTTCTGGTGCGATTAAGAGATTTCAGCGACGCTCGGGTTAAAATTAGTTTTTATCAGATTTCAATTCCTTCTGGTGCGATTAAGAGAATATTTTTTATTTCTTCTAAACTCATTTCAGGATAATTTCAATTCCTTCTGGTGCGA
>DIEY01000003.1:21994-119863 GCA_002418865.1 Bacteroidales bacterium UBA5762 | reverse complement strand
ATTTCAATTCCTTCTGGTGCGATTAAGAGATGCGGTTAGCATAAACCGTATTAGCTATCATTTATTTCAATTCCTTCTGGTGCGATTAAGAGATTGTATTTTATGGTTATGGACTACTCAAAAATTTATTATTTCAATTCCTTCTGGTGCGATTAAGAGCCGTTGAGAACAGTAAAAAATATAGCTGAAAATCAGCCTTTAAACATATAATAAACTTCATTTTTGAAGTAGGAAAGTTGTCGATAGGCAAAAATATAAAAATTCCCGACTATCGACAACTTATTTTATATATTGATTCTCAATATGTCAAAGATCCTCGTTTTGACTGTTTGCCCTCACAAAAAGTAAAAACACCTTTATTCGACGATCGGATCAGAGAAGATTATCGGTGCTACTTCGCTCTTTCCCAATAATTTGCTTGTCAAGAAATTTTTCTGTCCGACTCGAAAAAATGATTAATGAATCTTCTTCCAATTTCATTATTTTTTCTGCGAAAATAATCAATTCTTTCAATTTCACTTCGGTGATATCTCCTTCAAAAACTGAATTCTGTATCCAATTCAAATATTTGCGGCACAATTTCAGCATTTTTCCGACGCGCTTTTCTCCAACATCATATACCAAAATTACATACATTTCTTGAATTTATTCGATATTGATGGGTGATGAGTAATAGTCTATAAGTGATGGGTGACTTTTTGTCATAATTACCAATACATTTTGAAGGGTTTGTATTCTTCTATCCCCAATAAATGTTTGCTCAATTTGTAACACTCCAACTTGATGAGATGTCGATAACTCACTTTACGTTTGAGCGATCGGTGTTGAATGGTTTCGTTGAGCCGCTCTTCAAAAGCCTGCACAAAAATTTTTTTCCCCGACGGATTAAGGAGGCAACGGTTCAGTCGGGTTTCGAAATGCTTTTCCTGAAGCTCTTTTTTATTCAAGAGTTTAAAAATCACTCTGTCCACCAAAATCGGTTTGAAAATTTCCGAGATATCCAACGAAAGCGAGTAACGTCGTTCTCCGGGCGTATGCAGATAACTGATCGTCGGGTTGAGCTGCGTTTGATGAATTGCCCGCAGACATTGCGAATAGCATATCATATTGCCAAACGAAATCAACGCATTTACTTCGTTTTTAGGCGGTTGCTTACTTCTTCCACCCATGCTGAAATCGTTGATGATGAGTTCGAACCCATCATAATAGGTTTGCCTTATGTTGCCTTCCAGTCCCATGATTTCGTCAACGCCTTCCAAATTCGGAAGCATTGCGGCGTATTGTTCTATTTTTTCGATAACGCCCTCCAGATCTTTACCGCGTGTATTGTAATAACGCAGGTTTTTGGTCATGTTGAAAGCCGCACCTTCCACGAATTTTCGGGCAAGTTCAAGCCTTCTCTTTTTGTTCTGATAAGCTGAGGTTTGAGCCAAAATCATTTTTCCCGAAAGCAGACCGTCGCGAGGCATAAACGAACCCGTATAATTTTCGTAATAATCGAAAAAATGTACGGCAATGTCGTTTTGTCCCAAAAAATTATACAAAGCACTGTTGGCATTCAAAGCGCCAAACACGTAAAATTCGGCAATATTTTCTACGGGCAGGTATCGAGGTTGCCCTTCATGTTCCAAGCCATTCCCGTCTTCCTCAATTGGAGTAAACTTTATCGTATTGTCTTTACGTTGCAAGGTGCCGGGATTAAACAGGTAATAGGTCTTTTTCATGGGTGATGGGTGATGGGTGATGGATTTATGGGTGATGGATTTACAATGTTTTTGCTAATTTCTTTTTGTACGAAGACATGACTTTCAGAATTTCTTCGGTTTCACTTTTAAATTCATTAACTTTAGCAATAGGAAGTATTTCGAGTTCTTCAATTAATTCGAGCCAAAAAGCGGTTTCATCAGTTTCTTCCACAACAATGCACATTTTAGCAAACCTTTCACATTCTGATCGAGCTCTGCACACTGTCCTGTTATTGGCTGCAACAGAAGTGGCAGAACGAATAATTTGTTTCCTAATAACCGAGACTTCATCTGAAAATTTCACTTTAGCCATTTCTCTTATAATTTCCAATGCTAACTTTTTTGTTCGTTCCCTGAAAATATCATTGTATTCCATCATACCAAACAATAATTTATATCACTTATCAAATTATCACTTATCAAATTATCACCTATCAAACTATCACCNNTATCACCCATCGGATTATCACCAATTCTTCAGCTCTCTTTTTCCTCTTCCACATAACAAAAATCATAGTAACTGCAAGTCTTACAAATTTTCGAATGAATCACCGGAGGGCAATCATCGGATTGAATAATTTCAGTAATCTCTTTCTTCATTTCAGCAATTTTCTGCCGGTCAGCATCGGTTAGTTCCACTTTGGTTGTTTGACGCAGCGTCGGATATTCCAACAACCCGCTAACCTCTTTCAGTCCATTGCGTTCCAGCACGTAAATGTAATATTTCACTTGCCAGACATGTGCCTCCTCCACTTTGTCCGAACGCTTAATTTCGTGGATCACTTTATTCCGTGCATCGTAATAATCGATTTTTATGCCGTCGATTTCCACTTCTTCATACCGTTCCGAACGTTGCGGATACGATGTTTCATGAATTAACTTGCCATCATATACCAAGTCGGAGGTATCCTCCATATTGATTCCGTTTGCAAACAGCCAGAGTTTTCGTTTGCAAACCTGATAATAATTGAAATGCGTGCCGGTCACTATCATAAAGCAAAAAATAAAATCACAAGGGTTTTTACATTTATTTCCCCAATATATTTTTATACAATCGATTAAAATACACAGCTTCTCTTTCAAAATTGTAGGCGTCAGGATTCCATTCTTCATCCGATTCCAGACCCAACCATTGAAGTATTTCCTCTCTTTCAGGATCCGACTTATCAGCAATTGTACTTTTTATCTTTTTATAACCCCAAGGACCACCACAATCTTCAGGCGGGCACACACCCTTCCCTTTTAATAATATAGCTGAAAGAGAATTGTCTTTTTCAGCGATTCTCTCCAATATAATTTTATGCACCCAATTGTCCCCAAAATCATAGATATAAGTAAAGATCTGCCCTTCTGTATTGAAAATATCCGAAATTTTGGTTTTCTTAGCATTCATCTTTTGAGTTGGATTTCTCGAAGGAAAAGAAAAAAAATCATTTGCATCGTTTTCTGGGTTAATCTCGATGAGCGGACTTGAGCCATAACCCGAAAGAGAGAAAGTATACATGTGTTCATTCTCCCATCCAAAGGCATCTTGAATGATGTGATGAAACTGGTCGAAGGTAATTTCCGACGGCACAAGCACTCGCCGCCATACTGGCGGTTTGGTAACGTTTTGTAATTGAATTTTAAATTGAAAAGTCAAGCGTTTGAATTTTTAGTTGTTTATATTTTTCTTTATAAGAATATGAATTTTACTTTTTCTATGTTTCTATTGGTATATAATTACAAAAAAACGGTTTCTCATTCATCATTCCTAAGACAAGTTCAAATACAAGGGAAAGTCATAATCAAATGTTTGAAAATTAAATAAAATAGCTGACATCCACTTTTTTCGAATCGAAACCTGATTCCGGAGAATAGCACAAATTCCAATTCAATAAATATTGAAAACCATATTTGCTTTTTTCAGGCTGAAGCATGTCTGCAATAGCTTCGAGTTGCTTCCGATAAACGGAAATACTAAACTGTGACATGATGGAACCAATCTTTTTTAATTCAATTTTTTTCAGTGAAAAGTCATCAAATTCCAAGTTAACTAGTTTTTCGTAATATTCAAAAATTTTTGTTCCATCTACGTATTCTTTATCTTCTGTAAGAACTCTCATTTTTTCTAAGTTTGAAATATTATCAAAAAAAGAAATAGGTATCTTAATAGGAATAAATAATTGTTGACTGTCATTATCCTCAATCAATTTGAATTCCGAATGAAGCTTTGAAAAATTGAACTCTTTAAAATATTGATAATAATAGCCTGCTGCAAAAAAATTGCTTTTCATTTTCTTGAGTTTCTCTTCGAAAACTTTCTCATATAATGCATGAAATTCTTTGTTGATCAGTATCTCTTTATAGTCGTTGTAAATATCTTTGTCTGTTTGCTGAATCTTGTAGCGGTTGTCTGACCCATAAATTGTGCTTGTCTTATCAAAATCAAACAAGTAAACAATACAATTCTTTTTTAATGCGTTGCGATTGATACGTCCAGCCAATTGTTCATCACTGTCGATAAGTGAACGATCTTTAAATCCTATATCCATATCAATATCAACGCCTGCCTCCACAACTTGTGTTGAGACTACAATCACTTTTGGGTACACTTGTTCTTTAATCGAATTAATGATCTGCTTTCTTCTAAATTCCAATATGTCGCCCGAAAGCAAAAGAATCTTGTAATCTTCAAAACGACTGTCATTATTTAGAAGGGTAAAGAAAAATGCAGCTGTTTTTTTTGTTATGAATTCAATCAGAATGTTCACTTTCTGGTCATTTAAACTTGCATAGCGTTCCGCTTTTTCGATCATGAAATTCGACAATTCAATCAAGTAGTTTTCTTTATCTTCTTTATTTTTTGGCCTTTGTTTTTCAGTCAAAGTAAAATCAAAAGAAACTCGACCAGCAAAATTTTGATTTGAGAAATACTGATCACGATTGGAAATTAACGAAATAAATGACCCATTCAAGTCAGGGTGTAATGCATCAATTTTAGGAAGAGTTGCCGACATGATTAAAACCCGTATGTTGAATATTTGGGCATAATTCGCAAGGAAATAAACAATCTTATCCCAATGTTCAGGATTGTAGGTTTGAATTTCGTCAATTATCACAATTGAATTGCACAATCGATGTAATAGATAATTACTTTCTTTTTCATTTCCCTTTAAGATGTTGTAAAAATGTATGTGGGACATAAGGACAATCGGATAGTTCACAAACAAATTGTCCAAATACAATTGTTTTTCATCTCCATAGGTACCGTCACCTTTTTCATGAAATCCGGCTTTAGAATGCAATTGAATAATATAGTTATTGTCTATCTCCAATGTTTCCTTTATCGATTCAAACGTTTGGGTAATTAATGTGGTAAATGGGAAAACATAGAAGACTTTATTCAACGAAGAATCGATATTTATTAATTCGGTTGCAAACGCTAACGATAAGTTTGTCTTTCCAGCACCTGTTGGAGCTTCTAGATAAAAACATTTACGATCAGAATGTTTTCTTAAATTCGAAATCAATTCAATAGTAAGTTTTTGTCTTAGAAAATTCAAATTTGAAGCATTTCGTTCTGTCAACTTTTCCCAAGGGAAAGATTGGTAATACTCAAAATTCTCGTACAAGTCTTTATTATAATACTTTACAGTTTTGAAACTTTTTGTAAGTTTTTCCTTTTCATCTTTGTTCAGTATTCCAAATTCATTGATTTCTATTTTTGTCATGAACTCGTTTGTTGCATAAAAATCGGAAGCGGTTAACAAAGAAAATAGCAGTTTGGTTATTGCAAATAAATCAAAATAAACCTCCTGATTTGCAACTATTTCTCCGAATTCTTCAAAAATATTACTTGCACTCATATAGAAACTCGAACAGAAATTTTTATCAAAATAGAGATTATATGTTTCTATAAACGAATAGCAATCGTTGATTTGTTGTTTTTCAAATTCTAATGAAAAATTAATGCTCGGATTATGATGTTTTATAATGGTACTGGCGAAAAGATGAATTGAAAAATAGAGAGTGAGTTTTTCATCATCATTTAACTCATTGTTTTCAAATGTTTTTTTGAAATAGATGTTTGAGAATAAATATGCACCAAGCAAGGAATGATTTGATTGAAAAGACAATTTATTATTTAAAGAGAATGATTCATTTTCCATTTTAATGACTTGAAAATTGGGATTTATCTTTCCCATATCATGATAAACAATGGCTGCAATGAATATCTCTTTGAATAAGCTTCCCCACTCTCTTTTATTCTTAATTTGTAAAAGCTCCATGATCCTTTCGATCAATGAATCGAGCAAATGATCTATTTGATGAGATTCAATCAATTTTAAACAGTATTTTGAAACCAATAGAGAGTGATTAAAAAGGGTTTCCTTCTCCGATCTATCCTTGGATAAATGAGCATAATACGTTTTTGAAAGGTCTCCAAAAATTGGTAAAATGTCATCTATAATACCTTTAGAACAATTGAATGATTTCATTATTCGATAGCTTATACAATGGGTATGATTCTGGCAAAACGTAATCCTCTCTCAAATCACAGTTTGTGAATGCGAAGTCTTTATATTCGTATTGAAATAGAGGAGATTCAATATAGCCAATGGGAAGTCTTTCAAAATACATAAATTTTTTTTCAGACATGGATAAAAAACCGGGGAGAAAACGAGTTTTTATTTTGCCTTCCTTTACTGTTTCCTCCTTTATGAATAAGCTATTTATCTGGAATTCTTCGTTTGGATAAAATGGTTCATATTCATACTCGTTAAAAGTATCCCACCAAAGAGAAAATTCATTCTTACCAAGATAGGGCAAATATTCAGCTTTGTTTTCTTTCAGGAAATTGTAGAGTTTAGCTTCAATTTCGCTTTCCAAGTTAAGCAAAATCCAACATTTAAATGCTGGGGCGACCAAAGTTTGCTCCGTAATCATTAAATTTCCGCTTTCTTCTTCACTTGCCAAGCCAGTTGTATTGTTGTATTTTATCACTGTTTTTGCAAAGTTCCCGTTTTCATGGTAAGTCTTTCCATTTTCATTTAATGGTGCCATTGACACTTTTATACCTTTTAGTTTTTGATAGTATTCTGGCATCACTCCATAATCCCGAAATCCTTTCTCACCAACAATAGCTCCCAATATTCCTAAAAGGCAAGGTTTATGAAGCATATTGAAGGTCAAGTAAATTGGATCATTGGTATCAGGTTTTTTTAAAAAACCAAAATCCGATTTGATATTGATTGAAACTAATGTTACCATTTTTCAATGATTTAACCCTGAAGAGATTTTTGCTGATTCGAGGGTTTCGAATTATAAGTTTTTAATAATAGCCTCATCTGGCGCATTTACTATAATTATTGAAGCTTTATTAATATAGATTTCAACTGCTTCTATTTCATTTTTATTAGCATCAACAACCTTTTTCAATTCAGCCAGATCAAGTTGAACTTTATCATCAACTTTTTCTTTGCTCATTTTCATCAGTTGAGTAAAATTCGGCATAACAAGTTTCGATTCAGGTTTTAATATAACCCAAACTAATAACTCATTTTCGCAACCAGCTTTTGCCGCAGAATCATAATAAGTAACTCCCTTTTGTAAAGCTTCTTTCAACTTGGCAATATCATCAGCAGTAAGTGTTTTTGCCTCATTTCCTGCCAATTCAAGTATTTCTTCAAGATTTTTAGGATTTACGGAAAAGTGATGCAAATAATGCCCTTCATGCAGTCGACTTTGGCGGCCAAGTGTAGTAGCCATATTATCTTCGTTGTCTTCATTCGGATTCCTAAAAGGTGACATAATTTGTTCCGAATAAAAATTATTTTCATGCCAAACGTTTACACCGTGTGTAATTTGCACTGGACCATGAATGGAAATAGCCACATTTTTTTTAGCTTTTTTAGCGAAGGTTGCTCCAAATAAACGAATATCGATGCAACTCAGAAGATCTTTTGCAATAATTTTTTTATCTATTTCATCTTTATGCTCAGGGAAAGCTGCGGCAAAAGCGTCATCCAGACTATAAGGGATAAATTCCTCGTTGAATCGTTTGAAATAGAATACTTTCTCAGATGGATAGTTTTCCTTTATAAAATTCTTAATGGCATATTTCAGCGCTTTGTCTGTCGCATAAACTACTCCATTGGGGAGTGTTCTTGGTTGTCCTGAAAAATCAGCATTGTAATTTGAATTGATTGCTTTTATTAATGCTGCTCCGTAAATTCTGTTTGAATAAGTCATAATGATTTTATTTTAAATGGTTATTGTTTTTTAAAAACTGATTCAGAAAAGTAACCTGCCAAAATCATGGGCAGATGTTCTTTCATGTTTTTAATGTCCGGCTCATACCCCATGACTTCGCTAAAAAGTTTGTCAAATTCGTATTTGTTGGGATACAATACAAACTTGTATTTGTACATATTGAAAGTATTTGCAATTGCTTGTTTAAAAAGAATAGGTTCTGTTTTTTGCAGAAATGGTTCGAGTAGGGCATGTGATCGATTTGCTGATTCACTCTGAATCAATAATTTCCAAATGATTTGTCCAGCTGCAAATGCGAACTCATCATCGGTTGAGATGTGTAACGATTCGTTTTGGGCAATTTCACGAATCTTCGTCTGTAATTCAACTGTCTTATTAGCCATATTATTTCTTGTATTAAAATTGTTATCAAATAAAGGTTGTAACCCGAACCAAAGGCTGAGTTTTTTTCGTATTTGAGTAGTTTTCTTTAATTCTTCATCATGTCTTAAATCATCAACAATGGAATCTTTAAACATTTCATTTATCATTGTTATCGTGATTACTTGTTGTTTTGATTTATAAATAAAATCATACCAAGCTTTTCGATATTTGTAAATGAGGTTGTAGATCGTATCGGTTAAGCCATACTCAGTTTTAATTTCTATATCTTCAAAATATTTAAGCCACAAAGTACCTGCTTTGGTTTTCTGAATTAACTGATTGTTGAAGATATAATTTACAATCATGAATTGAAAATCAAACACATTGTGTTCCTTGCTATTGAAATAAATAACAGGTTCTGCACCAAAGAGTTCTTTTACAATAAAATCGTTTTCCTCCTTGTCTTTTAAAGTGTATTTAAAAACAGGCACAAAATCTAAATCAATGATTTGCCCTTTTTGGATGAATAAGAGATAAAAGTTTTGTAAATTCGTTCCTCTTAGATTCAGCAAAGAACTAATTATCTCAGAATAGCCAACAATGCCATCTTGATTAAAAAGCTTGACAACATCGGCATTCAAGTTTGCTTCTTTTTTATCAACGAAAATAGGTAGCGGATTTGGTAATTGTTTATTTTGAATAAGCCGGTAAAATTTCCATGCCAATAAGGCATCTTCGTAATGTAAACGATAATTATATTTAAAACTGGCAGATTGATGCTTCAAAAAACGTTTTTTGTCGTTAAATGTACTTAGACTCTCGCTAATCCCATATGTTATGTCCTGATATATTATGTTATAATCGGCTTTGTTGAATACATTTTGCATTAAATACTTTTGATATGGAATTTTAAAGTCTTCAATAGTAAGACTTTTTAAAAAGAAAATAATGGAATAATCATTTTTTAAACTGGCATAATCAATCTTTTCCAATAAATTCCAAAAATTCTCTTTTAGATAGCTTTTAAACCCTTCAAACCAAATTTTAGCCTTTCCTTCTTCTACGAACTCTTCAGCCTTTTTGAAATACTGCTGTGTTAATTCTTCTAAAATTCCATCATTTCCGATGCTTTCAAGATTTTTATTAATGATCTTTTTGGTAAACCCTATTGCATAAGGATTACATGTTAGATTAAAAATTTTCTTGTTGGGATTAAAAATCTTGGCTGATGAAACCGGCGTTGAGTATTGTAGTATCATCCGACATTTTTCGAAAAAAGGATTTATTTCTTCATCTTTTGTATATAATCCAATGTCTTCTTTCAGGATATTTCCGTTTTCGTCAACATTTTTGAGCACATAATTACCATCCTCTAATCCAATGTCCAGAGCTATGTAAACACCTTCCTTGAGTTTAACTCCTTCCTCAAGTAGATTGGGGATTTGCTCTTCTATAATTTCCACAAATTGGCATATTTCTTTAATCATATATAATCTATAGCTATATCTGTTTGTTATTTTCTTTTGTTGTTTCCACCATCCCGAATCCCAGGCTGTTTTTGCTGCCAATGCCGCCTTCGTAACAGATTTTCATCAACTCAATGGGTGCGGTCAGCTGAAATTGGCATGAAAAGCCACGGATTTTGCTTTCCTGCGGCGTGTCGGCCTTGATGGTTATCAACGACGAACGAGGCTGATTGGTTGCCTTAAAATCAAATGCGTGTTCGTTATCGGGGAAATCCTTGCCGATGAAAGCCTTGTATTTATCTTGCAGGTTTTGCTTGATTAAAGTCAAAGCCATCGGATGAGTGGGAGAAATATATTCGTCTGTTCCGTCTTGGCGTTTCAAAGTGAGGCAGAGTGGCGACAGGGTTTGAAAGGTCATGGTTTCTTTAAATTCCGGAGGTGGCAACATTTCTATGCTTTGTACCCTGCATTTTATCTGGGCTTTTTTGTTTCCCAATCCAAATTCCTGTTCCTTAAATATGCCTTGAATAAATTCACGCGTACTGATGTCGGGAACGAACGAAATCTGCCATTCCATTGTGTCTGAAATGATTTTCAGCATAGAGTCCTCCACATGGAATTGGGGTATGAACAAACGGGAAAAGGTGAAAAGCTTGAATTGTTTTTTATCAGCCAGAAAACCATTTTCATGCAACCATTCAGAAAACTTACTGTCGGAAGTGGATAGTATTTTGTAAATTACCGCCGAACACTCATATTGATAGTTAATAGGCAATCTATCTTTGCCTCCTCGCTTATCAATATTTAAGATTATTCTGAATCTCATTGCGGAGTTGAATTGTTAATACCTGAATCTATCTTTTTAGTATTTGGTCGATGAATTTAAGCAGCAAACTTACAAAAAGCTTTTTTAGTATGCAAGTTTTCTGAAAAAAATTTCCTCGTTTTGGGAATCATTCAACTTCTTATATCTTATTGAAAATTAATATTTTATTCGTAATCTTAAATTTCTTTACGCATCCAAATTTTCAAATATTTCGTTATTACTATATATCAATGAGTTATGACAAATTACCCATAGTTCTAAAGTTCTCTTTTGTTGAAAACTTCTCAAATTTCTTATTTGCATTCAGATATTCCCTAAATGTCTCTTGAAATCATAACTTTATAAAAAATCAAAATTTTCTTCCATAGGTGGGCTATTTTATTGAATAACGCTTTATTATTAAAGTCTCTAATTTTCTAATTGATTGATATTGAATAGTTAAGGAGTTAATCGGTAGGCTTGTCATGTTTGTAAATTCGCTCAAAATCTCTTTGTTTTGCAGAAAAGCCTTCGAAATGTTTTTAGATAAAGAAGAACCCGTCTGTTGTTATTTCGATAACTTATTGAAGTTCAGTGATGAAGTATTACATTTCGTTTCTACAAGGAAGTATCATCATCATGAAAATTTTTCCATTTCCTTAAATGGATATTTGACTGATGAAGAAGTGATAAGCAACAGAAAACTCTTAGCATCGAAATTTGGAATCGATATTAAAAATTTGGTTTTTGCTAGGCAGATTCATGGTAACGTTGTGGAGCATATTTCATCGATGGAGAAAGGGCGGGGTGTCGTTGAGACTTTAGAAAGCTGTTTGGGAAGCGATGGTATGATGACCCAAGACCGGGGAATTTGTCTGGTCATCAAGACGGCTGATTGTGTACCCTTGTTGTTTTTCGATCCTGTGAAAAAAGTTATAGCCGCAGCTCATGCGGGTTGGAAAGGGACACTGATGAAAATTGGCGCAAGAGTTATAGAAGAATTTCAGAATATTTACCTTTCTAAGCCTGAAGATATTTTTGTGGGCATAGGACCGTCTATAGGGCCATGTTGTTATGAAATAGGAAATGATGTTGCAAGCAAAGTGAAAGAAGTCTTTAGCGATACCGAAGGCATTTTATTGAAAACTTCACATTTTTCTCGATATGTATTCGATCTTTGGGAGGCGAATAGAAGAATATTGATAGAAAAAGGTGTTCAACCTCAAAATATCGAGTTATCGGGTTTTTGCACGCGTTGCCATTCGCATTTGTTTTTCTCGGCACGTGCTGGTGATAAAGGACGCATGGGTTCATTCATTATGTTGAGATAAAATTTTTTCGGTCGAGAATCAGAGTAATAGACAGACTGAGTAATGAAAAAACCTTATTTTTGCATCATGAACCAACAGTTTACAAACCCAATTTTTATTAGACGATGAAAAAAATTTTACTTTCTGTTTTGTTTATGACTTTAGGAGGCTGGTTAGCTGGTCAAAGCCTACAGCTCAAGACTTTAGATGGCAAATCGATTGCCAACGATGCAACTCTTTATTGGGGAGGCTTGCCAACTGAATATATGGTGGCCAGAATTTTGGTGAGCAACACTTCCACTGAGGCAAAAAATGTTTTGGTTAAGAAGTATGAGGAATTTGCCGCCAAGGATTCCTCGGCGACTTTTTGCTGGGGGGCCTGTTACCCATGGTTTGTCAATTTAAGTTCAGAGGCTATTACCATTGCTGCAGGAGGCACTTCTACTGATTTTACAGCCGATTATGATGCAGGCGGTGTTTTAGGCCATACACGCCTGAAGTTTACTTTTTTTGTAGAAGATAATCCCAATGACAGCATTTCTTTCCATGTAGAATTTTCGCCTTCGTATCTTGGTTTGAGAAATGCAGAAGATTCTATCCCTACGGCTTCTTTAGTGAATGTGGTGGGTTCATATACCGAGGTTATGCAATACGATCTGATATTAACCAATCGCAGCAATGAAACTAAGAATGTGAGCATGCACAAGATTCATAGATCAGTCATCGAGGGTACTGAGATGTATTTTTATTGGGGAGCTAGTTATCCTCCTGAGGTTTTCCAACTTCCAGAGCCTATGGTCATGGCAGCCGGAGAATCGTCTCAAGGTTTGAGTGTGAATTATGATCCCAAATCTCATTCTGGAATTTCTACAGTTACTTATGTATTTTACGATGCTGATGATCCCGCCGACTCGGTTTGGGTTGATTTTGCCTTCGATGGTCAAGCCGCTGGTATCGAAGACCTTGCCTCAGATATTGCGAAAATATTTTACAAAACGAATACCCGTGAACTTTTCATAGAATGGAAGAATGAGATCCCAAACGGCACCAAAAACCTTCAAGTGTTGGATATGAGCGGTAAGATGGTTTTTACCAAAGCTTTAAATGCTTATAACAGACAACAATCCATTATACTTCCGTCATTATCGCAAGGAATTTATATGGTTGTTATGCATTTACCTAATGGTTCGATATTTCGTCATAAATTTTTTATCACTCGTTAAAAATTTTCAATTAAATGTTTTTTAAGGCTGCTGGATTTCTTATTTTTTAATATTCAGCAGCTTTTTTTATTTTTTTTTTTGTTAAAACTTCTTTTAAATAAATTATTTTTGCTTTTAGAAACAATTTTTGATGAATAAGAAGTATGAGTCCACAAGAAAAAGCGAGTCGGGAAGGAATTATGGAAGCTGCCCGTAGGGTTTTTATAGAGTATGGTTATGATGGAGCTCGTATGCAAGAGATAGCCGATGAAGCTGGTGTGAATAAGGCTTTGATTCATTATTATTTTCGATCGAAAGAGGAGCTTTATCAGGAAGTATTTTTAGAGGCTTTCATAAAAGTAGTGCCTTCGGTAATGGTTATTCTCAATTCAGATGAGCCCTTGTTTAAGAAAATTGAGCTTTTTGTTTCGAAATATCTCGATACTTTGAGTGAGAATCCAATGATTCCGGGCTTTATTCTTCATGAATTGGCTCATGGTCGGCAACATATTGATGCTTTAATTCGTGGAACCGGCTTGAATCCTCAGTTTTTTATCAATCAGATTTATAGAGAAATAGATGCCGGAAAAATCAAGAATTGTGATCCAACGCAGCTTATTGTTAATATTTTGTCGTTATGTATATTTCCATTTGTTGCACAACCCATTTTGCAGGGAGTATTTTTCCGTAATCGAGAGGAAGATTACAAACGCTTTATGGTGGAACGCAAAATGGATGTAGTAAGGTTTATTATTGCTTCTATTCGTAAGCAACAAGAAGAAGGATGACGCTCACTTCATGAGGATTATTATGGAGGGTTTAGAGTAAAACTGGGGGCCAAGAGCGTTAGAAATCACTTAGGTGCTTTTAGCAAAAGCCAGATGGCTACTATTCCAAAAAAGATATTGGGTATCCATGTAGCCAGCATTGGCGCCATGTTTCCATACACCGAGAACTGGGTAGTGATTTGCATAAATAAAATATACGCAAAAGTAATCCCTAAACCAATGCCCAGGTGCATGCCTGTTCCTCCTCTTACTTTTCGGCTGGATAAAGCTACGCCTATAAGTGTAAGTATGAGGGCCGAGATGGGTTCGGCTATACGTTTATGCATTTCCGTCTCATAATATTTCACCATACTGCTGCCTTTGAGTTTTTCTCTGTGAATGAATGCGTTCAATTCGTTGAAATTCATAATTTTCATGTCTTCTTTATCCACTATAATTTCTGTAGGACGAAGATTGAGTGTAGTGTCTTTTTTTGAGCCAAATACAATGTTTTGTTGGAAGGTAGCAGTGTCGATAAATCTTTCGGTATAATTGATAAGTTGCCATTTGGAAGCAACCGAATCCCATTTCACCTGATCGCTCATCAGTTTGTAGCTGAGTTTGCCATCTTCTATTTTCTCTAAAGTAAATCGATAGCCATTAGTTCTGACATTGTCCCATGATTCGAAATAAACGAATACACCTGGTTCGATTTGTAGATGAAGATTGAGTGCGCTGCTTCGAATAGGATTCTTAATATATTGTTTTTCGAAGGCCCTGAGTTTGATATTGGTGTGTGGTATAAGAAAATTAGATAAATATAGGGTGAGAATGACTAAAAACGTAGCAGAGATCATATAAGGTTTCAGTAATCGATAAAAATTAATTCCACTACTGAGCATAGCAATGATTTCGGAACGTTCAGCCAAGCGAGAAGTAAAGAAGATGACGGCAATAAAAGTAAATAACGAACTAAATAGGTTGATAAAATAAGGAATGAAATTGAAGTAATAATCGAAGATGATGGCTCGTAAAGGTGCTTGCCGGGTAAGGAAGTCATCGATTTTTTCTGATACGTCGAAAACTACGACTATAAGGATGAGCAGAGCAATGGAATAGAAAAATGTGCCGAGGAATTTTCGGATGATATAACGGTCGATAATTGTCAGTCGGAATGAGATGAAATTTTTCCTCATGAATGTGAGATACAAAATGCGAATTTACAATCTTTGACTTAAACGAGGAGTCATCAGGTTTTTCCATAGTTGAAAATCACCTGTCAGTATATGTTTTCTCGATTCTTCCATTAACCAATGGAAAAATCGAAGGTTATGCAAGCTTGCTATAACTGAGGCAAGGATTTCGCCGGCTACGAAAAGATGACGTAAATAAGCGCGAGAGTATAGTTCATCTACAAAAGAACTGCCTGAAGGGTCTATTCGGCTAAAATCGTTTTTCCATTTTTCGTTTTTAATATTGATGATGCCTTCCGAAGTAAACAATTGACCATTACGGCCGTTACGAGTGGGAAGCACACAATCGAACATATCGATGCCTAAGGCTATGCTTTCGAGAATATTAGCTGGAGTGCCAACTCCCATTAAATATCGTGGTTTGTCGAATGGTAGAATCTGGCAGACTTTTTCGGTGAGTTGATACATTACTTCGGCAGGTTCCCCAACTGACAAGCCTCCAATAGCATTCCCTGGTGCATTTTTCGAAGCAACATATTCGGCCGACTGTATGCGAAGGTCTTCATAAACACTTCCCTGAACTATTGGAAATAAACTTTGGTCATAATCATACTCAGGCCGTGTCTCATTAAATCTTTTTAAGCATCGGTCGAGCCATGAATGCGTTAGTTGCATACTTTTTAATGCATAATCGTATGAGCAAGGATACGGTGTACACTCGTCAAAAGCCATGATGATATCGGCACCAATTATTCTTTGAATATCAATGACTCGTTCAGGAGTAAATAAATGTCGTGAACCATCGATATGTGATTGGAAAACTACACCTTCAGGTGTGAGTTTGCGGCGTAAAGCCAGACTATACACTTGATATCCTCCACTATCTGTTAGAATAGCTCCATCCCAACTGTTGAATTGATGCAGACCCCCAGCATTTTTTAAAACTTCGAGGCCTGGTCTTAAATATAAATGATAGGTATTGCCTAAAATAATAGAGGCTTTCGTATCTTCCTGAAGATCCTTGGTGTGTATGGCTTTTACGCTACCTGCTGTTCCTACGGGCATAAAGACTGGGGTTAACACATGTCCATTGTCAGTAACCAACTTTCCTGCTCGTGCGCGAGTTTGCCTATCAATAGCTTCTATCTCGAATTTTATCAAAACAGGCATTTATTTTAAGGCTGCAAAATTAATGTTTAGCTGTCTTTATATCGAATTTGGTTTCTCAATCAGTTTAACTTATCAACAATTGTTCATAATTTTAGAGAGAGTTTCTATTTTCCTGCTAAGGCTTTTGAATAATTTTGCAGCAATTATTTTCTCCGTCTTATGGATTTGAATACCCTTACCCAACTCCCTTATTTTTGGCTTTTTATCATTTATTCAGGAGTAATGATTATCCAGCTGTTCTATTATTGGGGTATATTCAGTCGTTTGGCCTTTAACCATCAACAACCTACTGCTCTTGAACAATGGCCACAAGTTTCTGTGGTGATTTGCGCTCGAAACGAATACGAAAATCTTAAAAAAAATTTACCATTCATTTTGAATCAAGATTATCCTGATTTTGAGGTTGTTGTAGTAAATCATACCAGTGATGATGATAGTCTGTATTTATTACGTGACTTTCAGAAAGAATATTCGCATCTTTCGATAGTAAATATCGAAAAAGATTTGAATTTTTTTTCAGGAAAGAAATTTCCGTTGAGTATAGGAATAAAGTCGGCTAAATATGAAGTTTTACTGCTAACCGATGCCGATTGTTGTCCTTCATCTAATCAATGGATAAGGATGATGGTATCGTCTTATAATGCTCAAACCTCTATAGTATTGGGATACAGTGGATTTTATAAAGACAAGGGATTTGCCAATATTATGCAGCGTTTTAATGTTTTTCATACGGCTTTACAATATTTTTCGTTGGCGTTGGCAGGGATGCCTTATATGGGTGTTGGGCGGAATTTGAGTTATAAAAAGTCGTTATTTTATAAAGTGAATGGATTTATCTCGCATTATTCACTCGAGTCGGGCGACGACGATTTATTTATCAATCAAGTAGCTAAGAGAAAGAATACAAGATGCTGTCTTCATCCAGATTCCTTTACTTTCTCCCATGCCAAGAAAGGCTTCAATGAATGGATTCGGCAAAAACGCAGACATTTAAGTACGGGGCGCCATTACAAACCTTGGCATCAATTTGTGCTCGGTCTTTACTCTTTTAGTCAATTACTCGTTTTTCTTCTTTTAATTGTTCTGTTGATACTTCGATTTCCTTGGCCTTTTGTGGTTTTTTTATTTTTATTACGTCTTGTAAGTCAGATGATTATTTATTATAATGCCATGAAAAAACTTCAAATAGGTAAATTATTATTAATTTCGCCTATTCTAGAGTTCTTCGAAATGATCATCCTGTATTACGTGGTATTAACCAATCGCTTCGTTAAAAAAAGTCAATGGAAATAAGTACAGATTTTACAGAGAAAGCCAACAGGGACTATGAATGGATACAGCAGGCCTTGTATGAAGGCGATCAGCGGGCTTATGCCAAACTTATGGACAACTATCGTGAATCTTTGTTTTATCTAATGTTAAAGATGACTAAAGATGTAGATGATGCCGAAGACATGGTGATGGAAGCCTTTAGTAAAGCTTTCAAAAATCTTCATCAATATACACCTACTTATGCCTTTAGCACTTGGCTTTTTAAAATTGCTGCTAATAACTGCATCGATTTTATGCGCAAAAAGAAAAAATACACCCTGTCATTAGATTCGTCGAATATAAATGAAAGTGATTTTGAGGATCTTTCATGGGGGTTGCCTAACAATTGTCCCGATCCTGAGCAAGTTCTCATGAAAAAGCAATCCAATCAGCTGCTTCGTGAAATTGTCGATCAGCTTAAACCGCGCTATAAACGACTGGTACGGATGCGTTATTTTCAAGAAATGAGCTACGAAGAAATATCTTCAGAACTCCACATGCCATTAGGAACGGTAAAAGCTCAGCTTTTCAGAGCACGAGCTCTTTTAGCTGGAATTCTTAGTCAAGGTAATCAAAATTCTTAAATCGTCGAAAATTGGTATATTTACATTTTAAATTAATTGCATTATAGTTATGGAGAACACCGAGTTTAAGAATCTTATTCTACAGGGCATTCCTGATGAACTACCTCAACCCAAACCTTACGATCCAAATGTAAATCATGCACCCAAGCGTAAGGATATATTAAGTAAGGAAGAAAAGAAATTAGCCATTCGTAATGCTTTACGATACTTTCCAGCCAAGCATCATGCTGTTTTGGCCAAAGAATTTGCCCAAGAATTAAAGCAATATGGTCGGATATACATGTATCGTTTTCGACCCGATTATAAAATATATGCCCGACCCATTGGAGAATATCCTGCTCAAACGCCTCAAACTGCCGCTATCATGTTAATGATTCAGAACAATTTGGATGAAGCCGTAGCCCAACATCCTCACGAACTCATCATTTATGGAGGCAATGGCGCTATTTTTCAGAATTGGGCACAGTATCTCCTCACTATGAAATATCTGGCCACTATGACAGATCATCAAACTTTGGTGATGTATTCGGGTCATCCCTTGGGGCTGTTCCCTTCGCATCCCGAAGCACCACGTGTTGTCGTTACTAATGGAATGGTAGTGCCTAACTATTCCAGCCCCGATCATTGGGAGAAATTCAATGCGCTTGGAGTTTCTCAATATGGACAAATGACAGCTGGTTCTTATATGTACATTGGTCCTCAGGGAATTGTGCATGGTACAACGATTACGATAATGAATGCCAGCAGGAAAATATCTCGTAAAAATGCTGGCTCAGAAATGAAATTATTTGTTTCGAGTGGTTTAGGAGGTATGTCGGGGGCTCAACCCAAAGCTGGAAACATTGCAGGAGTTGTAAGTTTGGTAGCCGAAATCAATCCCAAGGCAGCTTACAAAAGATTTAACCAAGGTTGGGTTGACGAAGTGATAGATGATGTGGATAAAGCAATTCAGACTGCCTTGTATTGGAAAGAAAAAGGACAACCTCATTCCATTGCTTATTTGGGAAATGTGGTCGATTTATGGGAAAGGCTTGCCAATAATGATATTCACGTTGATATTGGTTCCGACCAAACTTCTTTGCATAATCCATTTGCAGGTGGTTATTATCCGGTAGGTCTTTCTTTCGAAGAATCACAAGAGATGATGGTTCGTCAACCAGAGCTTTTCAAAGAAAAGGTACAAGCATCTTTGCGCAGGCAGGTGGCTGCCATTAATAAAATTGCATCTAAAGGAATGTATTTTTTTGATTATGGCAATGCTTTCTTACTGGAATCGGGTAGGGCAGGAGCCGACATCTTCGATGCCAGAGGTAATTTCATTTATCCTTCTTATGTTCAGGATATTATGGGACCATTGTATTTCGATTATGGTTTTGGTCCATTTCGCTGGGTGTGCACTAGTGGCGATCCTAAAGATCTGGATAAAACCGACCAAATTGCAGGCGATATTTTCGAAGAATTATTAAAAGATGCAGGGGATGAGATTCAGCAACAACTGAAAGACAATCTCTTATGGATACGTCAAGCAAAAGCCAATAAGCTTGTAGTAGGTTCTCAAGCGAGAATTTTATATGCCGATGCCGAAGGACGTATTCGTATATCTACGGCTTTCAATCGTGCCATTGCTTCAGGTGAAATTTCTGCTCCTATCGTTTTGGGTCGCGATCATCACGATGTTTCGGGTACTGATTCCCCATTTAGAGAAACTTCGAATATTTATGATGGTTCATCGTTCACGGCTGATATGGCTGTACAGAACATGGTAGGAGATGCTATTAGAGGAGCCACATGGGTATCTCTTCACAATGGTGGAGGTGTTGGATGGGGTGAAGCCATTAATGGAGGTTTCGGTCTTGTTCTCGATGGTTCAAATGAAGCCCAGCGTCGTCTTCAATCTATGCTTTTCTGGGATGTAAATAATGGCATAGCCCGACGTTCATGGGCTCGCAATCGCGGAGCAATGTATACACTCCAAAGAACTATGCAGCAAGAGCCACTACTAAAGGTTACTTTCCCCAATCTGGTTGATGATCAGTTACTCGAAAAACTCGATATTTAAAAATCCAACTTCATCTCAAATAAAATTTTATCATGAAAATAGCAGGCATTATCCCTGCAAGATATGCTTCCACACGATTTCCTGGTAAACCACTTGCCGATATTAAAGGCAAAAGCATGATTATGCGCGTTTATGAACAAGCTTCAAAATTGGAAAACCTTAATAAGGTTATTGTGGCTACCGACGACCAACGTATTTTCCGACATGTCATCGACAACGGTGGTAAAGCCGTGATGACTGCGGTCGATCATTCTAGTGGAACATCCCGTTGTGCCGAAGCACTGAGACTTATCGAAAGGGAGGGTCAGTTCGATGCGGTTATTAATATTCAAGGTGATGAGCCTTTCATCCGCCCCGAACAGATCGAAAAAGTAATCGAACTACTCTATCGCAACGAAGTTGCAATAGCTACTCTTTATAAGCAAATAACTGATTCTTCCGAATTATTCGATCCGAATGTAGTGAAAACCATTGTTAATTCTGATGGAAAGGCTTTGTATTTTACCAGGCAGGCAGTTCCTTTTGTTAGAAATGTTGAAAAAGAATTTTGGCTGCAAAATACTCGATTTTATAAACATATAGGAATTTATGGTTATAAATGCGAAACCCTCTTTCGCATAGTTGCACTCGATGAATGTGATTTAGAAAAGGCCGAATCGCTCGAACAACTCCGCTGGCTTTATCATGGATTCGATATTCACATGGCTGAAACCGAATTCGACAGTTTATCTATTGATATACCAGAAGATTTAATAAAAGTTTTGAACATTTTATCATTCTCATAAAAGTTTTTTTAAATTTGTGAGCTAAGACTCGAAATAATTTATGGCAGAAAGTGAATTTTATAACGAACTAAAGAAATTAGTAGTTGATTTATTACCTGCCAATGAGTGTGTGATTATTCCGGGGTTAGGAGGATTTATCACCTATAAAGTTTCGGCGCGTATTAACAACGCTTTTCATCAAATATATCCGCCGGCGGCAAAAGTGGGTTTTAATGCTGCATTAAAGGCGAATGATGGTTTGTTGGCCACTCATTTTGCAATTCAGAATGGAATAACCTATGCTCAAGCTCTCGAAAAAATACAGGAATTTGCATGGCATTGCATTTCACAGCTCAATGATGGAAAAATTCTGAATTTTCCTTCAATTGGCGATTTACAATTGGATGATTCTAAGAATTTGATATTCAACCCTGATCCTCATTCCAATTTTCTTGACGATGCTTTTGGTTTAACTCCGGTGTCGGCTGTTCCTATTCGCAGAAAATATTCTACGACTCCAAGTTCTGCTCCTGCCGAAAAACGCAGTCAGCGCTTTCGTTCGCGCAACCTCGTTGAAGGTTTAAAATGGACAGTTATGATTTTACCCATCCTTCTGTTGGCAATGTATTCAATCTATCAAACTGGTTTTTTGCAAGGGATTGTCGATTATTCGTCCTTGGGAGGTAATGTTCCTCAATCAACTAGTTCTATTGATATTCGCTCTCTTGAAAACCCTTCCCCAAGTGCAACAGACTTGTTCACACAAAGAAAGTCAAAACTCCGCGATGATCCATTTCAAAACTCTGAATCTGCTTTTGAAGATACTACTCTGCCTGTTATTGTGCTCCATTCTGATATTGCACCCTCACCATCTTCTATGGAGAATCTGAAGGATTATCTTAAAGATACTCCCATTGATGTGGTGACTGAAAAAGAAAAGTTTACAGATGATAATATTGCAACTACATCGGTTTCGGAAACAATCACCTCTGAAAATGCAGTTAAGTTTTATGTGATAGCAGGATGTTTTAAAGAGATCGACAATGCTTATCGTCTGCTCAATCAGCTCAAACAAAAAGGATTCAATGCACAGTTAGCAGGAACTTCTTCCAAAGGACTTACAAGAGTGGCTATCGCGTCGTTTGCATCAGAATCGGAAGCCAATAATGCCCTTGAGTCACTGAAAAGAAAATCCTCTCAAGACTTATGGATTTTAAAAATGTAGTCATGCCTGAATAATGCATGCATCAGTTTTTGGAGGTATTAAATTTAAAATTTAGTGAATCAATATCTTGATATATAAAAGTAGAATAAGAAACCACAATAAAGCATATTGTGAGTATTGAGAATAGAGGACAAGGCCTAATTTTGTAAACTTAAATTTTCGATCGTGGCGAAGAAGAAAAGGATTTTTTGGGCCGAGAGCAAAAATTTCCCGCATTTTTTTCAACCTATGTATAATGAACTTATTACTGGTTTTCCTTTAAAGGGAAGGTGGTATCCCGAATTTTTCACTCAACCTTCACCTATTACTATCGAAGTAGGTTGCGGCAAGGCCGAATACACTGTATTTAATGCAATGAAGTATCCTTTTAAAAATCATGTAGCTATTGACGTGAAAGGCGCGCGTATGTTTATTGGCGCTCGACAATGTTTACAGCTTGGTCTGAAAAATGTTGCATTTGTCCGAACTCAAGTACAAAACATAGATTTAATTTTTGCCCCTGGAGAAGTGGATCAAATCTTTATCCCATTCCCTGACCCTCTTCCTAATAAACCCTCAGAACGTCAACGACTTACCTCTTCTCGACTGCTCGAAACTTATGCTAAAATACTCCGACCCCAACATGTAATTCATCTTAAAACCGATAATCTTTCATTTTTTGAATATACTTTGAACGTCATCTCCACCCAAGGGCATAAACTCCTTTATTCTACTTACGACCTCTATGCGTCTGAAGATCATAGCGATATTAAGGAAGTTCAAACTTTTTACGAAAAACAATGGCTAGCACAAGGTGCCAAAATCCTCTATCTCCAGTTCCAGCTCAAGGAAGTTATGCCTTGTTCTTTGGAATGATGTGGGTTGGTTAGTTTTCTACAAATGAGTTTTTTGTTTATAGATGAGGAAGTGGTTCACTGATTTTATTTTCGTTGATTGACGCAGATTTCTTTCTCGCTGATGGACGCAAATTTTATCTGCGAATATCTGCGAGAACTATTTTCTTTCCTTTCTCGCTGATGGACGCAAATTTCCTTTCTTGCTGATTGACGCTGATCTTATCTGCGATTATCTGCGAGAACTATTTTCTTTCTCGCTGATTAACGCTTATTGTTTCCTGTCGATATCTACAAGAACCTGTTTTCTCTCTCTTTGTTTCCAAACTTCCTGAGTTATTTTTCTTTCGTACTTTTCGAAAAGTCAAGCCCACAGATGACTAAAAAAAGTAAGATTTTTATCCCTTTGTATTTACAATAAGAATTATCATGTAATTTTGTTAGATAATTGAAATCTTCTACTTTTCTCTCGGGAGAGAAATAATGCATGTGCAATATTTTGACATTAATTACAATAATGAGAATTAAAGCATTAGATCCATTAAGCAGAACAATTTAAATATTCACTGTCAGATGAAAATAAGTAAAATATTGTTGATGAGCATGTTACTACTAATTATGATGAGTAGTTGCCGCAGAACCCAGCCAAAACAAGACGAGGTAAAAATGGCTGCCATGAAAGAAAAAGTTGAAGAATATGCCGTAGTTAAGCTGACTACCGATATAAGTCTGCTTACTGAAAAGGAAAGACAAATGCTACCCTTATTGTTCCAAGCTGCCGATATCATGGATGAATTGTATTGGTTGCAAACTTTCGGGAACAAGGAAGAATTATTGTCTAAGCTTGATACTTTAACGAGGCGTTTTGCCGAGATTAATTACGGGCCTTGGGATAGACTCAATAATAACGAGCCATTTGTAGAGGGAATAGGTGAGAAGCCATTAGGGGCAAATTTCTATCCTAAGGATATGACTACTGAAGAGTTTGAAAAATTGGCTAATCCTGCAAAAGCAAGTTTATACACTTTGATTCAAAGGGATGAAAATAACCAATTGATTGTGGTTCCCTATAGTGTGGCTTATAAAGAGCAGCTAACCAAAGCCTCGGCTCTCTTATTGCAAGCAGCTGCCTTAGCCGAAAACTCTGGTTTAAAGAATTATTTGCAGCTTAGGGCTAAAGCCTTAATCACCGACAATTATTATGAAAGTGACTTGGCTTGGATGGATATGAAAGACAATCACATTGATTTTATTATAGGCCCTATTGAGAATTATGAAGACCAGCTGTTTGGATATAAAACCTCTTTCGAAAGCTTTATATTAGTTAAAGATAGAGAATGGACTGACAAAATTCAACATATTGCCACTTTATTACCTAAGTTGCAGAAATCGCTTTCAGTACCCGATGCTTATAAGGCTGAAATTCCTGCTTCGACTTCCGACTTGGGTGTTTATGATGCTATTTATTACGCTGGCGATTGTAATGCCGGCAGTAAAACCATAGCCATTAATCTGCCCAATGATCCACAAGTACAAAAATTAAAGGGAAGCCGGAGACTACAGCTGAAGAATACAATGCAGGCCAAATTCGATAGGATTTTGTTGCCTATCGCTAGTATAGTGTTCAATCCTTCTCAAATGAAATATATAAAGTTTGATGCATTTTTCGAAAATGTAATGTTTCATGAAATTGCGCATGGTCTTGGTGTTCATCAAACTATAAAAGAGAAGGTAGATGTCAGAGAAGCTCTTAAGGATACCTATAGTACGCTTGAAGAGGCCAAGGCCGATATCACCGGTTTGCATTTAATCACTACTATGCACACTATTGGAGAAATGAGCAATCGAGATCTTATGGAAAATTATGTTACATTTTTGGCAGGTATTTTTCGCAGTGTTAGGTTTGGAGCGTCAAGTGCCCACGGTAAAGCTAACATGATTCAATTTAATTATTTTTTACAAAATGAAGCCATCAAAATAGATCCTTCTACTGGCACTTATAGTATAGATTTTGAAAAGATGAAAAAGGCAGTTAGTGATCTTTCGGCTTTAATCATTCAGATTCAAGGTGATGGTGATTATCAGAGGGCCAAACAATTGATTGCCGATATGGGTAATATTCCTCCAAAAATGCAAACTACGCTCGACAAGGTTGCCCAAGCCGGAATCCCCAAGGATATAGTTTTCGAACAAGGGCCAAAGGTGCTTGGGCTCTAATTTAAATTCGTTCAAAATTATTGTCTTAGTTTACTAAAAAGGAGTAATTTTGCGGGTCGGAAAAGAAACTTTTCCGACCCGCAAGTATTGATATAATTTAATATAAATCAAATGTTTATGAATAACTTAGAAATTGAAAACAAGGTTCGTAATGTCATTGCTCAGATTCGTCCTTATCTTCAACGCGATGGCGGAGATATTGAATTCCTTAATCTTACCGACGATATGAAAGTCAACGTAAAACTTGTTGGAGCTTGTGGCGCTTGCCCTTTCAGTATCATGACCCTCAAAAATGGAGTCGAACAAGCTATGATTAAGGCTATACCAGAAATTAAATCGGTTGAAGCTGTCAATTTTGCAAATGATTAAATTATGTTTTCTTTATCATTAAAATGTAAAAAATCTACCACCATGAAAAAAATAACCTTCTGGAGTTTGGCAATTGTATTGATTACTCTGATGAGCTGCAAACACGAAAAAGTTTACAATCAAGTTGTTAAAGATGAAACTACAGGCGAAGATATCTACATTGGCTATGTGAATGTGGAGGGTCTAAAAGCCGACATTTTCAAGGATTTTTATAATAATGGACTTCATAACTATGAACCCAATGATTCTCTGGTACAAGCCTTGAAACCATACTTAGATGATATTACTTTCAGAGTAATTATGGGTACATGGTGTTCAGACACACAGGAAGAAATACCACGTCTTTTAAATGTTCTCTACACGGCCGAATATGACCCACTTAATCCAGAAAAATTCGAAATGATTGCTGTAGATAAAAACAAAAAAGCTGGTAATATCAATATAAAAAAATACAATATCGAGAAGATTCCTACTATTATCTTATATAGAAATGGTAAGGAAATTGGACGTATAGTAGAAAGATTTACCAACCGGCCTGAAGCCGATTTGCTCAATATTGTGAAACAGAAATAAATCGAGATGCAGTTGCTTACAACTCGGGCAGATGCTAAGAAGTATTCTCTTGAAGCAAGATCGAAGGGGGAAAAAATTGGATTCGTTCCAACGATGGGTGCCTTACATAAGGGCCATCTGTCATTGGTAGAATTTTCTACTCAACAAAACGACATAACCATCGTTAGTATTTTTGTCAATCCTATACAATTCAATAGTTCTGAAGATCTGCAAAAATACCCTCGAAACTTAGATAAAGACTTAGAGCTTCTTCAATCGCAACATTGTGATGTGGTTTTTGCACCAAGTGTAGAAGAAATGTATCCTAAACCTCCAACCGAAATTTATTCTTTCGGTCCTTTGGAAGAGGTGATGGAAGGATATTATCGTCCGGGGCATTTTAATGGTGTAGCTACAGTAGTTTGTCGCTTTTTCGATATCCTTCATCCTCATCGAGCCTATTTTGGCGAAAAGGATTATCAACAAATGATAATCATACGGAAAATGACCGAGCAGCTTCAGCTTCCCATTGAGATTATTGGTTGCCCTATCGTAAGAGAAATAGATGGATTGGCCATGAGTTCGCGCAATCTGCGACTCTCGGAGTTTGAACGCGCTCAGGCCTCATTTATATATCAAAACCTCGTTTTTGCGCGTGATCACGCCGGAATAATACCAGTCGAAGATCTAAAGAATGAGATTATTCAAAGGTTTCAAAAGCATCCAGCATTTAGGCTCGAATATTTCGAAATAGCCGATGCTACAACGCTTCAACCCATCAAAGATTGGGATGAGGCTAAAAGTATAAGAGCATTTATAGCCGCGTATTTGGGTGAAGTTCGTTTAATCGACAATATGCTTCTTAAAACATCATGATGATTTCTCTGTTATATTACGGTTTAATTGTGAAATTTATCTTCAGGACTGTGTTATGATGATTGAAATATTGAAATCGAAAATTCATAGGGCTATTGTAACAGATGCCGACTTGAATTATATTGGAAGCATAACCATTGATGAAGATTTAATGGATGCAGCCAATATCATCGAAAATGAAAGGGTATTTATTTACAATATCAATAATGGACAACGTTTTGAAACCTATGTAATAAAGGGGAAAAGAGGAAGTGGGGTGATAGCCATTAATGGAGCAGCAGCGCGTATGGTGGCTATTGGTGATTTGGTGATTATTGTTTCATACGCCAGTATGGATTTTGAAGAGGCCAAAAAGTTTAAACCCACTATTATTTTCCCTGGAAAGAATAATCAACTTACATAGTAATGAGGAAGAAATTACTGAATGTATTTCGTTTTTTATTTTTCCTTGCTATTGGTGTTTTTTTTATTTGGATTTTTGTTCGTAACCTCACCCCTCAAGAACGAAGTGAAATTATTGCTTCTTTTCGTCGCGCCAATTATTTTTGGATAGCTGTTTCAATCTGTATAGGATTGGCCAGTCATGCGTCGAGGGCCAGGCGTTGGGTCATACTGATGGAATCTATGGGATATAAACCTCGATATTCAAATGTTTTAATGGCTGTTTTTGTAGGTTATTTTGTCAATTTGGCTTTACCTCGTTTGGGTGAACTTGGGCGCTGCGGCGTGCTGGCTCGCTACGAAAAAATCCCTTTCAATAAATCGCTTGGTACAGTCATTACCGAAAGAACTCTCGACTTGCTCGTCTTTATTTTTTTATTTATTCTTAATCTCATCCTTCAGATTGATCTTATTCGACAATATGTCAATGAAAAAATATATACACCCTTGATGAATTCCCTTGGATCGGTCGAAAATGTTAGTATGTTGAGGTGGGCCATTATAGGTGTTATAGTGCTTTTAATCGTTTTATTAGTTGTTTTTCGTAGAAAATTCTATCGATTTAAATTTGTTCGAAAACTTAGGGACATGGGGCAAGGAATGTGGGACGGCATCTGGTCTATTTTTAAAATGAAACGGCCGTTTGAATTTATTTTTCATACTTTTTTCATTTGGATTGCTTATTTCTTCATGTCGTGGATTGTATTTCTGAGCTTGCCCGAGACTTCTGGCTTAAGCTTGGGGGCTGGGTTAGCAGTTTTGGTTTTTGGTTCGATAGGAATCATTTTAGTGCAAGGAGGAATAGGTGTATATCCGGCCATAGTTGCCGAAACCCTCTTTATTTATGGCATTAGTTCCATCATCGGCTATGCCATGGGATGGTTATTATGGGCTACACAAACCGTAATGCTTGTCATTGCCGGTCTATTATCATTGATTATTTTACCCGTTAATAATAAAGTTTCGTATGGATTTAGAATATTTAGTACAGAAGAAAGTCTTTAGTAGCGATTCGGTCGAATTACAGCGTCTGGTGGCTCACTGGAGATTCAAGAATTTAAAAATCGTTTTTACCAATGGTTGTTTCGACTTGGTTCATTTGGGACACATCGATTATTTGACTCGTGCCGCTGAATTGGGTGATGTGTTGGCGGTTGGATTGAATTCCGACGACAGTGCACGTCGCATAAAAGGAGAGGGGAGGCCTATCATGGATCAAAATAGCAGGTCTTTACTTCTTGCGAGTTTTTTATTCGTAGATGCGGTTATCATTTTCGATCAGGAAACCCCTTTAGAACTCATTCGATTAATTCAGCCAGATATTCTGGTGAAAGGAGCCGATTATAAACCAGAGAAAATCGTTGGAGCTGATATAGTTACCGGAAATGGTGGCGAAGTGGTAACTCTTCCTTATCTGCAAGGATATTCAACAAGTTTTATAGAAAAAAAAATACGACAAGGTTCTTGAATTTTAAGTAATTTCGGTCACTGATCGATCACCATCAATGTATGAAGGCCAGAAGTACATTTTTCTGTAGTAATTGTGGTGCAGAGTCCCCTAAATGGATTGGACGCTGTCCTGTTTGTGGCGAATGGAATACTTATGTAGAAGAAGTTATCCGCAGATCGGGAAGTACGAACAAAAAAAGTACAAGCTTACACCAAGCCATTCATATTGACGCTGTTCCAACAATTCAAGAAATCAGAATTTCGACCAATTCTTCCGAATTTGATAGAGTTTTAGGAGGGGGTTTTGTTCCAGGTTCCATTATCCTTATTGGAGGTGAACCAGGGATAGGAAAATCAACATTATTGCTGCAAGTTGCCCTCGATATGAAACAGTACAAAATTATGTATGTATCGGGCGAAGAGTCGGAGCTTCAATTACATCTGAGGGCCGAAAGACTTCATAAAAATGATTCTCAATGTTATATCTTTACCGATTCACAACTTGAAGAAGTTTTCCAACAAGCCGAACAATTGCAGCCTCAAATTTTGATTATCGATTCTATTCAAACCTTGCAAACGGAAATTATTGGCAGCCCAGCCGGAAGTATTTCACAAGTGCGCGAATGCACAGCACAGTTGCAAAAATATGCCAAAACAACCAATATTCCTGTAATCTTAATTGGTCATATTACAAAGGATGGAACGCTTGCAGGCCCTAAGGTATTAGAACATATGGTAGATACAGTTTTACAGTTTGAAGGAGACCGCAATCATGGGTATCGAATTTTACGTACCATGAAAAATCGTTTTGGTTCGACCAACGAATTGGGTATTTTTGAAATGAATGCCAATGGATTGAGAGAAATTACCAATCCTTCCGAATTGCTCATATCTCAACATTCCGACAATATTTCTGGAATAGCCATAGCTTCTGTTGTTGAAGGTTTGCGGCCGATGTTAGCCGAAGTGCAGGCGCTTGTGGCCAATTCAAGCTTTGGTGTTCCTCAACGCTCTGCCACAGGTTTCGATTATCGTCGCATGAATATGATTTTGGCAGTTTTGGAAAAACGATTAGGATTTAGGTTTTCGAGTAAAGATGTATTTCTGAATGTAGCCGGGGGCATTCATCTCGACGATCCTGCCGCCGATCTTGCCATATCAGCTGCCTTACTGTCGTCTTCAGAAGATATTCCTTTGCCCCTTCATTTATGCTTTGCTGCTGAAATTGGGCTTTCGGGTGAAATAAGGCCAGCTACCCGTCTCGATGTTAGAATAGCAGAAGCACAAAAGTCAGGTTTCAAAAAAATGATTATCTCGCGTTTTGCCTATAAAAAGTCATTCGCTCAAAATAAAAACATGGAAATTATTCCAGTAGATCGTATGGATGAAATGATTCGGTATATTTTTGGTTAATATTTTTCACAAGTGGAGAAAATGATGCAAACCGAAAAACTTTTATTAATGGGATATGATGTTCAGGCCGAACGAAAAGAGATTCTGAAACGTTACAAGCGGCTGCTATCGGTTTTTCATCCAAAGCCTGAGCAAGCCAAGGAAGATTTTGCTCTTATTCGAAAAGCTCTCGAAGTAGCTTTAGATGCGCATAAAGATATGCGACGCAAAAGTGGCGAACCCTATATCTATCATCCACTCGAAGTTGCCCGCATTTGTACCGAAGAAATTGGACTTGGAGCCACTTCTATTGCCGCTGCTCTTCTTCACGATGTTGTCGAAGACCGTTCCGATTTGTATTCTATTGAGGATATCCGCCGAATTTTCGGTGATAAAATTGCTCGTATTTGTGAAGGCCTAACCAAGATGAAGGAGATTTTCGATCATACCCAACCCTCTAATCAAGCCGAACATTACAGAAAATTGTTGCTGACGTTATCCGACGACGTTCGAGTAATACTTATCAAGCTTGCTGACCGTCTGCATAACATGCGTACCTTGGAATACATGAATCCTGAAAAACAACTAAAAATTGCTGCCGAAACTACTTATCTTTTTGCACCTCTGGCACATCGTCTTGGTCTTTACAACATCAAGAGTGAAATGGAAGACCTTTCTCTTAAATTTATTGAACCCGAAATTTATAAAGATATCTCAAGGCGCCTCGCCGAATCAGACGCTGATAGAGCCAATTTCGTCGAAGAATTTATTCAACCTATAGAAAAAGATCTTAAAGAAAAGGGATTCAATTACAGGATATTAAGACGAAATAAATCGGTATATTCTATTTGGAACAAAATGAAAAACAAACGTATCCCTTTTGAAGAAATTTACGATTTATTTGCCATTCGTATTATTCTTGATGTTCCAATAAAAGAAGAAAGAGCCGCTTGTTGGCAAACTTATTCCATAGTTACTTCTCATTATCGGCCGAAACCCGACCGCCTAAGAGACTGGATTTCTATTCCCCGGGCTAATGGTTATCAAGCTTTGCATACTACCGTTATGAGCAAGCAGGGACGTTGGGTCGAAGTGCAAATTCGTAGTGAGCGTATGGATGAGATTGCCGAAAAAGGATATGCTGCACACTGGAAATACAAAGGACAATATTACGACGATAAGAACATCGACAATTGGCTCGATCGCATCCGCGATATGCTTCAAAATGAAGAAGCCGGAGCACTCGACTTCCTCGAAGATGTTCAGGGTTATCTCTTCTCGAGCGAGGTTTTTGTCTTTAAACTCGATGGAGAGCTTCGTATACTTCCGGCTGGAAGTACTGTTCTCGACTTTGCCTATGCCATCAGTATCGAAGAAGGTAACCATTGCATAGGAGCCAATGTGAACCATCGACTGCAGAGCCGCTTTTATGAACTTAAAAGCGGAGATCAGATAGAAATCTTGACTTCAAAAATTCAAGAACCTTCTGAAGACTGGTTGGAACATGTGAAAACTTCAAGAGCTAAAGCAAGAATTAGAGAATATATTCGCGAAAAAAAATTAAAATATTATGATACAGGTGAACAACAAGTTCATCAGATATTTAATAAATTAAACCTGCCATTTACTGAAGAAAAACTGAACGAGTTGCTTCAAAAAACTAATCGTTCTAACCTTCTCGATTTATATTACGAGGTGGCTCAGGGATTACTCAATCCTAAATATCTGATATCGGTAATGACGCCACCCAGTCGTAGCTGGTTACCGGTCAATCCTTTTCATCGAAGCAAACATAACCCAAGTAAATCTTTGTCGTTCGAAGTTATGAATATAGGACGTAAAAATCCTGAACTTCAGATGCTTGATAGTAATCTCGAACAAGCAAAATACATCATAGCCGATTGCTGTAAACCTATTCCAGGTGACGATGTCATGGGTTATCTTGATCATAATCGAAATATAGTTGTGCATAGGGCACAATGCAGCCAAGCCATACATTTGGCTTCTACTTTTGGAAATAACATCGTGAAGGTAAAATGGCTCGAAGGATCGAAAATCTCTGTATTGGCAGGAATTAAAATAGATGCAATTGACAGAAAAGGCTTACTTAAAGAGATTTCTGAACTTATTTCCAATGACTTGAATCTCAACATTAAATCGGTCAACTTCGAAAGCGATAATGGGATATCAGCAGGTTATATTGCCTTATATGTGACCAATGTCGACCAACTGAATGACTTAATAAAACAATTGAAAAAAGTCTCTGGAGTTCAAAATGTTACACGCATCGGATAATTCCCCAGTTCACGAATATCTTAGATCATATTCTTACTATTTAAAATTAGTTTAAATAAAAATTGTAACTTTGGTTTCTGAGTTGTTCTTATAAAAGAAGAATCTATAGGGAATACTTTAATTCTTACTTGCTATGGATCAAAATAATACAAATAAAGCTACTTTAGAAACCGTTCAAAATTTTTTTGCTGAATATTTGCAACAAAAGGGTCACAGAAAGACTCCTGAACGTTTTGCTATCCTAAGAGAGATTTATTTAACAGAAGGTCATTTTGATATCGAATCCCTCTTTTTACACATGAAACGAAATAAATATCAAGTTAGCCGTGCTACGCTATATAATACCATAGAATTATTGCTTGATTGTGGTTTGGTGAGCAAGCATCAGTTTGGTTCAACAGCTGCCGTATATGAAAAATCATATAAACTTCTGCAGCATGATCATGTTGTTTGTTACGAAAACGGTGAAGTAAAAGAACTTCTTGAGTTTTGCGACCCTCGAATCATGGAGATTCAAAAAGACATAGAACATCTTCTGGGTGTTGAAATTGAAGGCCATTCCCTCATTTTTTTCGGAAAACGTAAACAAACTAAAAACTAATCTTAACTTTTTTTAATTTTGTAGATATTCTTTCCGGTTGAAATGATCGCTTCCGGAAAAATGTCTTTTTATGTTATCTAAAAAAGTCATTACTTGTTTAGTAATGAGAATTAGGCTCATAAACCTCGATAACTTGAGAGATTTGAAGATAAAAATAACATCATTTTAAAAATAGAAATTATGAAAGTGGATGTTTTATTAGGATTACAGTGGGGAGACGAAGGCAAAGGCAAGATAGTAGATGTATTATCTCCTGGGTATGACATTATTGCTCGTTTTCAAGGAGGGCCTAATGCGGGGCATACAATAGAAAATCAGGGAGTTAAGTTTATCCTCCATACTATACCTTCTGGGATTCTAAATTCTAATACCACGAATATTATTGGCAATGGGGTAATCATCGATCCATATATTTTGGATGGAGAAATCAATTTATTAAATGAAAAAGCTGGAGTTGATGTATTTCGTAATTTATTGGTTTCGCGTCGCAGTCATCTAATTTTGCCTACTCATCGCTTATTGGATGCAGTGTACGAATCGGCCAAAGGAACAACTAAAATTGGTTCGACATTGAAAGGTATAGGCCCTACTTATACTGACAAAACTGCTCGAAATGGCATTCGAATCGGTGATCTGACCTCACCTCATTTTTATCAAAAATATCAGGATTTAAAAAATAAACATTTACAAATTGCCGAAAGTTATTCTATCGATATTCAGACGATTCAAATTGAGGGCAAGCCATTTGCCGAATATGAAGCTTTGTGGATGCAATCGATAACCACCTTAAAACAACTTCAGGTTATTGATTGTGAGTATTATATACAAAGAGCCCTTTGGAATGGGGAAAAAGTTTTAGCCGAAGGAGCCCAAGGTTCGCTCTTGGATGTGGATTATGGATCGTATCCTTATGTAACATCTTCCAATACCATAGCACCAGCGGTATGCATAGGCTTGGGTGTGCCAGCTTCGGCAGTGGATAAGGTTTTTGGAGTTTTTAAGGCTTATTGCACAAGGGTGGGTAATGGCCCTTTTCCAACAGAACTGACGGACGATATGGGCAAATTTTTAAGAAAAGAAGGAAATGAATATGGTTCGACAACAGGCCGTCCACGACGTTGCGGATGGTTAGATATTCCTGCCCTTAGATATTCAGTAATGCTCAATGGGGTTACTCACTTGTTTCTCACTAAAACAGATGTGCTCAATCAATTAGAAACTATTCAAGTGTGCGACAAATATAACTTGGGGGGCGAGGAAATTGAAGATTTTCCTTATGATTATAGCGAAGTCTCGCCCATCTATATTCGAAGAAAAGGATGGAACAGAAGTTTAGCAAATGTTTCCTGTAAAGGTGAATTCCCTCCCGAACTCGACGACTATATACATTTAATCGAAACGCGTGTAGGAATTCCTATTGTTTTGGTTTCTACTGGTCCCGACCGTCATCAAACGGTTTTAGTCCGTCCAATTCGCTGATAAGCGCATATTAAAATATTAAGGCTCCTTTTTTGATGGGAAGAGGAGCCTTTTTTATAAAGAAAAGGGGGATTTTATTTAATGGTTTTTTTAACTTCTACTTCTTCGAAACCCTCAATAATATCACCGATCTTGATGTCATTGAATCCTTCTATATTCAGCCCACATTCCTGACCAGCTTTTACTTCTTTTACATCTTCCTTAAAGCGTTTGAGGGAACCAAGACGGCCTGTATGAATAACAATACCATCGCGGATGACCCTAATTCTTGTATGCCGATTGATAGTACCATCCAGAACGATGCAACCAGCTACAGTGCCAACCTTGCTGATATTGAAGATCTCTTTTACTTCGAGATTGCATACGATTTTTTCTTCGATTTTTGGAGATGTCATTCCCTCGATGGCGGCTTTTATTTCATCAATTGCTTGATAAATAATAGAATAAAGCCTTATGTCAATTTGTTCATGTTCGGCAAGTTTTTTGGCATTGGCCGAAGGACGCACTTGAAATCCTATAATAATGGCATTTGAGGCTGAAGCTAACAATACATCCGTTTCCGTAACCTGTCCTATCGACTTATGGATCACATTAACCTGAACCTCATCCGTGGAGAGTTTCAATAAAGCATCGGAAAGAGCTTCAACCGAACCATCTACATCACCTTTCACAATTAAGTTGAGTTCTTTAAAATCGCCAATAGCTATTCTACGACCTATTTCTTCAAGGGTAATATGCTTTTGCGTTCTAATTTCCATTTCACGTTGAAGTTGTTGTCGCTTGTTGGCAACAGCTTTGGCTTCTTTATCGTCGAGAAAGACGCTGAATTTATCGCCCGCTTGGGGGGCGCCAGTAAGACCCAATATAAGTATAGGTGATGAAGGGCCGACTTCCTTCACCATTTGATTACGTTCATTATACATGGCTTTTACCTTACCATATACACTACCTGCTACAATGATATCACCTTGATGTAAGGTTCCATTTTGCACCAGAATTTTAGCCACATAACCACGACCTTTATCCAAGCTGGATTCAATGACTGTGCCTGTGGCTGGCCGTTTGGGATTGGCTTTCAAGTCGAGCAGTTCGGCTTCGAGCAAGACTTTTTCGAGCAACAAATCCACATTTTGTCCTGTTTTTGCAGAAATCTCCTGACATTGATATTTTCCTCCCCAATCTTCCACCAGAATATTCATATTGGCAAGCTCCTCCTTCACTTTAGCGGGATTGGCCGTAGGTTTGTCGATTTTATTGATGGCAAATACCAAAGGAACTCCTGCTGCTAGCGCATGATTGATGGCTTCCTTAGTTTGGGGCATCACTCCATCATCGGCTGCAACAACAATAATGGCAATGTCTGTAATTTTAGCTCCACGAGCCCTCATGGCCGTAAAGGCTTCATGACCAGGTGTATCCAAAAAAGTGATCTTTTTGCCATTACTCAATGTTACTTCATAAGCACCAATATGTTGGGTTATTCCACCATATTCCCCAGCAATAACATTGGAATTGCGAATGTAGTCGAGAAGTTTTGTCTTGCCATGATCAACATGACCCATAACTGTAACAATAGGATGGCGCGGAATGTAATCCTCTGGATTATCTTCAAATTTTTGATCCATTTCTTCGAGGATTTCTTCTTCTGAAAAATCTACTTCATAACCAAACTCAGATGCGATTATACTGATGGTTTCGGCGTCTATCCTCTGATTGATAGATACGAACAAACCTAAATCTAAGCAGGTCTTAATTACCTCATTTACGGGAACATTCATTAATGTGGCCAATTCGTTAGCCGTAAGGAACTCGCTGACTTTTAGTATTTTTTTCTGTTCTTCTTCTTCTTCGAGTCTTCGAGCGTTTTTTTCTAATTGGGCAGCTCTTTTAGCTCGCCTTATTTTAGCCGTTTTCGACGATGGGCTGCTTTGTGACTTGAGTGCCGAAAGAGTTTCTTTTACCTTTTTTTGAATTTCTTCTTCGCTTAGTTCAGGCTTTATCTCTTCTTTAATTTCCTTACGTTCTTTTAATTTGGCCTTTTTTTCACTAACTTTATGAACTACAGGCTTATGTGTTTTAGGCGTTGTTTCATTCTTAATAACATTCTCGTTTGTTACAGAACTTTCGCTACTAATTCTTTTCCTTTTCTTTTTTTTCGATTTTTTCCCAATTACATCGGCAGAAGTGGCTATTGGCTGCTTTGTGACGTGTTTGTTTTCTTTAACCTGTTCTAAATCTATCTTCCCAACAATAGTAGGGCCGGATAATTTGTCAACTTGGGTTGGAATAAAATTGTCTGGTTTTGTGTTTTTTTCTTCTGTAGCAACTTCTTCAGCGGGCGGCTCCTCTTTAATTTCAGATTTTGGACTCAGTTCTAGTTCATCAACAGAAATTTTTTCCGTTTCTGCAGTTTCTTTTATTTTGATTTCTTCACTTTCGATATTAGGGCTTTGCGCTATCTCAAACTGTGGTTCTTCGATAGATTCCTTATTTAGCTCGATAGATTCCGCAAATTCGGGCTGCGGTGTCTTGTCTTCGGCTTTTGTTAAATTTTCAGCTATAGGTTGTGGATTAGGCGTTTGTTTTTCTTTGGGTATAACTGTAGTTGGAATTTCTTTGGGCGTTGTGGTTTCAATGTCGACTGCAAATTCCTCTTCAACATTTTTAGCTACGTTTATTGAAGGCTCAATTTTTTGTTTTGGAGTTTCCTTTTTTGGAATAGGTGGTTTAGTTGTTTTTTTAGGAGGTTTCTGTTTTTCGAGGTCAATCTTGCCTAAGATTTTAGGCCCTGGCATCATCTCTTGAATGGTCGATTGAATAGGAATTTCTTCGACTTCTTCTTTAGAAATATTATGTTTACTTTCTGCTGTGAGCTGTTTCTCGGTAGTGGTAACGACTTCCTTTTCTGTAGGGGCAGTTGTCATCCTAGTTGAAGGAAGCATTTCTGGCCTTATCAGATTTTCTTTAATAATAATACTTTCAGCTTCAGTTTCAGCTAAAGCATCGTCTTTTATCTTTTTAGTTTCAGGTAATGGAATTTCTTTTTTAAAGGAAGAAATGTTTTTTTTGTCGACAGACTCTTTTATTTTTTTGTCAGGTTCATACAATTTTCGTAATAATTCATATAGCTCGGCTGGAATCTTTGTGTTGGGATTATTTTCTATTTTATGACCTTTTTTGGCCAGGTCTTCCACTATAGTACTAATCCCAACATTGAATTCAGTCGCAATTTTACTGAGCCTTATCGATATTTTTTCTTCTGACATAAATGTTTTTTCGATACCCTATAATTTTTGCAAAATTAGTCGATAATTATGAAATAATAAGTGTTTATTGTATTATGACAAGGGTTTTTTAGTTTTTTGAAGATAACTTATAAATGTGATAACTTATTCGAATTCGGCCTGTAATATCTTTCTAACCTCAAGGATAGTTTCTTCCTCGAGGTCGGTTCTACGGATCAATTCTTCTACGCTTTCATTCAAAACGCTTTTAGCCGTGTCGAGGCCAATAGATTTGAAAGTTTCGATAATCCATTGATCGATTTCATCTGAGAATTCCTGTAAATCAACATCTTCATATTCAATATCAGTGTCACGGTAAACGTCGATTTCGTAACCTGTGAGTTTGCCGGCAAGTTTGATGTTATAACCACCTTTACCAATGGCAAGCGAAACTTGGTCGGGTTTCATATAAACTTCGGCTCTCTTGTTTTCTTCATCAATGACGATGGAAGAAACTTTTGCTGGGCTCAGGGCTCTCTGGATGTAAAGACTTGGGTTAGAGGTATAATTAATCACATCAATGTTTTCGTTTCGCAACTCACGCACAATTCCATGAATTCGTGAACCTTTCATGCCCACACAAGCTCCAACAGGGTCGATGCGATCATCATAAGATTCAACAGCTACCTTGGCTCTTTCGCCAGGGACTCTTACAATTTTCTTTATAGTGATAAGTCCATCATAAACTTCGGGTACTTCTTGTTCGATAAGTTTTTCGAGAAAAAGCGGTGAAGTGCGCGAAAGAATGATAATGGGTTGATTATTACGCAGCTCAACATTAGATACTACTGCTCTAATGGTATCACCCTTGCGGTAATGATCGTGAGGTATCTGTTCGCTTTTGGGCAAGGTGAGCTCAATGCCTTCATCATCGAGTACAAGAATCTCCTTTTTCCAAATTTGATAAACTTCTCCTGTAATAATTTCCCCAACCTTGTCCTTATATTTACGATAAACATTATCTTTTTCGTATTCCTGAATCTTGCTAATAAGATTTTGTCGTATGGTAAGTATTTCTCGACGCCCAAAATCTTCGAGCTTAATTTCTTGATAAACTTGCTCGCCAACTTCGAAATCGGGTTCAAGCTTTATGGCTTCCGAATATTCTATTTCTTTGTTGGGATCGGTAAGTTTGCCATCTTCCACTATAGTTAGTGTTCTCCATATTTCAAGGTCGCCCTTGTCAATGTTTACAATGATGTCGAAGTTTTCGTCGGTACCAAATTTCTTTATTAAGGTGTGACGGAAAACATCTTCTAAGATGCGCATCAGCATCTCTCTATCGATATTTTTATAATCTTTGAATTCTGTGAAAGAAGTTATTAGATTATGTTCCATAAAATCAGAATGTTAAATTATTGCAAAATTATTTAAAGCTTAATTCTATACGGGCTTCATCAATCTTTTCGAAAGGATAATACTTTTCAACCCATTGGATTTTTTTCTTTCCTTTATCTGTAGTAGTGGATTGCTGCACATTTAAAACTATGCCTTCCGGTTCAACTCGCAAAAGCTGTCCTCTTAGCTGAATTTTATCGGTTAAAATGATTCGAAACATTCGGCCAATATGACGATGATATTGGCGCTTTAGTCGTATGGGAGACTCGGCACCTGCCGACGAAACCTCCAAAGAATAATCTTCTTCTTCACTCTTTAATTTCGACTCTATGAACCGACTCAGCTCGACGCAATCTTCAATATCTATGCCATGATCACCATCTATAAACACAAGGATTTTATTGCCTGGTTTTACTTTTAAATCAACCAGAAATTTATCGCTTCCTTCTAAATACGAATCAATGATTTCCAATATTTTAATGCTTTCAATCATTTGTGAATCATAATTTTAGATATAAAAATTGGGGATTGAATCCCCATCTTTGATTTTGCATCCAAAATGCACTCTAAATCATTTGCAAAATTACTATATTTTACTGGGTTATCAAAATATTGAAATGTTTCGGATATAAATTTTTTGGGGTAAAAGCAAAAAAGATGCAAAGCCTCAAGAAGGATATTCAGAAAATGAGTAAGTTTGTAGTCTGAAATGGATTGATTGAAATGCCAAGAATTCTTGTAGTTGATGATGAGCGTGCTATACGTAAAACTTTAAGAGAGATTCTTGAATACGAAAAATATAGCGTAGATGAAGCTCAAAATGGGCAGGAAGCCATAGAAAAAGTTCAATCCAATGATTATGATGTGGTGTTGTGTGATATAAAGATGCCTGGAATTGACGGGATAGAAGTTTTAGAAAAGGTGCAGGAGCAAGGTGAAACGCCAGTTATTATGATATCTGGACATGGCACCATTGATACAGCCGTAGAAGCCATTAAAAAAGGTGCATTCGACTATATTAGCAAACCACTCGACCTCAATCGTTTACTGGTTAGTGTAAGAAATGCGCTTGATCGTTCCAAACTCTTGAATGAAACGCGTAATCTGAGGAAAAGGGTTTTAAAGAATAATCAAATTATAGGGGAGTCGGAAGCCATAAAAAATGTATTGGCTATGATAGAGAGAGTTGCTCCGACGAATGCACGAGTATTGATAACGGGTGAGAATGGAACTGGCAAGGAATTAGTTGCCAGGGCCTTGCACGAAAACAGTCCAAGAGCTCATGGCCCATTTGTTGAAGTAAACTGTGCCGCTATACCCTCCGAACTCATCGAAAGCCAATTGTTTGGACATGAAAAAGGATCTTTCACTTCGGCTATTAAACAAAGAAAGGGCGATTTTGAACTGGCCAATGGAGGAACCTTGTTTCTTGACGAAGTTGGCGATATGAGTTTATCGGCTCAAGCTAAGGTATTGAGGTCATTGCAAGAAAATAAAATTACAAGGGTAGGAGGTGAAAAGGAGATACCAGTTGACGTGCGCATTATCGCCGCTACTAATAAAGATTTAAAAGCTGAGATTACGAAAGGAAACTTTAGAGAGGATCTATACCACCGTTTGAGCGTAATTATTATCCATGTGCCTTCTTTAGAAGAACGCACAGAAGATATTCCTTTATTGACAAAACACTTTATGGAGATAATATCGGCCGAAATGGGCAAACCTTCTCTCGAATTTACTCCCGATGCTCTCGAAGCGCTTAAAAAACGAAAATGGACAGGAAATGTACGTGAACTTCGAAATATGGTGGAGAGATTGGCTATTCTGTGTGAACGTGTTATTTCGGCCGAAGATGTAGTAAAATATTCGAATTAAACATTATCGTTTGCCTTATTTTTCAACATGGGGACAAAGGCAAAAACGCCATGCTCTTCTTTGGTTATGCTCCCGTCGGCATTTTTTATAACCAAAGTCATGATTTGAAATGAATAATCGCCCACAGGCACTACCAGCCTGCCTCCTGGTTTTAATTGCTCGATGAGTGCCTCTGGAATTTCTGGCGCCCCTGCCGTTATAATAATTTTGTCAAAAGGAGCATAGGCAGGTAAGCCTTTATATCCATCTCCGTAAAAACATTTGATTTCGGGGAACCCTGCTGCTATTAAAAATTCCTTGGTTTGTTGATATAGTTTTTTTTGTCTTTCAATTGTAAACACCTTTGCTCCAAGTTTTGACAATACACAAGCCTGATATCCTGAGCCCGTTCCTATTTCCAATACTTTTTCTCTGGGTTTTACATCGAGCAGTTGAGTTTGAAAAGCCACAGTATAGGGCTGTGAAATGGTTTGTTGACATGCAATAGGGAAAGGTTTATCTTGATAGGCAAATTCAAGAAAAGCGGCATCGAGGAACCAATGCCGTGGAATTTCTTCAATGGCTTTCAAAACATTCTCATCGCTAATGCCTTTTCTTTTAATTTCTTCTACCAGTTTTTTCCTCAATCCTTTATGGCGATAATTATCTTCGAAATTTCGCTGGAGCATAATTCAGTAGATTGGAAATGCGAAATTAAGGATTTAAAGGTGAATGTATCATATTTCGTTGCTTCTACTAAAATGGTTTTGTCTGATGAGGAGATTTTGCCTACGTTTGCACGTTTTTAAAAATGAAGGACTTTTAAACGGATGAACAAGTTAAAAATAGGTGTTTTAGGTGCAGGTCATTTAGGGAAAATTCATATTCGCTGCATACGAGAAATTGAATCTTATCAGTTAATGGGTTTTTATGATCCAGACGAACAGACTGCTGCAAAAGTCTCGGAAGATTTTTCATTGAAAGCTTATCATGATATTCAATCTTTAATAGACGATGTAGATGTGGTGGATATTGTAACTCCCACTGTTGAGCATTTTCCATGTGCTTCGCGAGCATTAAGGGAGTCGCGTCATGTATTCATCGAGAAGCCTATAGTGGCTACACCCGATGAAGCACGTGAACTTATGAAACTGGCTTATGAAGCCAATGTTAAAGTACAAGTGGGTCATGTAGAAAGGTTTAATCCTGCTTTTTTGGCAGCCAAACCTTATTTTAACCAGCCAATGTTTATTGAAGCTCACCGACTCTCTACATTTAATCCTCGTGGGCTTGATGTGCCTGTTATCCTTGATTTGATGATACATGACCTTGATATCGTTTTAAGTTTAGTGAAAAGCAATATCAGACGTGTACATGCAAGTGGAGTAGCTATAATCAGCAGCACTCCCGATATCGCCAATGCCCGTTTGGAGTTCGAAAATGGTTGCGTGGCTAACCTAACTGCTAGTCGGATGAGTATGAAAAATATGAGAAAAATTCGTTTTTTCCAGTATGATAGATATCTCTCGGTAGATTTTTTAGACAAGAAGGTTGAAATTATACGCATCCAAGATTATGAGCCCAATCACAAGGGACCTTTCGATTTGGTACTCGACATGGGTCCTAATAAACCAGCAAAACAATTTGTCTTCGAGAATCCACCTATCTTACCCGTCAATGCTATAAAAATGGAATTAGAAAGCTTCGCTTCTGCCATCATATACGATGATATTCCTCCTGTGACTATCCAAGATGGAATTGACGCCCTTAACCTCGCATACCAAATTATGGAGAAAATAAATGCTTAGAGGCTTTTCTCCTTATTTTATTTATTCACTTCAATAATATTCAGGCTAACATCTGCGTTCTGAAAACAAAGCTGATGTAGTTTCAATTTTTTATGAGCATTAAAGTCCTCAATATATTATGTTTGCCTTTTCTTTTATTGTTTACCCTGTCATCTTGCGATGATTTCGAAGGCGATCAGAACATACCCGCCTATTTAAAGATCGATAGTATAGCCCTAAAAATTGAATCTCCTTCACAGGGAAGTGCATCGAGTAAAATTACGGATGCATGGATTTATGTGGATGAGCAGCTCATTGGCGCATTTGAACTACCAGCTACTGTTCCATTGCTTTATACTGGAAAACACCGACTTACAATTATTCCGGGCATTAGAATGGATGGAATGGTGCAATTGCGAGCTTATTACCCCCTTTATAATCAAATAAACCGCGAAATTATTCTTGCTCCCGATTCTGTCACTGTTATAAAAGGAGATGTATTTAACGGTAAAAATACAATTTATACAACCTACAAAGATTTGGTTCAATTTGCTTGGAGTGAAAACTTTGAAGATGCCAATCTTGCTTTGGATACTACGAAGAAGAGCAATGTCGATTTTCAGCTTACTGCCGAGAATGACCCATCTACATTCGAAGGTTTGCACTCTGGGAAAATTACACTTACGCTATCTGATAGCATTTTCGAAGCCATGACTTCAGAAGCAATAAGTTTACCCCGAAATGGATCGCCCGTTTTTCTCGAAATGAATTACCGCTGCAGCAATACTTTTACCTTTGGAATAATCGCTCTGGGAATCGATCAATATATTCAATCTCCTATACTCGATATAAACCCATCTCCTAACTGGAATAAAATTTATATCAACCTCACCCCAAACGTTAGCAGCTCTGATGATGTTCTAAAGTTTAAACTCTTTTGGGGAGCCATGCTCGATAGCGGGAAAGAGCAAACTGAAATATATTTCGATAATATGAAATTGGTTTATTTAAATAATCAGTCGAAGTAGTTTTATGAATAAAAATCTACAAATTGCTAAATATGTTATTGCTGATTATATAACTGCCTTACTTGCTTGGAGTTTGTTTTTCTTTTATCGTAAATATTATGTTGATCCTTATTTTCTAGAGCATTATACCGTAGTTTTTGATGATCCTAAATTTTTCTATGGGATTATTGCAGTTCCTATATTCTGGCTGATTCTTTATGCTATTTCGGGTCAATATCGCAAAATTTACCGTAAATCGAGGCTGAAAGAATTGGGACATACTTTAAGTATTACCTTAATAGGGGTTTTAATAATTTTTTTCGTATTGATTTTGGATGATGTCATACGCTCCTATAAGTCATATTATCAGTCGTTTATAGTTCTTTTCGTGTTGCATTTTTCATTTACTTATTTAGCTCGATTTTTACTTACTACTATCACTAACAACAAGATTCATCATCGAAAGATTGGGTTTAATACAGTTATGGTTGGCTGCAATGGTAATGCCTTATCCATATTTCAAGAAATTGAAAACCAGCCACTATCGCCTGGGAATAAATTCATTGGATTTGTCGATGCTGGTGTTTCTGAAGAAAATTTACTGGATCATTATATACCCCATCTTGGAACTTATAAAGATTTAAAAAGAATTGTAGAAGAGCATAAGGTTGAAGAAGTTATTATAGCTTTTGAGCGCTCGGAGAAAGATGCTGTGGAACGTGTGATTACTGAATTGGAAGAAACTAACGTAGTTATTAAGATTGCTCCCATTATGCAAGATATTCTTTTAGGATCGGTCAAAACCTCTTCTATCTATTCTCCATTGATAGAAATTTCTACTAATTTGATGCCTGCATGGCAAATGGTAGTAAAACGAGCCATGGATATCGTTGTTTCGTTGATAGCCATTATTGTTCTTTCGCCAGTATTTTTATTTACGGCTATAGGGGTAAAACTGTCATCGCCAGGGCCTATTCTTTATTGCCAACCACGTGTAGGCTTAAGAGGTAAAATATTTAAAATGGTAAAGTTCCGTTCTATGTATCAAGATGCTGAGAGCAATGGACCACAATTGTCCTCGAAAGACGACCCTCGTATAACTCCATTTGGAAAAATCATGCGGCAATATAGACTCGACGAAATTCCACAGTTTTTTACCGTATTGAAAGGAGATATGTCATTAGTAGGACCAAGGCCTGAACGACCTTACTACATCGAACAAATCATACAAAAAATGCCTCATTATAAGCTGTTGCTCAAAGTTAAACCAGGCATCACGAGTTGGGGTCAAGTAAAATTTGGTTATGCCGAGAACCTCGACCAAATGATAGAAAGAGCTAAATTCGACCTTATTTATCTGGAAAATATGTCTATTGCAATGGATATCAAAATTTTGGTCTATACTATCATGATTGTCCTGCAAGGAAGAGGAAAATAAAACTTTTAAATAGCTCCGTTTTCGATTAAAACTACAATTTGTTCAATATTGGCATCTTTCCCATAAGGATCGTATTTCTCTTTTAAATTGTAACCAAAAATACGAGCAAACGAATTCCAGAAAAAAGCCATAAACTTTCCTTTCAACTCTTTGACCAATTCGTATGATGAGTTGCCTGTTTCCCTGTCGATGAGTTTAAAAAGGATTTTCCCTTGAGTAAAAGTGAGTTTTTCCAATTCATCAGCATATTGGTTGGTTAATTCTTTTTCTAGGCGGTTGATATAATTCTTCCTTTCTTTGTCCGATCTGGAAGTTAAAATCAGGTACTCATATTCTTGAAATTTAATGCCGGCTAATCTTGCATAAGGGTAAACCTTTTTTACGTTACGCACAAGTTTCTCCCATTGACGCTGATCTTTCTTATTTTTAAACACTGGCAATCCATATATGGTAACTGGCTTAAGTTCTATAAATGGAATAGTATCATTTTCGAAAATCGTGGCTTTAACTATAATGGGCGAAGTATTTTGAGCTTCGGCAAGCAAGGCAGTGCATAAAAATAAGATGCCTGATAGGAGTATTTTTTTCATGACGAAAATCTCAAAATTACTTTTTAAAGGATTGCAAATTTAATACCCGAATAAACATTCGTATACATATTCCTTACTATTTTTGCACGCAAAATGGGAAAATTTAAATAATAAGGAAATAAATTTAACTCAATCTAACTATCTATAACAAATGAATAGAGTATTAGTAGCAACAGGTGGTGGTGACTGCCCGGGATTAAATGCAGTAATTCGAGCCATAGTTAAAAGGGCTGGGCAAGAGAAGAATTGGGAAGTAATAGGAAGCATCGAAGCATTTAATGGAATATTGAGAGAACCCACTGAGATAATGGTCCTCGACGAAAAGACCGTTTCGGGCATACATTATCAGGGTGGTACAATTTTAGGGACTACCAATAAAGGGGGTCCTTTTGCCTGGCCGATAAAAAAGCCGGATGGAACTTGGGAAGAAGTCGATAGAAGCGACGAAATGCTTCGTAAGTTGCAATATTTGGGTGTAGATGCCGTCATTAGTATTGGAGGAGAAGGTTCTCAGGCCATTTCTTATGCTTTATACGAAAAAGGACTCAATATTATTGGCGTACCTAAAACGATTGATAACGATTTGGTAGGAACTGATTCTACATTTGGATTTCAAACTGCAGTTCAGATTTGTACCGAGGCTGTTGATAAACTTGTTACAACAGCTGCAAGCCACAATCGTATTTTGATTCTCGAAGTTATGGGTCGCTATGCAGGATGGATTGCCATGAATGCTGCAGTAGCTGGAGGAGCTGAGATATGTCTTATTCCCGAAATTCCTTACGATATCGATAAAGTCCTTCAAAAAATTGATTCTCGATTTGTGAAAGGGCGTGGATTTATAAATATTGTGATTTCAGAAGGTGCTCGCCCAATAGGAGGTGATTTTGCCAAAAAGGAAACTGGAGAAATAGGTTACCACAATATTAAGTTTTCGGGCGCTGCCGAGCGACTAATGAACGAGCTGAAAGAAGCAGGTTGTCCTTACGATATGCGCGCTACTGTCTTAGGTCATGTACAACGCGGAGGGGTGCCTATTGCTTATGATCGCGTTTTGGCTACTCAGTTTGGTGTTAAAGCAATGGAACTTGTGCTCGAAGGAAAATTTGGACAAATGGTTTCATACCGTCATCCTTACATTACTTCCGTCCCCCTGAAAGATGCCATTAAAAGATATAATTTCGTGGAAATGGATACTGCCTTAATAAAGACAGCACGCGGGGTCGGTATCTGCTTCGGGGATTAATTCCTTTTGAGTTGAAAATTTCTTTTTTATTGAATATAAAAATAAAAAAGCCCTGAGTAAAGCATTTTTTAATCAGGGCTTTTTTGGGTGTACTAAATATTAGGAGACCTGTATAGTTTATGCAACTTTTAAGCGGCTAATGTTAGAAGATTCAAACTTTTCCTTGGCATAATCGAGGGTAATGTTAAGGTGAGTGGAGAGATTTCCTGAGGGTGCCTCAAACATTAAGTCCTTAAGAATACTTTCCATAATGGAGCGCAAACCCCGAGCACCAAGTTTGAATTCTATGGATTTTTGTACCACGAAATCGAGTACTTCATCATCGAAGCTCAAATGAATATTATCTAATTCGAAAATTTTCTTGTACTGTTTTACCAAAGCATTTTTGGGCTCAATGAGGATGCGTTTCAAAGAATTAGCATCTAATGGCGAAAGATGACAAACCACTGGAAAACGTCCTGTGAGTTCTGGAATAAGACCATAGGCTCTCAAGTCGGGTGGCGAAACGTATTGCAGCAGATTATCTTTCTCTATTTCGGTAAATGGTTCCTTTTTAAAACCCACAATATTGGTTCTGAGTCTTGAGGCTATTTTTTTCTCAATGCCATCAAATGCACCTCCGGCTATAAACAGGATATTCTGAGTATTTACCTGAATAAATTTTTGCTCGGGATGTTTGCGGCCTCCTTGTGGAGGAACATTAACGATGCTACCTTCGAGGAGTTTGAGTAAGGCTTGTTGAACTCCTTCTCCCGATACATCTCGTGTAATGCTTGGATTATCGCTTTTGCGAGATATTTTGTCGATTTCGTCAATAAAAACAATACCCATTTCTGCAGATGCCACATCATAATCGGCAGCTTGAAGTAAACGTGTTAAAATGCTTTCAACATCTTCTCCTACATAACCTGCTTCGGTTAATACAGTTGCATCGGCTATACAAAAAGGTACATTGAGCAAACGCGCTATGGTTTGCGCTAAAAGAGTTTTTCCGGTGCCTGTCTCACCCACAAAAATAATATTCGATTTTTCGATTTCTACTTCATCAATATTGCTTCGATTAATGGGTTGTGTTATCCTTTTATAATGATTGTATACTGCAACCGATAGAACTTTCTTAGCTTCTTCCTGGCCAATGACATATTGATCGAGATAGGCCTTAATTTCTGCAGGTTTATAAATCTTTTTCAATTGTACTTTCTTCTTTTTTGCCGAAGTTAATTCCTGCATCACAATATCGCGTGCCTGTTCTACACAACTATCGCAAATGTTAGCATTTATCCCGCTAATCAATAAATTGACTTCTTTTTTGCTTCTGCCACAAAATGAACAGTATTCTAAAGTCTTTGCCATTTATTTATATTTTTCTCCTTTAGAATGTATTAGATTGAATAAAAGCATGATTAAGACTGTTGCGCACTATTTTTGGACTTCTTTTCTCTATATAAAACCTCGTCAATCATTCCATATTCCTTAGCTTCATCTGAAGTCATCCAGAAATCACGGTCGGCGTCTTGCCAAATTTTTTCGTAAGTTTGTCCTGAATGATAGGCGATAATTTCATAGAGTTCCTTTTTTAGTTTTTGAATTTCTCTAGCAGTGATTTCGATGTCGGAGGCTTGACCTTCAGCGCCTCCCATGGGCTGGTGTATTAGAATACGTGAATGCTTGAGGGCGGTTCTCTTCCCCTTTGCTCCAGCACACAGAATGATTGCACCCATAGAAGCCGCCATGCCAGTACAAATTGTAGCTACATCGGCTGCAATGTATTGCATAGTATCATATATCCCTAATCCAGCATAAACTGAACCTCCAGGCGTGTTCAAATAGATTTGAATATCCTTACGTGGATCGGCGCTTTCGAGAAAAAGAAGCTGGGCCTCAATGATATTGGCTACATAATCATCTATGGGAACACCTAAAAAGATAATTCTATCCATCATCAGCCTCGAGAATACGTCCATGGTAGCTACATTAAGCTGGCGTTCCTCTATTATGGTAGGCGAAATATAATTGTCATGTACTGCAATGTATTTTTGCAAAGTCAATGGATTTATTCCAACATGGCGAGTTGCAAACTTGTAAAATTCATCATTATTATTCATAATTATCCGTTGTTTTTTTGATTTTCAGTATTGTTGTCCATTATTTCAGTTTTTTCTTCTGCCTGTTCTTCTAAAGCCTTATCTTCTTGCTTTGGAGAGAGAGAATCAATATAAGTTATAGTATCTATTTCTATAACTTCGAGTGGAAGGTTAGACTTTAAAAAATCTATCAATTTAACATCTGTCAATTCATTTTTTGCGCGTTCTAAATCCTTCTCATTCTTCATTGCTTCATCTACTGCTACATTCACAACCTGTGTAATTTTCTCAATAATATCGTTATTGTATTGAAAATAAGGAAAATTTGAGGCAATAATTTCATGTGCAAAATAATTTCTGATTTCTTCCTCATTAATTTTAATTTCAGCTTTGTTTATAAGATGGTTCCTTAATATTTCCATACGAATCGATTCAACAAATTTATCTAGATTTTTATTGACTTCTTCAGAATTCATGTTTTCGTGAAAGGCTATCCATCTTTTAAGAAAATCTTCGGGTAGAGGAATGTTTACATGATTAAGCAGTTGTTGCATAATAGCCAAATAGAATGTTTTATCGCTATGATTTTGCAGAAAATCTACATGGACTTTTTTTGCAGCTTCGGCTCGAAATTCTTCAAGTGTTTCTATGTTTTGTTCGGGAAAGACTTGATGAAAGAAATCTGGATTGAGCTCAGGTAATCTTTTATGAAAATTGCCACTAACCTTAAATTGCAGATTCAAATGTATTTCTTTTGCTTTTTTGAAGTCGATTCTAATAAATCTGGCTAAGTCTTCAGCCGAATCGAACAGAAAGTCGATGATTTGATCTTTTTTTATACCCAATAGCTTATCCTTAATTTGCTGAGGTAGCGCTTCGTCTTTTAAATCTAATCTTATGAATTGTTCATATCCATTTTCCTTTGGTGAGCTTAAATCGTCTATTTCAAATACTTTCCCTTCTATGATAGCTTCTTCGTCGGCAGATTCTATCTCAACCAGTTCAGCAAACTGGTCCCTTAATTCCTCAATCTGGCGATCAATATCGGTTTGAGAAGGGGTGATTAAATAATATTTTATTGGTTGCAGTTCAGAGAAATCAATTTCTATTTCGGGTGTAAGTCCGATATCGAAAAGGAATTCGTGTTCGTCAGCCTGATCAAATTCAACATCAAATGGCTTGTTTTGAGGGTTAGATATTGGATATCCTATGATAGGCAAGTGATTTTCTAATATATACTGATTGAGAGATTCAGATACGAATTTATTGATACGTTCCATAATGAGTGAATCCCCATATAATTTTTTTAAATGCCCCATAGGCACTTTACCTTTTCGGAATCCTGGGATGAAGGCATCGCGTTGTAGTTTTTTAAGTTCGGCTTCTACTTGAGGTAAATAGTCTTGCTTTGAAAGCTTTAGATGAAGCGTTGCCGTTAATTCACCGGTATCTTCTTTAATAATTTCCATGGATAATTTTGGTTTAATTAAAAATAATGAGGTTTGTCAAATGTCTGCCCTCAAACCTTTCCATAGTTTCGTATAGGCAGTGAATAGAGCATGTTTTATTCATCGGATTTGACAATGTTGCTTAATTTTTCGACGGCTTGCTCTATTTGATAGTTTAAATCTTTTTCTATGCTCTTGAAATGAGCTTTAACAGCATGGGGGTCATCTTTGTTTTCTATGTGATTAACCCTGTAAATAAGGTTGTTGCGCATATCGACGAGCTCTCTCACTAAATTATAAACTTCCTCATGTTTTTTACCTGGATATAAGTGAAGTACATTTAAACAGTCGGAGATTACTTCATCTATAGCATATTCGATGTATTTTTTTGTCTCTTTTATACTGGCCATTCAAAATTTTGTTTAAAGTTATAGTAAAGATATTCTTGCTATTGGAAAATAAATATTTTACGGTGCGGATGAAGGGACTCGAACCCCCACGCCTTTCGGCACCAGATCCTAAGTCTGGCTCGGCTACCAATTACGACACATCCGCAAAGAGCTTGCAAAATTAATATAATTAGTTTGATCGGCAAAGAATATGAAGTCTGAAGCTGTTGTTTTTAGACTGAATTACAAGCTTATGGATACATTGAGATGAATTGTTTTTCGATTAATTTTGCAATTGTGTTAAAGAAGATTATACGTTTTCCTTTGCTTACTTTAATTCGGGTGTATCAATATGCCATTTCACCCTATACACCTGCGAGCTGTAGGCATTGGCCTACATGCAGCACTTATGCCATTCAAGCCATCGAAAGATATGGAATTCTGAAAGGTGGTGGGCTTGCCCTCAATCGTATCTTGCGCTGTCATCCTTGGGGAACTAGTGGCATTGATCCTGTCCCTCTCTTTTTATTCCACCGCTTTTATTCTAATAAAAAACAAAGTTGCAACAGACTGAAACCCCATAAAGAAATTACAGATTCACCAGAAAATATTTCTGAATTGATGGTTTAAATATGGATGAATGGTAGGTTATTTCTATAAAAGATTTTTTAATTTCTTATTGAAATGCATGGCAGCTTATCAAAAAATTATGGGAGTAGATTGCAAGAAATGATAGCTGTGAAGAAATTGAATTTAGGGGATAATGAAGAGTGGATTTTGATTATCTGCTACCTGTCATCATTCCACATGCTGCCGAGATATCGTAACCAGATGATTTTCTGATGGTTACTCTAAGGCCTTGTAGATTGAGTATTTTTCTGAAGTTTTCAATTGTTGACGTATCGGGTGCCCCGAAATTTTGTGAAGGAATAGGATTATAAACAATTAAATTTACATGGCTTTCCATATCCTTTAGTAATTTACCTGTTTCCATGGCATGAGATTTACTGTCATTAAAATCTTTTATAAGAAGGTATTCGAAAGAAAGCCTTCGTTTGGGCGTAAACTTTTGTGCTTTGAGCATACTTATCACTTCATGGATAGGGTAAATGTTTTCGACCGGCATAATGCTCTTTCTTTCGTTATGAAAAGGAGAGTGCAAACTAATGGCCAAATTGCACCTCAATTGCTCGATAGCAAGTTGAAGTTCAGGAATTAAGCCCACAGTGCTGATGGTAATATATCTATGAGCCAAAGAAACTCCCCACCATGCCGTCAGGATGTCGATGCTTTTCTTGACATTAGCAAAATTGTCGAGTGGTTCTCCCATACCCATGAAGACGATGTGATTAAACGGTTTTTGCAATCCAAAAATTTGTGAAAGAATTTCATATACATTTAAATTTCCTTTAAAGCCATTTTGACCTGTTGAGCAGAATTTGCATCCAAATCTGCACCCAGCTTGCGATGACACGCAAATAGTCATTCGTTTCACAGCTGGAATCCAAGCTGCTTCAAAGAGTTTTCCATCCTCGTTCTCAAATAAACCTTTTATAGTACCATCTGTCGATTGGAGTTTGAGTATAGGTTGTAAGACATCGGTCGAAAAATTTTCTTCGAGAAATTGCCTCAATGACTTTGGATAAGTTGCAATACTACTAAGTGGTCGTCCAAATTTTTTATAAAGGGTATGAGCAAGTAAAGAGGGATTTACATTTTGATAACCCGCATTAGATAGAATATCACTTAGTTGAGGGAGGTTTTTACCAATGAGATTTGCCGATTTATCCATATTTTGCAGCTCGTTTGCAAAGATATTTATGTTTGCATTAAATAGTTTTCAAAGGCTTAGGGTTTGCTTAGCAGATCAATATATTAAGAAATGATTTATATTTACGTCGTAAAAATTTCAGAGGCTATGAAAAGAAAAAAGTACGCTTTAATGCTGGTTTTCGCCTTACTGGCATTGCAAATGCATGCTCAAGAGATTACAAATGATGAGGCCTTGCGTCGTTTAGAAAAAAAGATAGATGATCTAACACATGAGTTCGATATTTTAAAGAAGCTTAGCGACGATATTTTATGGTTCGATAGAGTAGGAGACATGGCCTATATTGATAAGGTTTACATAACCGGGCCACCCCCACGGGTTATAAAGAATCCTGATGCCACTGGAGCAAACAATCCTTTGAAATTTTACTGTTATGTTTTTATTCCGAGACAGATCGACTATTCGAAGAAATATCCATTAATTGTGTTGCCGCATGGAGGAGTTCACGCAGATTTTACGACCTATCACACACATATAATTCGGGAGATGATTTATCAGGGATATATTGTAATTGCACCCGAATACAGAGGTTCAACAGGATATGGCAAGTCGTTTTACGAAAAAATAGATTATGGCGGTCTTGAGATTGAGGATGTTCATGCAGCCCGTAATTATATGATTGAAAATTATTCTTTTGTTGATAAGAACAGGGTAGGCTTGGTGGGATGGAGTCATGGTGGGCTCATAGCCTTGATGGATGTTTTCGAGCATCCATCGGATTATGCTGTGGTTTTTGCCGGCGTACCCGTCAGTGATTTGATAGCGAGGATGGGATATCATGGACCATCTTATCAGGAACTTTTTGCGGCCGATTATCATCTTGGCCAAACTGCCGCTGAGAATACTGCAGAATATCGTCGTAGATCACCTGTCTGGAATGCAGAAAAACTACAAACGCCTTTATTGATTCATACTAACACCAACGATGACGATGTGAATGTATTAGAAGTAGAACATCTGATTAAATCGTTAAAAGCCGCGAACAAGAAATTCGAATATGAAATCTATCAGGATGTTGAAGGAGGCCATTCATTTGACAGGATAGACACAAAAACGGCTAAAGAAATCAGGGTAAAGATATATCGGTTCTTAGGAACTTATTTAAAACCACCACAACAAATCCAAACCATTGATCAGATTAATGAAGCAGCCTATTACTTCAAATAATTATAAGATGTAATTGTTATTTGAAAAATTATAGTAATTTTGCCGTCTCAATATGGTGGGCGTAGTTCAGCGGTTAGAGCGTCGGATTGTGGTTCCGGATGTCGTGGGTTCGAATCCCACCGTCCACCCCAAATAAGACCTTAAGGTCTTATTTTTGTATAGTCTCGTATCATCGAACGTGATTGCATACATTCCCAAATTAGACTTCATTATTCCATAATTTTTCTAATGATTTTATCTTTCGATATATAATATATTGATTGATTTTGTTTTATCATTTATGGAATATTTTTTGACGCAAAGAATAATCTTCAGGTTCTTAAAAAAATATCACCATGTTTAGGAGAAAAATGAATATAGAGGTTCTGTTGATCTTAATTAGTCTGATGGTCGGCAGTATTCATCTAATGGCACAAAAGCAGGATACTACAGTATCCTCATTTTGGAAGAATTGGCGTATAGATCTACATTCGGGCGCAATGTTTTATTATGGTGATCTTGTAGTTATTAAGGGAGCATCTTATCCCATCCCATATCCTCGAGACTGGAGATTGGGTTATGGATTAAGCTTAACCAAACAAATAACACCAGCATGGGGTGTAAGAGGAAGAGTAATCAATGGGGAATATGCTGGTCGCAGAGATGTTGGGATTGAGTATTATTCATTCAGATCCGATCTTTTTCAAACGAGTTTAGAAACCACTTATGATTTTACTTCTTTTTTCAGAAATAAAAAGGAGGAATACACTACGCGATTATACGGGATTGCGGGCATTGGATTAATGAACTATAAAGCAGATTTATACAAGTATCCCTCTGAAATATTTATACGGAGTGTAGGTGATGGTGAAGGCAGTGGAATTAATGGCCGCATGCTCGAGGGTGATTTTTCTCTTGGGCTGGGTTTCGATATTCATTTGTCTGAAAAATTCTTGCTTTCGCTCGAAACAGCTTATTTAGGTTCAAATAGTGACCAACTGGATGCGTATGAGGGAACTACTGGCAAGAAGGATGTATTACAATATACGTCTGTTGGTTTGGGGTATTCATTCAATTTTAAAAACGATAAGCCTTCATCAACTTCGGATAATGGAAAAGAAACCAGTGCTTCATGGAAACAGCGACAATTACAAGAAGGGTTGAGCTCTGAACAACAAGCTCAAGAAACTACCCAAAAGGAAGAAATGATATCCTCGAAGGATGTTGTAACAAAAGAAGCCAATAAAGTAGATGCAATTTGCTGGGTACCCGATCAGGTGAAAGGCAACGAAAGTTTTATAGTTTCTATTGAAATAAACAAAGGTGAAATAAAAGGCCGAGCCGAAATAAAGATTTTATTGCCAATGGAATATACTGCTTTGGACCAAGAAATCGAAGAGGCTGTTTTTGTGGCCAATTCAAGAAATGTTGCAATTTATTACAATCCATTACCCGATATGGATAAAGTATCACTTAAGTTTCGAGTAAAATCCGATCGCCCTCAAATAGGTACTCAAAGCATTTATATAATAGGAAAAATTACGTCTAATGATGGGATTGTTTATAATTTTTCTACCGTTGCAAGATTTAACCAGGTTTCTAAATAGCCACATCTAAGAGACGCTTTATATTAGATTTTAAAATTCAAACCTTTATTTATCAATTTATTATAATGGTAAATGTATAGTGAATCGGGTTCCTTTATTGATGGTGGTTTTTACCTTAATTTCACCATGGAGGGCATCAATGGCTTTTTTTATAATTGACAAACCCAGACCACTACCTGGAATGTTCTCGACCGATTTGCTTCGATAAAAAGTTTCGAAAATATGCGGTAAGTCCTCGTTGGATATCCCTTTCCCTTCGTCAGAAACGCGTATTTGTAACTCATTCTCTTTAAATAAAACAATAATTCTTACCGTGGTATGCTCTTCAGAGTATTTGCAAGCATTAGAAACCAAATTGCTCATAATTTGAGAGAGGAGTTTTGGATTGGTTTGTATCTCCATGGGCATGGCATTATGTTGAAAATCAATATTATGCTTGCTTCCAATGCCTAATCGATAATTATCAATCAATTCTTCAAAAAAATCGAGTGGCTTGATAACGCTTAGCTCAAGTTCTGCTTGATTATCTGCTTTCTCTATCTCGAGAACATCGTTAAGCATTTCACTTAAAGTTTTGATTGACTTTTTTATCTGCAGAAAATGTTTGTGAATTTTATCGTTTTCGGGAGAATTGCCGATAAGGCGTTCGATGATATCTACCGAGCTTTGTATAGTAGTGAGTGGGGTGCGAAATTCATGCGATAGCGTTGAAACTATATTGCTGCGAAACCGATTGCTTTCTTTTGCTTTTAATAAAGCTTGTTCAAGTTCTTTTTCAAATCTTAAACGTTGATTGATTTCTTTTTCGAGCAAAATATTTTGATTTAATAAGTTGTTGGTTCTTTCGGTAAGTCGTGCTTCAAGTAGCTCGTTTTTGCGTTGCAAAATGGCAAATAGTTCTTTTAGTGGACTTATATCCTGAAATGACAATAAAAATCCTATCATTTCTTCTGCCAAATTATGCAAAGGTTTAAATGTGTATAAAACATTTAATTTTTGTCCTCTATGAGTCAGTAATATAGCCTCACCATAGGTTTTATCTGAGGGTTGATTTTGAGAACTGAAAATGAGGTGTATGGGGTTTTCGGTTGTCTCATCCAGCAAATTGACGACATCTTGTAATAAGAAACCTCTTAGCGTGGAATTTTTGTTTTCGATATCGAGTAATTCGATGGCCGATTTATTAATGTATGAAATGATACCAACTTTATCGGTTAGGATGAAGGCAAAATTCACTTCGTTTAAGAGATGTTCCATTAAATGGATTTCATATCCTGTTTCATCAATAATGGAAGAACTTAGGCTATCTTCAATTGCATGATTGAGCTCCTCATCACTAAAAGGCTGAATAATATAATTTACTGATTTTCCGGGTAATTCTTTTTTTAATACTTCTTCCTGTGAGCGACTGATGATATATAATACTGAAAGACCCTTCGTCCTAATAACCTTATCCAATTCTACCCATCTATTTTCGACAATGCTGCTTAAAGATTGGATTACTATGTTAGGTTTTATTTCATCAATAAGATTTAAGGCTTTGGTTATATTTACGTTTCTTCCAACTACCCTGTGCCCAAACTTCTGGATAGAATTTTTTAAACTCTCAGAAGTATCATCGTCTGCTATAATAAAAATGTCCATTCCTAGAGAAGGATTTTAAATTACCTAATATTTTTATTACTTGAAGTTTCTGGTAAAATTAAGCCTTTTTTCGAATAGACATCATTTATGTTAATTTTGTTTTGCCTGAATCGGCACCATAAAATATTTAATTTGAGGATTAAAAATACGACTGAATTGTTTTTACTTTCTGCACTATATAATTCTTAATGGAATAGAATCAGCATTTAAAGCAGATTACTTAAGGGTGAGCCTTTGGTAGAAATATTCCCATTTAAACTTCCCCATACATCTTTTTGCACAATTTAGGCTTGAATCCTACATTTCATTCGTTCTTATATACTTAGTGTCTCACGATCTTCAACAACTAGTTTCAAAATGGAACAGACTTTTTCTATATTTAGGAAAGTGTTGCGAAATTTTTCGAAATGAACGATTGAAATATTAATGTTAGAAAAAATTCTTAGTTTTTGTAAGTAAATGATTCCTATTCAAAAAACTCTTAGAGTTTTATGGATAACTGAAGATGTGTGCATACAGAGAAGGTGAATAATCGACATCTGGTATAAGATTAGAGACTAAAAAAAGAATAATTATAGGGATGCATATACCAATTAATATATTGAAATATTTATTTAAGATAATTTTCATTGCTACTGTTATTTTGTTGTTCCCAGAGGGGTTTACACTTGCTCAGAAACTAAAGTATCCCATAAAGAACATTGACAGTTTGAGCCTAAAACAAATAGCTTATCAGGTTGATTCATTTTTACTAACAGAGTTGAATCAGGTAGTACCTCAAAAAATGATAAGTGATACTGCTTTATTACATATGTTATTTGCAAACGATTATAGCCTAATGAATCAATCAGACGCATTTATCGAACTCTACGAAAGTCAGATAAAGAATTATCGTTCCGACCCTGGTTTAAGGTTTGTAACTAACTATCAGGAGAATTTTAAGACAGGGGTTATTACTGATGAAGATATTTCCTACGTTCGCAGATTGTATCTCGGAATAGAATGGGATTTGCTCAACAGCGGTTTATTTGCCAACAAATCCAAGGTCAAGGCTATTGAAAAACAAAGAGATTTAGCTTTATTAGAACAGAAATTGCAAACTAAACAAACCTCTTATCTTTACTTATATGCTTATATTACATATCTTTTCAAGCGTGAGAAGGCTTTATTATTAGCACATAGGAAACAAGTAGTGGATGAGCAGCTTCGTATTGCCCAACAAATGTATTTGCTAAGGATTGCTTCTTGGGAGCAGCTACTTGAACTTCAAAGTAAGGCAGCTGAGCTCGAAGCATTAATTAATGATAACAAAGTATATTTTAATACTAAACTCAGGGAAGGCATTCCTGAAATTTTTATGGATGAGACATTCCGCGATGCTTACTTGCCGGTTTTTGATATTGACCCAGAAAAGATGATAAGCCTATTCAATCAATCGGGAATGCATGAAGAGGCAAAGGCTTTGCAGCTCGAAAGATATAAGGCCGAACATTGGCGGTGGAATGATTTCGTAGTCAGACCATTTTTTCGTTATAATATCATGCAGCCTACACCTTCTCATTTCAGAAATTATGCTTCGGTAGGTTTGGCTGCAAGTGCGCCCATTAAGTTTGGTAGCAGTTCAGCAAAAGAAATAGATGCTCGTTTACAGATAGTAGAAAATGAACAAGATATAGAAAATTTCGCCTCTGCAAATGAATTGCTCAATCATTACTATGAATTTCAATTCAAGAAAATGCAATTTACCTCTTTCTATTTCAAAAAGTTACTAATTGAAGAACGACTTAGAAAAGAAATCGTTATGAGTGACTTCGAAGATGAAGCTTATAGCCCGCTCCGTGTCATGCAAATTCTGGATGAAAAATTGGCCGTTGAAATTGAACTCGTGGATTTGAAAAAAGATATGTATTTGAAATTGTTAAAGATTTTCACTTACCTTGATACCGATAATCCTAACGATTTTATTACCGTATTCAATCCTGAGGAAATGGGCATAAAATACAATGGATACAGATACATTTATATCTGGTCAGAACAGTTTAAAAAAGTTACAAATGAACACATTATAGCATACCTTAAAAATAATGGAATTAGTGAAGTCTTGGTTTCAGCTCAGGAGAGCGATATTGCAAAACTTCAAGATTTTGTTTTTAAATGCAACGGCCAACATATTAAAGTTCATTTGCTTATAGGGCACAATAGTCTTTTGGACAAGGGCAAGGAAGCACTTCTCGAATTATTGGGAAAATATCAGCAAGTTGTTTTACAAGGCATACATCTCGATATTGAGCCTCATACGCTTACACAATATAAAACCAATCAGGAAGCCAGCATGGGTGCTTATCTCGATTTGTTGAATGCGGCCAGGCAGTATTGCGATGAGCATCAATTAGAGCTGAGTGTCTCCATTCCTGTTTTTTATCCCGAAGCTTATTTACCTATGATCTACGGATTAAGTGATAAGGTTTTTGTTATGGCCTACGAGCATCCTGATATTGCTTATGTAGAAGGCAAACTTTCAGAAGAAATGGAAATAAGCAAGGACAAGACTGTAATAGTTTTAAGTCCAAATGATTTTACTGATCGTCTTATGTTGGAGAATTTCATCAATCAAATCATAATTAAATTGGGAATCAATGAAATAGCGATACATGATTTAAGAAGATTACTTGAGAATGATGCACGATCGATTAATAAAGTTCAATAAAAGAATACGATAATTTAATAGCATAGAAGAATTTGTGAAGCAGTTTAAATTTCAAAATAAGGCGAGTGTAATAACGGGGATTAAGGAAGAGCAACCCCGCAGAAGAAGCAATATAGATAGAATTATCTATTTGATTATCTTTATTTTGCTTATTACGAGCCTTATCATTTATTTAATTCGCCGTAATGTATCTGCTTCGGCTTTGGGTGAAGTCATTACGGGTCGTTTTGATGTAATGGAGATGAATGACATGAAGATTATGGAATATTTTGTTAATGAGGGGGATACGGTAAAAGCTGGGGATACTTTGTTCAGATACAGAACTGAATTTTTCGATGATGATAATGAACTAAATGCAACTATTTCGTTGAGTGATGGAGAGGGTACGAGCAATTGGCTCTTGCGCGAAATTAGCCTTACCAAGCGAAATATACAGTTAAAGCAAATTGATATCTCTGATGTAAAACAAAGAATTAGTAAAACGCAGGATTTGATTGAGAAAATGAAATTGGAAGTTTACCTCGATGTGTATCCTCCTGTAGTACTGAAACAGCAAAAAATGTTACTCGATGACTATCGTATTGATTTAACGAAATCGAATCAGGAACTTTCTCAGCTTTATATTTATTTGAGGCAATTAGAAGAATTACAGAAGCAGCAATTATCGGCTAATGTAAGTATAAGTGGAAGTTCTATGGGAGCCGGTGGTCAACAAAGAATAGATTATTACTACATTTCACCCGTAAATGGTATCATATCTAAAATTAATACCCCACTCAAAGGGATAACTTATAAGAAGGAAGCTGCATTATTCATTAGCAATTTAGATAAAATCTTTATTAAGGCTTACATTCCTCAGGAGAATCTTGAGTATTTCAGGTTGAACGATATAGTTGAACTAAGTTTTATGGATGGTTCTCGTAGTAAAGGAATCATCAAGGATATATATTTAATTACAGAAGAAGTACCTGAAGAATTTAGAGCCATAAGAGGGAAAAATCAAAGGACTGTAATTGCTGAAGTTTATCCTTTTGATGAACTGGAGCGCGTACGATGGATTACTTATTACCAGTTTACGGTAAAATTAACCATCTCTAAATTATAGGCTTCAATGCGAAATAGGAGAAAATTCATATATGGCTGAGCTAAGAATTACTAAACTACCCAACATTTATAATAGAGAAATAGCCTATATAACTCTCTACGAAGAATCTGATATTCGGCAGCTTGCTTTATATGATGCTTTGATTCTTGATTATACCGATGCTACAGGATGCTTGAAGCTCTTGCGTCAGTGCAGATCCTCCTTTATTGGCTCAATTTATTTAATCCCTATATTCATATATTCTATCGAAAAAAATATTGATCCAAAGGTTGAATCTATGAGCGATGGGATTATTTCGTCTCTCCAGGTTGAAGGAATTATTACAAAAATTGATAAACTAAAATCGCGTCAGGCTAATCTGACTACTGTTGATTCGGATACACCTGATATTAGAATCATGACAAAGATCATGAGATATTTATATACAAGAGAAATTAAACTTCAGCCTATTGTTGACCCGCATTCGAGCTTAGGCTATAGTTATCCTATTCTTTCCGAACATTATAATAATGGGAACATTTCGGATATGTTTCGTTTAACAGATGACTTGATTAATCGGGAATTTTTCAAGCCAAAGTTTGTCGATCGCTTACACTTATGCAGCAATTGTTATTCGAGTTTCATCAATTATAGAGAAACTTGCCCAAAATGTGGTTCGGGAGATTTAGTAACCGAAAACCTTATACATCATTTTGTATGCGCTTATGTGGGGCCCGAGCATGATTTTCACAGTGGGGATTATTTGGTTTGTCCAAAATGTAACCGTATGCTCAGACATATAGGGGTAGATTATGATAAACCTTCTTTGGTTTATACCTGTAGAAATTGTTTGAATACTTTTCAAGAACCTAATATGGAAGCATTTTGCTTTTCGTGTCAAAAACATAATCCGGTTGAAACATTGATCGATAAGCAGATTTATAGCTTCGAACTTACACCTATTGGTGAAGAAACCGCCTTACATGGTTTTGGAAAGGAAATAAAAGAAGAATTAGATCTACCTGGATTTATTACATTTACAACTTTCAACATTTTCCTTAAATATGAAATCGAAAGGGCAAAAAATAACAATCGCCTGAGTTCGGCGGGAAGTCTGATATTGTCGTTAGCCGATGCAGATAGGCATAAATTAGGGGTAGGTTATAGCAAACTTGTTACTGAAATTGCCGATTTTATGAAAAATGCAACCACGTCTACGGATATCCTTTCGTTTATTAACAACAATACATTTTTAATCATTTCACCCGATAGCGAACCAGCCCGGCTGCATAATGTGCTCGAAAATATAAGGCAATCGCTTTTAAAACTTCTTTTAAGTAGTTTACCAAACATTCATATAAACCTTATTATAAAAGCCATTCCTATTTCTGGGTATAAAAGTCATAACGAAATCATTGGCGAACTCATCATGTTATAAAATAAAGGGAAAATTATATGTTTACATTTTGGGATAATTTCTTTTATAGTATTGAACATGAAGGGTTGATTAGAATTATCAATTTATTTTGGTATTACTTCTATATTGAAGCCCCACGTTTTGTAATACTGGATGTTATTATTTTAGGGATTATTCTGTTCCAAAGCCGAAGAAACAAGTTGAATTTCAAACGCGCCCGTTATGAACTTTTAGCCGAGAACCCCTTAGTCTCTATCATTGTACCAGGAAGAAATGAAGGGCAACATATTTTTAAACTGGTTAATGGCCTTAGGGAACAAACCTATACTAATCTTGAATTTATCATCGTAGACGATGCTTCGGATGATGATACTTACCTGATATGTAGGGATTTAAAGGAAAATGGACTCATAGATGTTTATTTACGGAATGATATAAGGGGAGGAAAGGCCAGTGCAGCTAATTTAGGACTGAGATATGCGCATGGAAAATTTGTCATTCATGTAGATGCCGATACTTCTTTCGATCGTAATGCAATTGAAAATATACTTGTTCCATTTTATATGGAAGATAATGTAGGAGGAGTGGGAGGCAATGTAAAGGTTAGAAACATCCATGAAAGTATTGCTACAAGTTTACAGGCTATAGAATATCTTCAAACAATTAGCGTGGGGAGAGTTGTGACTTCTTATTTGGGAATATATCGTATCATATCGGGGGCTTTTGGAGCTTTCAGAAGAGATGTTCTCTTACGACTTGGCGGATGGGACGTAGGCCCAGGTTTAGATGGTGACTTGACCATTAAAATGCGTAAACTCGATTTTAAAATTCGTTTTGCAGCCAATGCCGTTAGTCTTACCAACGTTCCATCGTCTTTCTCGGCACTCTCACGCCAGCGTATGCGTTGGTCTAAATCTTTGATTCGTTTTCGACTCCGCAAACACCATGATATTTATTTGCCTCAGGCTAATTTTTCGTTCATTAACTTCTTTGCGCTGTGGGAAAATATTTTCTATAATTTAATTCTTGATTTTTTCTGGTGGATTTATGCAATAAATCTTCTTGTTACCAACTTTGACTTTTTGCTCTTTCTTATTCCCCTCAAATTCATTATTTATGGCATAGGTTCGACTTTTCAGTTTACTTTGGCAATGATGCTTTCCGAACGTAGAAGCCAGGAATGGAAGTTATTTATGTATATTCCACTCATGATGATTTATAATGGTTATTACATGAGGACTGTAAGAACAATCGCTTATTTGAGGGAGATATTGTTCAAATCATCATACCGTGATGCATGGAATCCTCAAAAATCTTCTAAAAAAGCAATGGAAATCGGTATTTAGAAAATTGAAGATAGCATTTCTCGGTAAATCGAGTAATTCTCTGTATCATAGCACACAAAGATGACTTCTTGCGGAAACTCATGCGATTGCAAGAATTGTGTAACCGTATTGATGGCAATTTGGGCTGCATCTTTTTTGGGGAAACCATAAATTCCTGTACTAATATTGGGGAAAGCTACCTGCCTGAATTTGTTTTCGAAACTCAGGCTTAAACATTTCAGATAACACGATGCCAAAAGATTAGCTTCATCGTGGTTGCCACCTCTCCAAATAGGTCCTACGGTATGTATCACCCATTGCGCTTTTAAATTATAACCAGGTGTTAATACTGCATCACCTGTTGGACAACCATCAAATTTTTTGCAAGCCTCGAGCAAAAGGGGCCCAGCAGCCCTATGAATTGCACCATCTACTCCACCTCCACCTCTCAATGAAGAATTAGCCGCATTGACTACGGCATCTCCCTCAAATCGAGTAATGTCACCTTGAATAACTTCTATTCTTTTCTTTATTTTTTCTAAGCTTTCCATGATCCCAGTTATTAGTTTTTGACTTTAACATAAAGCTGAGCATTCTCGTAACGCATTACTTCGACTTCTTGTCCCATCGAAATGTATCCATTGATAGCAACAGCATCGAATACTTCTTCTTCTATCTTAATTTTTCCGGCGGGTCGAAGTATGGTAAGTGCAAAACCGGTTCTTCCAATCATACTTGAATAATCCTTATCGGCAATAGTATATCCGAGTTCTTTGTCTTGAGTAGTATCGAGGGCCAAATTTCCTAGGAAAGGTACGGGATGGCTGAAGAGTCGCTTACTGCCATAGAATGAAATGATCAAGGAAATGAATGCCGCTATGACCACCGTGAAAAATGCCTTTAGAATATCCTGAGCGATTAGGCCGGCAGGTATGTCCCTGAAATTTCCCACAAGGCTAAGCGTAAGACCTGTTACTACGAGAATAATCCCAATAATTCCAGTGACTCCGAAACCAGGAATGGCAAATATTTCTATAGCAATTAAAATGAGTCCGATGATGAAAAGTAGAATTTCCCAATGTGCTGCCAATCCTTCAAGGTATAAGGGGGCAAAATACAAGATGGCACCGAGTATGGCAACCGCCAATGGAAAACCAATACCAGGGGTTTGAAGTTCGAAATAAATTCCTCCTATGATCATCATGATTAAAATGGCCGAAACAATGGGATTTATCAAGAAATTGATGATTTTATCCACACCGCTCAACTTCTGAGTTATGATAATGGCGTCATCCCATCCATATTTTTGCAGAATTTCTTGTATATTTTCGCTTTCTCCTTCGCAAAAACCATATTTGATGGCTTCACTAGTGGTAAAGGTTATTACGGTTGTCGAATCATCTATGCCTGGGACGACGATTCGAGTGTCTACCATAGCTTGTGCAATTTGAGGGTCGCGTCCTTTAGCTTCGGCTGTTGAGCGCATCATAGAACGCATGTAAGACTGATATTTATCCGGTAAAGCTCCACCGGTCTGATCAACTACAGTAGCAGCTCCAATATTAGCTCCTGGTCTCATATATATAGAATCGCAGGCAATGCTGATGAGTGCTCCAGCCGATGCTGCATTATTATCGATAAAAACCCACACAGGTAATGACGAAGTCAAAATCATGGTGCGTATACTGTCGGCGGCATCCAGCGTCCCTCCATAAGTATTCATATGAATAATAATTAGATCGGCTCCATTTTCTCTGGCCTCTCTTAATCCTTTTTGAACTTTTCGTCGCATGGGTGGGGCAATCTCTTCTTTCATTTCTATGATATAGACTTTGCTCACCTTTTCGGGTAAATTTCTTTTCTTGACTGTAACTGCCTGCTCAGCCAATAAAATTGAACCCATGCCAAGAAAAATCATGATCAATAATAAATGTTTCATTTTCGATGATACGGTTTCCATCACGAAATTAGTTGTCTTTTCTGGATAAACCTATTAAGGAAAAAATATTTGAATTTGATTTAAAAGTTCTTGATGAAGTACTCCGTTTGAGCTTAAGATTTGGCGTCCAAATACATGATTAGGTTGTCCTTTGAAATCGGAACATTTCCCTCCGGCTCTTTCCACAATGAAGGAACCGGCCGCAACATCCCATTCGTTCAAGCCATATTCATAAAATCCATCGAAACGTCCACAGGCAACCCAGGCAAGGTCGAGGGCAGCAGAGCCTAAGCGCCTGAGACCTCGAGTGTTCTTCATAAAATGTTTAAATACCTCTAAATACTGTTCCAATAAATCATAATCATAATAGGGAAATCCGGTAGCCAATAAAATTTCTTTAACATTCGTACGACGAGAAACTTGTATGGGCTTCCCATTGCAAAGGGCAGGTCCATCTTTCCAAGCTAAAAAGCTTTCTCCCGAAAAAATTTCGAGCACCTCGCCCACAACAATCTCGCTATTTTGCATCAAGGCAATACTGACCGAGCAAATAGGAATCCCATGAATGAAATTTGTAGTTCCATCTAAAGGGTCGATTATCCAGTTCAACTCCTCGGCTCTCAGATTTTGGGTGTTTTCTTCGGCTATAAATCCTGCATCGTTTATCAAAGGCCTTAAATGGTCTATTATTAAGTTTTCCGAACCTTTATCGATATAAGTTACATAGTTATGTAAACCTTTGGTTTCGACGTCCGATTCAGATAATGATTTTCTTCGGTCTAAGATATATCTGGCGGCTTCTTTGGCAATCTTTTCTACCTCGAAGGCGATATTTTCATAATTCATATGCGTTGAGTTTGTAGTTTTTTGTATTTACGATAAAAAATAAAAGAAAGCACCACTCCAGTAATAAAAATAGCAATGGCGATGATTTGGGCCTGACTTAATTCTATAGAGCCTATGATTTTATAATTACGGTTAACACGAATTTCTTCTATAAAAAATCTTTCTAATGCATTCAACATTAAATAGATTCCAAATAACAAACCTGGAATGTTGAGTTTTTTTCTTATTCCCCATAGAATGAGAAAGAACAAAGTACAAATTATTGTTTCATACAAGGGAGTAGGAAAAACAGGTTGTGGAAGTACAAAGCAATGTTGACCTTCGCAACCAGGAATAGGAATACCTTCATTAATTACATTATGCGGATAATTGAATGACCATAACCAATTAGGTAAAAAGGAAAGCCATTGAGGTTTGGGATTGGGATTAGGAATTCCCCAGCAACCGTCTCCGGCCAGCTGACATCCAATGCGGCCAACGGCATAGGCCAAAATTAAAGCAGGTGCAGTTGCATCGGCTATATGTTCGAAGGCTATACCATGTTTTTTAGTATATAATATTACGGCTATGGCACCCAGAATCAGACCACCATAAAATGTAAGACCACTAAACGAAAATAGGGTGCCTAAAGGATCTCGAAATAACTCATCCAAATGTTCCATCATATCGAATAACTTTGCTCCTATTAAACCGAATACCACTGCTACAAATAATATGTTGAGCGTTAATTCATGTGGATGAATTTCTACGAATTTGGTCTTAGGTTTGGAAAGCTTCTTCTTTTCTTTAGAATGCCATGTGTAATAAGCAGAAAATCCTCCGACGAGTATTCCTCCTAACCAACTTCCTTTCCATGATAGAATATATTCTTGTGGATTATCGACAAAAAATTTATAATCGAGAATAATGCCAATGATTTTGAAACCAAGGATGAAAGCAATGAAGCCAGACAAGGCAATCTCAAAAGGAGTGGCTGGCAAACCCTCTATTATTTTTTTAGAATGAGGTTTTAAAATTTTCTCCCTTTCTTTGCGCTTCAATTCGCTATTGAGAATTAAGCCGCCTACTACAAAGGCAATTGCCATCATCATCCCATACGACTGAATGGGCAATTGAATGTGAGTTCCAAAAATATCGTTGATTAAATCACTGATTTTAGGATACATATTAGATGGTTTAAATGGATGATGATTTATTGAGGATAGTAAACATAGTCTCCAGCAATATTTCTTTGCTCGAGTGGCAAATGTATGATTCGATTTACAAAATCTTCTCTGAAAGGGGTTTCAACGCGAATATAATTTTCGGAATAACCCGACATCATACCCTCAGTATTTTCCGATTCGAAAAGAACATTTACATAGTGATGCTGACAAAAGTTGTAAAATTGATCGAGTTTTATAGCTGAACACTGATGAAGAATTTGACTTCTGCTGTGCTTTATAAGAGGTGGAACTTCATCAGTGAATTTCAAGGCAAGTGTGTTGGCTCTTTGGCTATAACTGAATACATGCAAATAAGATATAGGCAGGTCTTCGATAAACTGGTAAGTTTCTTCAAAAAGTTCGTCGGTTTCGCCCGGGAAGCCCACAATTACATCACAAGCAATGCAAGCATAAGGCATTAATTGTTTAATGTATCTAACCCGACTTTCAAAAACCTCAGTTGTATATTTTCTTTTCATTCTTTTTAATATTGTATTAGAGCCCGATTGCAAAGGAATATGGAAATGAGGCATCAGAACCTGTGAATCGGCCACCAATCGAATAATTTCCTTGCTTAATAATTCGGGTTCTATTGACGAAAGTCGGACTCTTTCTACTATTCTTTCCTTATCGAAACAACGAAGCAAATCAAAGAGTGATTCTCCATTTTTTCTACCAAAGTCACCAATATTAACACCAGTAAGAACGATTTCTTTCACACCTTCTGCAGCAGCTTTTCGTGCCCATTGGAGGGTATCCTGTATAGATGAGCTCCGCGAGCGCCCACGACTGTATGGTATGGAACAGTAAGAACAGAAATGGTCGCATCCATCTTGAATTTTTAGAAAGGAACGCGTTCTGTCGCCAGACGAATAAGCAGGATAAAATTCTTGCAAGTTTTCAGCAGTTTCGGCTGATGCGACTGAAACTTCATGCTTTGCCGAAAAATCATGAGAGATCAGATCTGCAATTTGAAATTTTTCCTGATTTCCTAAAACCCATTTTACTCCGCTGATCTCTTTCAATCTTTCAGCCTCAAGCTCTGGGTAGCATCCAATAACGGCTATTGAAGCCTTTGGATTTCGCCGGTGTGCCTGATAAATGGCTGCCCTGCTTTTCTTTTCAGCCACCGATGTAACACTACAAGTATGAATGACATAAATGTCGGCTTCTTTATCGAAATCAATAATTTGATAACCATGCTCCCGAAATCTACGTATTAAAGTGGAGGTTTCAGCAAAATTTAATTTGCATCCCAGCGTATGAAAAGCGACTTTTACTGAATTCATGCGGCAAAATTAATATATTCCTTTCTCTCGTTTGTAGTTTATTTTTGCCTGACTTCTTTCCTTTTCTGCTCTAATTCAGGAACATATCGCTGCATGATGATTCCTGCTATAACCAAAATCAATCCTACAAGGGTACTCAACAATATTTTTTCTTTCAAAATAAAGTTGATATAAAACAGCGAAAGAAATGGTGAAAGGAAAACCAAATTGCTGATATTGGCCGTTGTTTTTGAATATCTTAAAGCTTTGAGCCAGAAGATAAAAGTGAGTCCCATTTCGAATATTCCAACATACACAGCCCCAGCTAATCCCTCTATAGGTGGAAAACTCAAGCGATGAGTTATTGCCGAATAAATGATAATGAGTGAGGTACCACTTAAGAAACCAATAAAGAGTTTTTCGACTTCATCGCCTGCTATTTTCATGTTAAGAATCCAATAAATAGCCCAGATAAAGGGACAGGTAATAGCCAGTATAACCCCGAAGGGATTACTGAATTGCATTAGCCAAGGTTTTCCATGTGTACTAATAATAACAATTCCCATAAAACTAACGAAAACGGAAACTATGCTTAGCCAGCTTATTTTTTGGCCGAGCATGGGGATGGAGAGTAAAACTAAAATTATAGGCCAAAAATAATTTAAGGTTCCGGCTTCCTGAGCTGGAAGCAATTCGTAGGCTCTTAAAAGTAGAAGATAATAAACAAAAGGGTTTAATATTCCATTGAATGCCAAACGCAACAATTCTTTACGAGGCCGTTCAAATACTTTCCTGAGTCTTTTGTTGATAAATAGATAAATCGAAAATAAAAGAGTAGAAGTCAGGCTGGCATAAAGGAGTAATTCTACAAAATTTATATACCTTAAAGTAATCTTGAAAGCCGTAGCAATAGTTGACCATGCAAGAATGGCCAGGGCTACGTATAGATATGCTTTATTCTGATTTTTCATCGAGCAAAGTTCAGAAAATTCCTTCTAAAACTTCATCGAGTGTTGCACGATTAAAATAACGTTCTATTGCGTATCCTTCCAGCTTTTGTTTAACCACATTGTATTCGTGTCGAAGTCCTTTCAAAGCCGTTTCTATTTCAGAAATCTCGTTCGAGCTGAAAAAGTCTCCAAAAATTTTAGCCGATGTAATAATTCCTTTTTCTACCATCAGGTCAAACTCTATAAAACCACCAGAAGTTTTTACAATCTTTCGAAAGTTATATTCTGGAGAGTTCCCAAAATTCCATTCCCATGTTTCATATTTTCCCTTTTGTAAATTAGTAATGAATGCAATATCTTCAGTAGTGAATTCATAAATCTTACTATCAGCATACATTTGTGCGATATGGGTAAAAATCAAATCACGAAATTGGACAACTTCCATGGGTTTTTTCAAGTAATCACTTATGTTGGCAACCCTATTACGGGTAGATTTTACGGCTTTGTCTTGGAATTTCAAAGGATTGACCTTTAAGGCAGATGAAAGATTGGGTAAATGAGCCGAATAAAGTATAGTGCCATGATGTAATACCCTGTTTCTATAGACACATTCTGCATTACCCGAAATTTTCTTTCCATCTATAACGATATCATTACGCCCTTCGAAATGAGCATCAATACCTAAACTGATCAAAACATCCACAATGGGACGAGTATATTTTTCAAAATCCATAACGGCTTTTCCATTGGGCGAATTCGATATAAAAGTAAAATTTAAATTGCCAAGATCATGAAAAACAGCTCCTCCGCCCGTTAAACGCCTTACAACTTTAATTTGATTCTCTTTTACATAATCTATATTGATTTCGGCCAGAGCATTTTGATGCTTGCCTATAATAATGGAAGGCTCATCTCTCCATAGCATAAAAATTTCTTCCTCAAAATTCTTCAAAAGATATTCTTCGCTGGCTAAATTGAAATAAGGATTAATATTTTGATTGTTAATGCAAAACATAGTTATTTAGATTCATTTTTAATAAGTTGCGAAATTACTAAAACTTTACTATCCTGATGGGGGGATAGACTTGTGTCAAGGATTGAAATAAAAGAGGGATAAATGATAAAGGAGGAAACTATGATATTTTACAGGGATTATTTGGATAATTTTGTGGCCGTTAAACCTCATATTAAACAGGATTATTAAATTTTTGGCTTATGTCGAAGTCGCTAAGTGAGATTTTGTTCGAAGAAGGAGAAGAACGTGAGAAATACTACAATGCCGTTAGCCCTCCTTTAATACAAACTTCCAATTTTGTTTTTTCGACTGTTGAGCAAATGCGGCTTGCTTTGAGTAACGAATATGATTATTCTGTATATAGTAGGGGCAATAATCCTACCTTAGCTATATTGAGGCATAAAATTGCCGAATTAGAAGGTGCTGAAGATGCACTGGTTTTTTCGAGTGGTTGCGGTGCCATAGCTGCAGCCTTGTTTAGCCAGTTACGCACTGGCGATCATCTGGTTTGCATTCGAAAACCCTATACTTGGGTAAGTCATTTTTGCAAGGTAATATTGCCAAAATATGGCATAATGACTACTTTCGTTGAAGAAGGAAGTGCTCAGGCTTATGAGGCTGCTTGCCAATCAAATACAAAATTATTTTATTTAGAGTCACCCAATACTTTTACATTCGAGATAACCGATATTAGAGCAGTCGCTGAAGTGGCACGATCTAAAGGAATCAAAACAATAATCGACAATAGTTATTCAACCCCTCTCTATCAGTCGCCTTTATCATTGGGGGTTGACCTTGTTTTGCATTCGGCATCGAAATATCTTTCGGGTCATAGTGATGTAGTAGCAGGAGTTTTAGCCGGTAACAAAGAAATGATTCGCAAAATTTATGATTCCGAATATCTTGCCTTTGGTGCTGTGTTGCTGCCATTTGAAGCTTGGTTAATGCTCAGAGGCTTAAGAACTCTCGAAATTCGCCTTCAGCGAAGCACTGCCAATGCTAAGGCACTGATAAAGGCCATAGATAACCATCCTCGCATTAAAAGGATTTTTTATCCTTTTCATGCTCAACACCCTAAAAACGACATCGCTCGAAGTCAAATGAAAGACTGTAGCGGTTTGTTTTCTATCGAATTGAATGTAGATACCCCTGATGAAGTAATTCTGTTCTGTAATAATTTGAAACATTTTTTAAAGGCTGTTTCTTGGGGAGGATTCGAGTCTTTGGTCGATCCTGCCATCACTGTTTATGATTTTGAACATCCTGAAGCCAATGAACTTTCATGGCGTATTGTACGCTTTTATTGTGGATTGGAATCTTCTGAAATATTGATTGATGACGTTTTGCAGGCTTTGAATATTCTCGATAATGGAGCTAAAAACCAACAATAGTAATAAGGTGAGGCTGATTCAAAGTTTCAAGTATGCAGGCCAAGGTCTGATGGAGATGATGAAAAGCCAGAAGAATGCTCGTATCGAAATTCTAATTCTTATCATTACCATAATAGCTGGTTTTATTTTTAGAATCAGAATCTACGAATGGATTTCAGTGATTTTGGCTTCGGGACTGGTCTTATTGGCCGAGGCTTTTAATACTGCCATCGAAAAACTTAGCAACGAAGTTTCTACAGAGAAATATCATCCTAAGATTAAAGTTATTAAAGACCTTGCTGCCAGCGGAGTTTTAATAGCCGCTGTTTGTGCGTTTGTTGTAGGTTTTATAGTTTTTCTTCCTCACATAGTTCGATTTATAGTATCCTTATGATTCTAATTGTGGATAGTGGCTCTACGAAGACAGAATGGCGTTTATTGTTGGATGATGGTAGAGTGCAGGCCATTACTTCCTTAGGAATCAATCCCTATTTTATGGATGCGGAATCGATTCAGCAACAACTATTAAAAGAACTGCCGGAAAATTGGATACATGAGGGTAAAATCTCAAAAATTTATTACTATGGAACAGGGTGTGGGAATACTCTTCAGCAAAGGAATATTGAGGAAAATTTAAGAAGATTATTTCCCGAAGCCCATCTTAATGTTGCTTCCGATCTTTTGGGCGCATGTAGGGCTTTGTGGCAACATCGATCGGGTTATACAGGAATTTTAGGAACTGGTTGTAATGCATGTTATTATGATGGAAATGAGATTACTTGGAGCATGAAGTCTTTAGGGTTTATTCTGGGAGACGAAGGAAGCGGTGCAGATATCGGTAAACGTTTGCTCAAAAAATATTTAGAGGATCAACTCGATGAATTTTTAGCCGAAAAATTTCGCCAGCAATTTCCTTTTCAACTTTCTGAATTCTTAGAGACCATTTATTCCAAACCTTTTCCTAATCGATTTCTGGCAAGCTTAGTATCTTTTGTTAAGGCGAATTTGCAAGATAATCAATTGAAATCAATAGTATATACTTCATTTGATGATTTTTTCAAGCTGTTAAAACCCATCACTGATTCGAATCGAGATAATGAGATACGCTTTACAGGTTCAGTGGCTTGGGCTTTTGAAGAAATATTAAGACAAGTTGCCTCAGCTTATCATTATCAGGTTTCAGTCGTCATTCAAAATCCTATCGATTTGTTGGTGCAATTTCATCGAATCGATGCATAGAATTTAAATATTCTTTTTTAAAAGACTCGTGAGCCAATCCTTGTGGTAAGACTTAACATAAATACGCCTCGAATGGATAAGGTCTTCTATTTCATAGTGCATATTTTTGTTGACTTCCCATGCCATAGGAAGAATAATCTCTTCATAAAGATCCAAATTGGTTTTAATTTTATTGGAGGAGATATTATCGATATGCAAATCGGTAAGGTTGCTAATTACGTCAGCACATTTCAATATTTTAGCTTTCTCACTGCCATGATGAAGCAATCTTTCGTAAAATTCTCTTTTAGTTTCATGAGGATTGCGTGTCACTTCTTTAACGAGTTTAATCACATTTTCCACATCTTCATCTTGTATTTCACGGATATTTTCTTCTCTTGCTTCATGAAAATCTTCTAAAAGGTCATGAAGTATGCCCGCTTTTAAAAGAACGGGGTCAATGTAATGATAATCGATAAGAATACTCATAGTAGCCATAGCATGTCTAAACTGATTTCCACCCGTTTCGCGGTGAATCCCGATGAGAGCATAGGCTTTTTGAATATATGGAGCTAGTACGATTGAAGCCAGTTTATTTTTTTCGTCGTTATTCATCAATAAATCTTCCTTTTTAATTTTATAGAATCCCTTTTTGTAATTCCAACATATTCAATTAATATGAAGGAACTTAAATAGATAGAATGCTCTATTTTATATGCAAAAATTTTGCCATATACTGCATCCATTCTATAAGATCATGAATCTGTATTTTTAAAAGATAAGGTATAATCTTAAGGTGTAAAAATTCCGTAATTTAGAAAGATGAAAAAGTTTTCAACAATGAGAATCCTTATTACGGTCTCTGACAAAATTTTAGAATCTTTCCAAAATTTAAAGTTTTGAAACAAAAAAGAGAATGTCAATTCTTCAACATTCTCTCGGGCTTGTGGGAGCTATAGGAGTCGAACCTATGACCCTCTGCTTGTAGGGCAGATGCTCTAAACCAACTGAGCTAAGCTCCCCTTTCATTTGCGCGGCAAAGGTAAGGTATTATTCCATATACTTCCAAATTTTTCGTTAAAAATTATCACCTATTCAATCTTATTGATTCAATTTAATAATATAATCCAAATTTAGATTATAAGTCATGAGAATGTAAAATTGAATATGATAAATGTGCAATTTTTATCTTTGCACAATAGGATCAGAAGTCTTGAATAACAATTATAGCATAGTATTCATCATTATACTTTTAATTATAACGGGTTGTAATCCAACTAAAAAGCTACCCGACAAGAAATATTTACTCACAGAAAACAAGGTAAAGATAGAGCCTGAAAAACAGATGAATTCTTCTGAAATACAGAAATATATCTCGCAAGCCCCTAATAAGAAATTTCTTCGTCTATTTCATATCAATCTTTGGCTATATAATGAAACTGAAAATTGGAAACCCACGAAATTTCGTGATTGGCTTAGACGTCTTGGCGGAAAGCCTCCCTCTATATATGATCCTAATCTTACTATATCAAGCGAAAGAAATATCAGAAATTATTTAATTAACAAAGGATATTTCAATGCATCGGTAAAAAGTGAGGAGATTCTGAAGGACAAAAAGGCCGAAGTAGTTTATCACGTCGAGTTAAACCAACCTTACATAATACGAAATTTTCAAATTGAAGCCGAAGATACTCTCATATATCGCTATTCTCAACAAATGATGAAAAATTCTAGCATTCGATCTGGAGAGACTTACGATTATTATTTATTAGAACGTGAAAGAGAAAGGTTAACTACAGAATTAAGAAACTCAGGATTTTATTTCTTTACGAATGATTATGTTTTCTATGAATTAGATACTACTGTTGGTCGGAATAGCTTAGATATAAAGATGTTAATTCTGAACCCCATAAGTTTAACAGGTTCGAGCCCCGATCCTTCAACCTATTGGTCAAATTTGCATCATCAATATATTATTAGAAATATTTATGTGTTTCCACAATACAACAGCCAATTGGAAGCAAATTCATTTTCAGATACTTTATTATACCAACGTTCACCAGATGATACTTCTGAAGCTAATACTGAATATTTATATTTTATTTATAATGAACCTTTGAAGATTCAGCCAAAAATAGTTTCTCGAGCTATTTATTTACATTCAGGTGATATATACCGATTAAATGATGCAGAGCTTACTTTTCGTGATTTAGCCGAGTTTCCCATCTATCGATTTATCAACATAGAATTTAGATTAGCCGATACTGCCGATATTACGAAGACAAGGCGCGGGCAGCTCGATTGTTATATTTATTTATCACGAACTGAAGTTCAAGGTTTTACTATCGAGACCGAAGTTACAAATACAGGAGGTGATTTAGGATTATCGGGAAATATAGTATATACCAATAGAAATGTTTTTAGAGGTGCAGAGCTATTAAGATTAAAACTAAGAGGAGCCGCCGAAATGCAAAAATCGTTTGGGCAAACTTCTCAAAACAAGCTGCTTTTATTTAATACTTATGAAACCGGAGCAGAATTAAATCTTTCGTTTCCACGTTTTGTATGGCCTTTGAAAGGAATTCAGCTGCCCAGTTCAATGCGTCCTAAATCAAATCTGATGGTGGGCTATAATTATCAAAATCGTCCCGATTATATTCGACATATAACTAATGGAGCTTTTTCATTTCAATTGAGAGTTTCCGATTTTAAGAGTCATTTATTAACGCCTATTGAATTGAATGCCATAAAAATATATGCAACACCTTCGTTTCAGCATCTTATCGATTCATTTAATGACCAAGGAATTCGTAGTCAATACAGCGACCATTTGATACCTGCCTTAAAATACAGTTATATATTTACAAATCAGGAAATTGGTAAATTTCATAATTATAAATATTTTCGTTTCGATTTTGAATCATCGGGCAATGTTCTATATGCTATTGATGAAATAGCCAATGTTTCACGAAATTTGAATAATGAATTTACTTTTTTAGGAATTGCTTATGCCCAGTATTTAAAAGCCAGTAGCGATTTTCGATATTTTTATATGTTGAATCCGAATACTACTTTGGCAATGAGGGTTTTTGCAGGTGCTGCAATTCCTTATGGAAACAGCAATTATCTGCCTTTTGAAAAAGGATTTTTTGCAGGAGGTGCAAACGGCATGCGAGGATGGACTCTTCGAATGTTAGGCCCAGGGCATTTTTCTGGAGAAGGAGGCCAAACTTATAATCGTATGGGCGATGTGCACTTCGAAACAAACTTCGAATATCGTTTCCCCATTTATAACTTTTTTAGGGGAGCCTTTTTTATGGATGCAGGGAATATTTGGCTGGTTAAATCTAACCCTTTATATCCGGGTGGTTTGTTTAACTCTAAGACCTTCTTAAAGGAAATTGCCCTCGACGCAGGTATTGGTTTTCGATTCGATTTTACCTATTTTGTATTTCGTTTGGATGCTGCCTTACCTCTTCTCGATCCTGCAAAACCAGAAGGACAGAGATGGTTGCTTCCAAAATCTCAGCTATCAGACCTTGTTTGGAACTTTGGGATTGGTTATCCTTTCTAAATTTTAATTTGTTCTTTCATAGCAAAAAAGATTGTTTATGACTTATATAGAAGCTGTGGATTATATTCTTCAGCAATTGCCCATGTTTACCCGAATTGGAGGTGCTGCCTATAAAGCTGATTTAAGCCGCACCATCTACCTTTGTGAAAAATTAGGGAACCCTCATCTTGCCTTTCGTTCAATTCATATTGCGGGAACTAATGGTAAAGGTAGCATTGCCTCATTTTTAGCCTCTATTTTCATGGAATCGGGTGCAAAAACTGCTTTATTTACTTCACCACATTTACGCGATTTTAGAGAAAGAATTACCATAAACGGTGAGCTTATCCCCCAAGACTTTGTGGCCAAATTCATTCAAGAAAATAAATTTTCATTCGAAATAATAGAACCTTCATTTTTTGAAATGAGTTTTGCCTTGGCAGCAAAATGGTTTAGCGAACAAAAGGTAGATATTGCGATTATAGAGACTGGTATGGGCGGAAGACTCGATTCAACCAACGTTGTTATGCCGGAATTGAGTATAATTACTAACATTGGACTTGACCACCAGCAATTTTTAGGTTCTACTCTTGCCCAAATAGCTAGAGAAAAGGCTGGCATCATCAAACCCAATATACCTGTTGTTATTGGTGAACATCAACCCGAAACCGACTCTGTTTTTATTGAAAAGGCTTTCGAAGCCAATGCATCTATTTATTGGGCTGATGAAATGATAAATATCGAAAATTTTAGCTATGATTTTGAAAACGATGTTTTGAAGCTTAGACTGAAGACCTCTTCGGGAAATGTGTTTGACCTCAACAGTCCGCTTGCTGCGGAGTATGAAACAAAAAATATTAAAACGGTAATAGCTGCAATCGAGGTTTTGAAACATTTAGGATATTCATTGACTGACTCAATGATCATAGATGGAATTAGAAATGTTATACACCATACTGGATTGAAAGGGCGCTGGCAAATCCTATCGAAAAATCCCTTAACTGTAGCCGATATTTCTCATAATGAGCCTGGCATAGGAGAATTAACGAAGCAAGTGGGAAAGATGAGGTACGATCATTTGCATTTTGTGCTGGGGATGGTTTCTGATAAAGACAGCCATGCTATTTTGAAACTACTTCCTAAAGAGGCTACTTATTATTTTTGCCGCCCCAATATTCCTCGTGGAAAAGATGCTTACCAACTGGCTGCTGAAGCCAATGAATTTGGCTTGCACGGGAATGTTTATTCGAGCGTGGAGGAAGCCTTTAGTGCTGCATCTGCCTCGGCCTCATCCAGCGACATGATTTTAGTAAGTGGAAGTGCCTTTGTGGTGGCCGAAATCGTTTGAATGCTATTTTAGAGTTTTTTACTGCTGACTTACCTAACTTTTTAAAAATTTTTTTTGAATCGAAATTTCGTAGGTTTGCCAATTCAATTGCGGCTGTCAAAAATTAATATGAGGACATCAAATAATTAGCATTAGTACGTTGACATACATCTGAATTTCTTATTTTTATCGAACCGGTTCACGTAATAAATTGTTTTGGCGAATGATAACTCCGGAAATTTTGAAATTTGTAGTATGATACTGAATTATATTTGGCTGGGTTTCTTTATCATTGCCTTCATCATTGCATTGGTCCATCTAATTTTTTTTCAGGATGCCAGTGTATTCGATGCCATTATACAATCGACTTTCGATAATGCCAAGGTCGGATTTGAGCTATCGTTAGGACTAACTGGAGTAATGACCTTATGGCTTGGTATAATGCGAATAGGAGAGAAGGGAGGAATGGTCGATATCTTGGCTAAACTTGTCAATCCACTTTTTCGAAGGCTTTTCCCTGAAATACCACCCAATCACCCTGTCAATGGTTCCATTTTATTGAATATTGCAGCTAACATGTTAGGCCTCGATAATGCTGCCACACCTTTAGGTTTAAAGGCCATGAACCAACTTCAAGAGTTGAATCCTGAAAAGGAAAGGGCTTCTAATGCCATGATTATGTTTTTGGTTATCAATACTTCTGGCTTAACTATTATACCTGTAAGTATTATGGTGTTTCGTGCCCAATTGGGTGCTGCTAATCCAGCCGATGTTTTTCTTCCAATTTTGCTTTCCACTTTCGCTTCAACGTTCATAGGGATTATCTCTGTGAGTTTGGTCCAAAGAATAAATCTTTTCCAAAAAACCATATTATTGTATTTGCTGGGTTTTACTGCCTTAGTAGGTGGATTGGTGTGGTATCTGAGCATCGTTGACCAGCAGACTATGAATAGGATTTCAACGGCCATCAGCAGTGTGATTCTTTTTTCTATCATTGTCGTGTTTATGATTCTGGCTGCCATTAAAAAGGTAAGAGTATATGACGAATTTATAGAAGGAGCCAAAGAGGGTTTTAGTATAGCAGTAAGAATTATCCCTTATTTAGTTGGTATTTTAGTGGCGATTGGTGTTTTCAGAGCATCTGGAGCCATGGATGCCTTAGTTAATGGCATTTCTTGGTGTGCACAAAAGGCCGGTCTCGATACTTCATTTGTGCCTGCTTTGCCAACTGCTATGATGAAGCCTTTGAGTGGAAGTGGCGCCAGAGGAATGATGCTCGAAGCTATGAAACACTTTGGTGCCGATTCTTTCGTTGGCCGCTTGTCATGCCTCTTCCAAGGATCTACCGATACAACTTTTTATATTCTTGCCCTCTATTTTGGTTCAGTGGGTATACGTAATAGCCGGTATGCGGTAGTTTGTGGACTTATTGCCGATTTGGCAGGAATTATCACTGCAATTTTTATGGCTTATCTGTTTTTTGGTTAATTTTTTTAAACTTCAATCTATTGGTTTATATGAAAAATGAAGTAAGACTTAATAATTTTTTTATCCATTGTGGCCTACTATTATCACTTTCTAAATTTTAAACTGGAGAAATAGTGAAATTTATCAATCATTTTTTAATTTTGCATGCCCAAATTAACGTATAAATAGAATGAGTAAAAAGAAAAAAGAAGCAACCGAAGGAAGAATAGAAGCAGTTGAAAGTGCACTAACAAAAAGTGAACGTTTTTTAGAAGAGAATCAGAAAATAATTCTTATAGTAGTAGGAGCTATAATTGTTGTAATTTTAGGATTTCTCGGCTATCAAAGACTCATTGTAGCCCCAAAAGAAGTGAAGGCCGCCAATGAGATTTTCATGGCACAAAATTATTTCGAACTGGATTCAATATACCAAGCATTGAATGGTGATGGACAATATGCCGGCTTCCTCGAAATAGTCGATAGATATGGATCAACTAAGACCGGCAACCTCGCAAAATACTATACCGGAATATGTTATTTAAAACTGGAAGATTTTGACAATGCTATTCGATATCTGAAAAAATTCGATTCAAAAAATCCTTTAGCTAAATCAATGGCTTTAGGTGGAATTGGAGATGCCTATTTAGAACTTGGCAAAAATGAAAAGGCTATCGATTTTTATCTGCAAGCAGCCAAACACAAAAATGAACTAACTACACCTATGTTTCTGATGAAGGCAGGATTGACTTATGAGCTGCTCAATGATTATGACCATGCTTTAAAAGTTTATGAAGAAATTCAAACAAACTATCCTAAAAGTTACGAAGCACGTGATATAGATCGTTTTATTGCCAAGGCAAAAGGTATGCTTAAATGATCATATAAGGTTTTAACTTAAGCCTGGTTCAAAAGGAATCAGGCTTTCTTTTTATTTTTTTTGAATGACGGAGAAAGATTTGAAACTGGTTTATATGGGGACTCCGGAATTTGCCGTAGCCCCTTTGAAGGCTCTAATAAGCAATGACTACAGTGTGAAAGCTATTGTAACTGTCCCAGATAAACCAGCTGGAAGAGGTCAACATCTGCAATCCAGTCCGGTAAAAATTTATGCTCAAACGACGGGTCTGCCATTGTTACAACCATTCTCGATGAAAGAACCACAATTTATTGAACAACTCAAAAGTTTGGCCCCCGATGTTATTTTAGTCGTTGCTTTTCGACTGCTTCCACCCGAAGTATGGAAGATAGCCAGCATAGGAACCATTAATTTGCATGCCTCCCTTTTGCCTAATTATAGAGGTGCAGCACCTATTCAACATGCTATTATGAATGGCGAAACTATTACAGGTTTGACGACTTTTTTTATAGATGAAGGAATCGACCAGGGAAAAATAATACTTCAGCAAGCTGTACCTATCCATCCGAATGAAACAGCCGGTAGTCTTCACGACAGAATGATGCAATTGGGTGCCGAACTAATCCTAAAAACTTTACATATTATTACTACAAGCGATTTTCAACCCAAAGATCAAAATAATTTGATGGAAGAAAATATTGTCTTGCATTATGCTAAAAAGATTACTCGACAAGACTGTAAAATTTACTGGCATAACCCAGTCCAAAAGATTTTCAACCAAATTAGAGCTCTCAATCCTTCACCAGGCGCTTTCACTATTTTACAATCACCTAATGGAAACAATTTTATTCTGAAAGTTTTTTATGCAAATCCCTTGTCAGATCATCATCATTCGAAGGCTCCTGGGAGTTTGATCACAGATGGAAAATCGTTTGTTAAAGTGGCTTGTACCGATGGTTTTTTAGAACTGACCGAAGTACAACTCAGTGGGAAAAAACGCATGGACATAGTCTCCTTTTTACGCGGATTTTCTCTCGATGCTCTTTGGACGATGCGTTAGAAATCTTTTTAGAGAATTGAGGTCATCTAATTTTTTAATACATCCTCATTTTGACATGTTTAAAATATTATAAATCAATAATTTATATTGATTAATGGTTTTTTACCTCGATTTTATATAAAAATTTTACCAAAAATTCAACTTAAGAATTTAGATGATTTTGGAGAGTATGAAGAGGGCAATGCATTGGAAGGAGAAGGTGAAGTTATTAACAAATTAATAATTTTTTGAACAATTTTTCAAAAAATTGCATACATCGCTTGATTTCAAAGAGTTTTTATATATATTTGCATTACCATTAAATGTTAACTTAAAAACTATTATTATGAACAAAGCAGAATTAATTGATGCCATTGCTGCAAATGCCGGATTGACAAAAGCAGCCTCGAAGAAGGCCTTGGATGCCACCATCTTAGCTATTTCAGATGCCTTAAAACAAGGCGAAAAAGTTTCTCTGATTGGTTTTGGAACTTTTGGTGTTGCCAAAAGAAGTGCCCGTACAGGACGCAATCCACGAACCAAGGCTCCTATCCAAATTCCCGCCAAAACTGTCGTAAAATTCAAACCCGGCAGTGAACTATCAAAAGGAGTTAAGTAATTGAAATTCTGTTTAAAAGAAAGCCCCTATGTGTCAACAGGGGGCTTTTTTTATGGTCTGAAACTCAGCATGCCATAGTTATCGCGAAGTAATTTCCCATTTTCGACCAAATAATCCACTACTTGCATCACCTTGTCTTCATCCAAATATGAAGGAAGTTGTTTTAAAACGTTTGCTAAGCTAATGGGCTGATCCTTGATAATTTTTTCCAATTCTGTTTCGATAGTGATATATTCTTTTTCATCCAAATCCAAGAGATGATGTTTGATGCAGTAATCACACGCGCCACAGCGTACTTTGGTTTTCTCGCCAAAATAAGATAATAGGATTTGACTTCGGCAGTGGTTTTCATCTTTGATATAATCGATCATGGCTTCGAGTCGCTTTTTTGCGGCATTTTTTCTTAATTGGTAATTCTCGGGAGATAAATAAAATTGAGAAGCATCTAGTCTTTCGGTTACAAAAATGAGTTGAGGTTTATTTTTTCGTGGAACGTAAGATATCACCTCGAGCTTGTCGAGTTCGGTTAAAAGCTGAATCACCTGATCGGTTTTTATATTGAGATATTTGGCTATGGCTTCTTCATTAATTCTTTGGTGGGTTGTATAAAGTGCACCACCATATAAGCGAGAGATGATTTTAATGAAACCATCGAATTTCTTGTTGGCCACTTGGAAATTGTACATTTCGTCACCCGATAACCGAAACATAAGCTGGGAAGGTGAATCGAAGGCATCATTCAAGGCTATGTAACCTTCTTTTTCGATGATTTTCAGAGCATTGAAAGTTGGGAGTGATTTAAAATTAAAACGTTTGCAAAATTCATTTAAGTCGAAATCGAAAGAAATATCCTTGCCTGAGCCAATGGCAAGATTATAATAATTGCCCAAGGCATTATATACATTTTTTATTACGCCATAACTTGGCCAAGAATTATTGAAGTTTTCGTTGATATCTGTAATGTCGGCTTCGTCATAGAGTAATATGGCATAAGATAACTTGCCATCTCTTCCTGCACGTCCGGCTTCCTGAAAATAAGCTTCAGGTGAATCGGGAATATCCATGTGCACTACAAATCTTACATCGGGTTTGTCAATTCCCATCCCAAAAGCATTGGTTGCTACCATTACTCTTAAACGATTCTCCATCCAACGGTTTTGTATATTGTTTCTTTGTGCGAGGTTCATGCCGGCATGATAGACCCCAGCTGGATAGTGATTTTGAACCAGAAATTTTGCAATCTCAACGGTTTTTCTTCTGTTGCGCACATAAACGATTCCCGAACCTTTTAAATTGTTGCAGATTTTTAGTAAACGCCTGGCTTTGTTGTTTTCATTTTGCACTACATAAATTAAATTGGGGCGATCGAAACTTCGGCTTAAAACATTTTTTTCTTTGAACAACAGTTTGTCTTGAATGTCATTAATAACTTCTTTGGTAGCAGTAGCAGTAAGAGCAATAATGGGTGTTTGAGGATGAAATTCTCTAATCTCCGCAATACGCAGATAAGGAGGCCTAAAATCATAACCCCATTGCGAAATGCAGTGGGCTTCGTCAACAGCTATCATATTTAATTTCATAAAAGGTAATCGGTCTCTGAATGAGGAAGTGATAAGCCTTTCAGGTGATAGATATAAAAATTTTAAGCTTCCATAAGCTGCATGATCGAGAATTTTTTCTATTTGATAATTGCTTAAGCCCGAAAAAACGGCTTCGGATTCCAATCCTTTACCTTTGAGCGTTTCTACCTGATCTCTCATTAATGCAATAAGCGGCGAAACCACTAAACAAAGCCCTTCCATAGCAATTGCAGGAACCTGGTAGCAAAGACTCTTCCCACCACCCGTCGGAAGTAAGGCAAGCGTATCTTTTCCTTCTAACACCGACCGAATGATATCCTCCTGCAAAGGCCTAAATGACTTATATCCAAAATATTGAAAGAGTATTTGATGTATATCGTATTTGTTACTTGTGCCCATATTCTAATGCAATATCAAAACCATGTTACTTGTGTATTTTATGTCTGCTTAGATTATTTCGCAGATATTGGGTGAATAAAAATATTTAAGCGTTTCATCCAATTTTACTATAATTGCAACAAATTTACTCATGTAGCGTTAAATCTGCATAATTATACCCATAAAACAAATGGACCCTCTGGTTTACATTATTTTAGCCTTCATTTTTTTCCCAGTTTTCTTGCTAACCATTTTCAAAGATGTTGGTATAGCGCCATGGAAAGTACTCATTCCATTTTATAATTATTACTTGTGGAATAAGATCATAGGGAAGCAACTTTATTGGTTTTTACTGTTGTTTGTTCCCTTTATCAATGTTTTTATGGTCTTCTTAATGGAAGTGGAAATTGCCAAGTGTTATCAGAAATATGATTTAGGGCATCAGGCCTTGGCCGTTTTGTTCCCTGTGATATACCTACCTTATTTGGGATTATCGTCCAAAGAAAAATACCTTGAGCCTTCCAAACAACCTGTGATTAAAAAAACTGCCTTACGGGAATGGGTAGATGCCATAATTTTTGCGGTAGTAGCTGCCTTGATAATACGTACCTTTATTTTCGAAGCCTATACCATACCTACGCCTTCAATGGAAAAAACACTTTTGGTAGGTGACTACCTTTTTGTAAGTAAGATGTCGTATGGGCCTAGGGTTCCCAACACTCCAATATCTTTTCCATTTGTGCACAACACTTTGCCTTTTACCCGATATACAAAATCTTATGTCGAATGGTTTCGATTGCCTTATTACCGTTTTCCGGGGTTTGGTAAAATAAAGCGTAATGATCCGGTTGTTTTTAATTATCCCACAGGAGACACTGTCGTTTTGGAACGTCAAAACGAGGATTATTATCGAATAGTGAGAATGGCTGAGGAAGAATTCAAAATGGGAATGGGAAGTCGATACAGAGAGGGTATGGGCCGAGAAGCCGTATGGCGTACATATCATGTGGTAGCCCGGCCAATTGATAAACGAGAAAATTATATCAAACGCTGTATTGCCTTACCAGGTGACACCGTACAGATTATCGACAGGCAGGTTTACCTTAATGGCAAAGAGATGCCTAATCCTCCTTTATTGCAATTTAATTATCTGATACGCACGGAGGGTCGTGGATTAAGTAGTCGAGTTCTTGAACGTTTGGATATTTCAAAGGAAGACATTGGATGGTTTCAACAATATGCTATACTTCCTCTTACAAACGACAATGTGAAACAAATTAGCAAAATACCTGGGGTTATAGAAGTTAAACCCCAGCTCGCTCCTGCAGGAGAATGGTCGCCCGACATTTTTCCTTTCGATTCAGCCTATCGTTGGAACGTCGATAATTTCGGACCTTTATATATTCCACGCAAAGGAGACGAAGTTTCACTTAACCTTAAAAATTTGCCTTTGTATAGAAGAATCATCGAAGTGTACGAAAAAAATAAATTGGATGTCAAAGGCAATAAAATCTTTATCAATGATAAAGAAGCTCATTCATACTGTTTTCAGCAAAATTACTACTGGATGATGGGTGATAATCGGCATAACTCGGCTGATTCTCGCTATTGGGGCTTTGTTCCCGAAGATCATATTGTTGGCAAAGCGGTTTTTGTTTGGCTTAGTCTCGATAAAGATAAATCGCTTGCCGATGGAAAAATTAGGTGGAATAAATTATTCCGAGTCCCCAGATGATCACAGTTTTATTGCAAGAATAAACTGAATTTAACGATGAATGAATTACCGAATTAAAAGCAATTCTCTGTATTTGGGCAAAGGCCATAATTCATCGTCAACCAGCATTTCGAGCTTATCGGTATGATAACGAATTTGTTCAAAGTAAGGTAACACCTTGTGAAGATAGGCATCCGCCATTACCTCTATTGTTTCCAGATTATTGGCCTTCTTGCGTTCTTCAACCATTTCATCTACTTGAGTCTTAATTTGAAATATATGATTCGAAATGGCTTTGATGGTTTGTAATTGATTTTTGGCCAATGTATTAAATGTTTTTGTATCTATGATTTCCTTCAAATCCCTAACATTCTCTAACAATGTGTTTTGATAACGAATGGCGATAGGAATAATGTGGTTAATGGCTAAATCTCCCATGACTCTGGCTTCGATTTGTACCATTCGAACGTAATTTTCGAGTTGTATCTCATAACGAGCACGCAACTCTCTTTCAGTAAGCACATGATTGCGAGTGAAAACTTCAATTGTTGAAGGACTAATATAGGCTTTCAAAGCTTCAGGGGTTGACGAGATATTGCTAAGATTACGGCGTGAAGACTCTTCTATCCATTCATGACTATAACTATTTCCCTCGAAACGAATGCGTTTTGAATCTATAATATATTGCTTTACTACTTCATAAATGGCTTTGTCTTTATCTATCCCGTTATTTATATGTGTTTGAACCTGTTGTAAGAATTGCTTCATTTGGTCGGCAACAATGAGGTTGATGGCAATCATGGCCGAAGAAGTATTTTGTGATGCCCCAACTGCTCTAAATTCGAATTTATTACCTGTAAAAGCAAAGGGTGAGGTTCGATTGCGGTCGGTATTGTCTCTAAGAATTTGAGGAATTTTACTAATATGGTGATCGAGTGTAGCCTTAAAGCCATTTCTAATCGTTCCAGTTTTTTCGATTTCTTCGAGGGTTTCGGTTAAATAAGAACCCACAAAGGCAGAGATGATGGCCGGAGGAGCTTCGTTGGCACCAAGCCTGAGATCGTTGCTGGCCGAAGCAATTGAGGCTCGAAGCAAGTCGGCATGAGTTTCTACAGCTTTTAGTACAATGGCTATCATAGTAATAAACCTGAAGTTTTCGTTTTCATCTTTCCCAGGCGCCAAAAGATTAACACCAGTATCTGTCATCATCGACCAGTTACAGTGTTTGCCCGATCCATTAATTTTGGCAAAAGGTTTTTCGTGCAAAAGAACACGTAAATGATGACGACTGGCGACTTTTTGTAATAAAAGCATTACCAATTGATTATGATCAACGGCAAGATTGACTTCTTCGAATACAGGTGCAAGCTCGAACTGATTGGGTGCCACTTCGTTATGACGCGTTTTTACTGGAATGCCTAAACGGTGGGCTTCGTATTCAAATTCTTTCATAAACTCAATTACACGCTCAGGGATTACTCCAAAATAATGATCGCTTAGCTGTTGATCTTTAGCCGATGGATGTCCGAAAACGGTTCTTCCTGTAAGTACTAAATCGGGGCGAGCCAAAAATAAGGCCGCATCAACTACAAAATATTCCTGTTCCCAACCTAAATTAGCCATAACATGCCTGGCATTGCCGTTAAAAAGCTGCATTACGGATGTAGCAGCTTTGTCAAGCTCTGATAGGATTCTTAACAATGGCGTTTTATAGTCGAGGGCTTCAGCAGTGTATGAAATAAATATAGTCGGAATGCATAAGGTCGTATCAATAATAAAAGGTGGTGAAGTAGGATCCCATGCCGTATAACCTCTGGCTTCAAAAGTACTTCTTATTCCACCACTCGGGAAACTCGAAGCATCGGGTTCTTGTTGAACTAATTCCTCTCCTTTGAATACTTCTATGGCTTTTCCATATCCAGTAGGAACTATAAATGCATCGTGTTTCTCGGCAGTTGCTCCAGTAAGCGGATGAAACCAATGCGAAAAATGGGTAACTCCCTTGCTAATGGCCCAGGCCTTTAATGCTGAGGCCACTTGATCAGCAATCTCTCGATCAATGGCATCGCCCATTTCTATATTGTTGATTAATTTTTTATATACATCCTCTGTAAGATAGTTTCGCATGGCTTCTTTTCCAAAAGTAAGCTCCCCATAATATTCCGAAACCTTCTTTGAGGGCAAAAGAAAATGCTTGGGTTGACGTTCCAGAAGCTTCTCTAAGGCTTTGAGTCGCAGGTTTTCCATCGTAAAATTCTATTGTTGTTGTAAAAATTTTTTAAAGCGCAAATTTCGCAAAAATTAGGTTAGGTGAGTGTTATTTGTTGTTCAAATTAAGTCTAAATTATAAATAAGGTCTATCAAAATCAAAATGATTCATTAGATTAATATTTGATGAAGGTAAAGTTGAATGGAATACACCAATAATAAAAAGCTATAGGTGATGATTATAAATTAGCTATGGGTTAATTTCGATGAGATGATGTTTAATAGCATATTTTACCAAGTCAACATTGTTTCTTAATTTTAATTTCTGAAGAATATGCGTTTTGTGTGATTCGACTGTGCGAATGCTGATAAAAAGTTTTTCGGAAATTTCGGGATTAGATAATCCCTGAGCTAAAAGGGTAAGAATTTGTATTTCTCGTTTTGAGAGTATGTCTTGAGGCCTCTGCTGATCATCATTAATAGACGAAGATTGTTTTAGAATCGTTTTAAGCAAGACACCTGAAATTTGCGGACTGAAAAATTCCCTGCCATCAGCAACACTGTGTATGGCTTCGAGAAGTTCATGTTCTGATGCATTTTTGGGCAAATATCCCTTTGCCCCGGCTTTGGCCGCTTCAATAATATATTCTTCTTGAGTAAACATACTTAGAATGATGACTTTTATGTTGGAAGTTTCGGCTGTCTGTCCAAGTTTTTTTGTGAGTTCTATCCCAGAAACATGAGGAAGATTGATATCCATAAGAATTACATCAACAGCATGATGACGAAGGAAATGAAACATTTCGTTACCTTCTGAGACTTCGCCAACTACTTCTATCCACGAACATTCATTAAGTAGAGATTTAATGCCCTGCCTCACCAATACATGATCATCTACCAGTAATACTCTTATTTTTAACTCATTCATTGTTTCAATCCATTAGAAATGATTTCTAAAAAGAAAAAAGTATGCTGCTAATTTTAGGCAATAAAGATAAGAGATTATTCTTTGTAGGAGTTTATATAGCTATTGCATCATATTTTTTGCTAAAAAATCGAAGTAGAAAAATTATTTTATAAAACGAGAACGAACTAAATCTCGAGCCTTGTATTTTCTCAAAGGATATTCCATTTTTATCAATTAAAAAGGTTTAATGCTAAGACAGTTTCCATAATATTTATGCGAAAAAGATGCAATAATCCAAGACTTTGTTAGTCGATTTGTCATCATTGCCGTATAGTCGTAAAAATTTATTAATGGATATTGGATACTCGTTAAATTTCTGATTGATGATTCATTATGGTAGCAGATAGAAAATTTGAAAATTCAATCAGTGAGTTAAATCTATAATCGATTAACTTAGGGTATTTTCTTGCAAATTCTTCATTTCCAATTAGAACTGTGATCATTTTTAGATTATGACCGAAAACCATATCACTTATCATGTCGCCTACCATAACAGAATGTTTGAAATTCAATTCAGGGAAATCGCGACGGGCGCGTAAAGCCATACCAGGCCGGGGTTTGCGGCAAGTAGAGCCTGAAGATCTAAGATGGGGACAATGATATATGGCATGAATCTCACCTCCAGCTTTGAGAATTTCTTCCTTCATATACGAATGTATTTCGGTTAATTGCTCTTCTGTCATCTTGCCTTTACTTATACCTTGCTGATTTGTTACTATAATGATGGGATAGAATAATTTCGAGAAAATGCTGAATGCTTCTAATACGCCAGGTAAAAATTCGAATTCACTCGGTCTGACGACATAGCCCCCCACTACCCTTCGGTTGATTACACCATCTCTATCGAGGAAAAGGGCAAATCTCCTATTAGAATTCAAAAGCTCTAAACTCTTCCTGCGCTCGCTCATAATCTTCGGGAATTCCAATGTCGATAAAGTATTGGTAACATTTGTTGGCATATATAGGATGTTGGAGATATATCTTTTCAAAATAGTCTTTTTCGAGCGAAAATTTTTCGGGTAAAGATTCATTGAGGAAGAAGTCTTTGCGAATGACATAAGTTCCGCCATTTATCCAACCCGGACCTTCCAAACTGCCTTTTTCTCGAAAAGTTGTAATACGGCCAGTTTCGTCAAACTCAACTGCACCATATCTCGAAACATCGTTTATCTGTCGGACCACCATTGTAAGATCTGATTTCTTTATCAGTGTAAAATCATATAACTTGCCCAGATTCACTCTGAACATGGTATCACCATTCATCACTACTACTTGTTTGCCTTCTGCTTTTTCCATTGCTTTCTTTACTGCACCTCCAGTTCCTAAGGGTTCATCTTCTCTGGAATACTCTATATTCATATACTTGTACTTGTTATGAAAATATTCCTCAATTTTTTCATGTAAATAGCCTGTGGCCAAAATAATCTTTTTTACTCCATATATTTCGAGGTAATCCATCACATATTGCAGGAAAGGTTTTCCATTAACAGGGGCCATGCATTTAGGTATATCGGGTAAAGCCGAACGTAGTCGGGTACCTAATCCACCGGATAGAATAATAACTTCTTTAATCATTTACTGAGGGTGAGAAGGCTTGATAAATAGTTCTTTTTCAATTTGTTCGCACAAAATATGCCCGAGCAGTATGTGTGCCTCCTGAATTCGAGGTGTATCATTTGAGGGGACATTAATTAGATAATGAACGAGGTTTTTCAATTTGCCTCCAGTTTCGCCAGTGAAGGCAGCTGTTGTCATTCCTTTTTCGTTTGCTGCTTCTATGGCTCGAAGAATATTTGTTGAATTGCCCGAAGTAGAAAGACCTATCAGCACATCAACTTTATTACCAATGGCATGAACCATTCTGGCAAAGACTTCTTCATAAGCATAGTCATTGGCTACTGCTGTTAAAAATGAGGTATTGACATGAAGGGCTTCTGAGGGCAGGGGAGGGCGGTCGAAATAAAATCTTCCCGATAGCTCGGCGGACAAGTGCTGAGCATCGGCTGCACTTCCACCATTACCGCAAAAAAGTACTTTCCCTCCTTCTTTAAAACAACGAATACAGGCTTCTGTTAATAGAGCAAGATTTTTTAAAAGCTCTTTATTGTCGATGATTTTTTGTTTTAAAACTATCGATTCCTCAATTCTTGAAATGATAAATTTTTCCATAAATCATTATAATTAAAACGACCAGGTAGATAAACCCTGTTGGGTGAACTCGTAATTCACTACAAAACCTCCGAAAGGTCTTAATGCTTCTATTAACTGGTATCTACGATTTTCGGGGCAATAGAAGGTCATGAATCCGCCGCCTCCAGCTCCTGAGATTTTACCTCCAATAGCTCCATTTCGTAAGGCAGTGGTATAAATTCTATCAATTTGTTCATTGGTGATTCCATCGGCTATTAGTTTTTTATGCTCCCAGCCAAAATTCAAGATTTCGCCCAGTTTTCTCAATTCGCCTTTCAATATTGCTTCTTTCATCATAAAAGCCTGTTCCTTCAATTTCATAGTGGCCTCGGTACGAAGTTTATGATGAGTGGCGATAGCTTCTGCCTGATTTTCGATAATATGGTTCGATTCACGACTGGTTTGTGTATAAAATAGCACCAAATCGTGCGAAAGTTCATCTAAATATCTTTGGCGAATACGAAGTGGATTAACTATGACTTTATTATCCTTATAAAATTCCATAAAGTTAAAACCACCGAAAGTAGCTGCGTACTGGTCTTGGCGACCACCGCGCATTCCTAAATCCTGTCTTTCGATTTCATATGCTAACTGAGCCATATCATATTCACCTAAAGGTAATGAAAGCATCTCAGTAAAAGCTCCAAGAATGGCTACAACAAGTGCCGATGAAGTTCCTAAACCTGAGCCAGGGGGCACATCAACATAAGTTTCTAATCGTATAGCAATGGGTTGATGTGTAAATTGCTTAACTATACGGTTATAAACTCCTGCATGAAGTTCGAGTCCTTTTTCGGGAGCAATCTCTTCTGATATAGGATATTCTCGGTAAATGCCTCTGTCAATGGCATGTAAGACGATGTGCGAAGAATTATCGCAAATAATGGAAGCTCTTGCATAAAGATTGATAGTAGCATTGAGCACTGCTCCTCCATAAAGATCACAAAATGGGGAGATGTCGGTTCCTCCTCCCGCAAGGCCAATCCGTAATGGAGCTTTACTTCTGTATATCATTTGCCTGGGTTTAGTCAAATAGATTGAAAACAGGTATTTCAGTGTGCCTTTTATTCTCTGAAATAAGAATGTAAAATTACGACCTTTTCCGTAATGACGGAATTGACTACCTTTAAGGCGCTTTATTGTTGTGCCTTGAAGATTCCATTTATTGTTTAGGGCTATATTTGTTGAGCAGATGATTGATTTTCTCGAGAATCTCTTCTCTCCTGAAAGGTTTACTGATATAATCATCGCATCCAGCAGCCAAAGCTGCTTCTCTATCATTGTCGAATGCATAAGCAGTTTGAGCCAAAATAGGAATGTTTGGATAATTCAACCGAATGATACTTGCTACTTCCAACCCATTCATTTCGGGCATGCGTATGTCTAACAATACCAGATCAATACGACTGACCTCCTCCATTATTTTTAAAACATCCTGTCCATTGGTTACTATTGTGAGTTGGGCTTTTGTGGACTGCAGCATAGCTTCAAGGAGGATGCGATTGGTGTAGTCATCTTCAGCAATCAAAATATTTTTCCCTTCAAAATTGTAAGTCATATTTATTTTATTTGTTTTTTCAATTATTGATTCATGTATCTCGTCGATAGGGATGGTAAACGAGAAAGTGCTTCCCTTTCCAACTTCCGATTGTACCTCAATTTTTCCTCCCATGAGATTCACCAGAGTTTTCACAATTGATAGACCTATTCCTGTTCCACTTCTGCTTTGTCCTTGGGCTTTAGGTATTTGATAGAAACGCTCAAATATTTTGTCGAGTTCAGTGGGAGGTATGCCTGTTCCAGTGTCATGTATAAAAAAACGAATAAATGACTCTTCAAGCATGCAACCTATTCCTATACTTCCTGTATCGGTGTAATTAATAGCATTGGTGATGAGATTATTGAAAACTTGTTTGAGTCGAATAGGATCGGAATTAATCATGGATGGGATATCAGAAGGAAGCGGCATCAATAGCAATTGCAAATTCTTTTGATGAGCTAGCATCTGGAATGAGCCTATAATTTCTTGCAGAAAACTCTCAAGATGAATCTGTTTTTTGTTTATTTTAATTGTTCCAGCTTCGATTTTCGATAGGTCTATAATATCGTTGATTAACTCGAGTAGATGCTCAGCATTATTAATGATAGTGCGAACAAAGTTTTCTTTTTCTTGGTTTGAATACGAAGGTAGGAGTAGCAAGTCGGAAAAACCCAGTATGGCATTCATGGGTGTTCTAATCTCATGGCTCATGTTTGCGAGGAAGGTAGATTTGAGTCGGTCGCTTTCTTCGGCTTTGGCTTTAGCAACTTCAAGATTTAAATTAAGCTGTTGAATATTTCGAAGTGATGTTGACAAATTTTCATTGAGTTGTTGGAGTTCTTCATTTCTTTGATAAAGCTCATCTTTTGTAGCCTCTAATTCTTCGATAAGGTTGTGCATTTGGGTGATATCCGTTGCGGTTCCAATTAAAGCAGGCTTTCCCTGAAAGTCAATCCTGCTGCCGCTACAGGTAACCCATCGAGTTTCTCCAAATTTAGTAAGTACTTTAAAATTATAATTCTTAAATCTTTTCCCTTCAATAGGTGGGTTTTTGAAAATTTCTTTCATTAGTTCTTTATGATCAGGATGAATAATATCTTCGTACTTCATCATGTAAAGTTCTTCAATCGTATAGCCCCAACCTTCAAGAATTTTATTATTTGTATATATAATTTGCTCATTCTGAAGTATAAAAATTCCTGCTTCCGAAGTTTCAGCAAGACTTCTAAATTTATTTTCACTTTCTTCCAATGCCATTAAGGTGAGCTGAGCCTCAGTTATATCGCGCCCAACTCCAATCACTGATGTAACCTTGCCATTCTCATCTAAAATCCCCTTATCAGCCCAGGCAATCCATCTCCACCCCTTTGCTGTTAAAGCTCTTTGTTTTACGAAGCATTCATAAGGTGGTTTATATAGAGCTTTCATAGCTTCCATAGTGTGAGGACGGTCTTCAGGATGTACAAGTGGAAGAAATGTGTTCCCTATGAGCTCATCTTCTGTTTTACCGAATGTGGCACAATAAGTGGGATTTACATAAAGAAACCTGCCCTCGTTATCCACTTTTACTACTAATTCCGACTGATTTTCGACTATTAGCCTGTATTGTTCTTCCTTTTGCTTTATTTCGTTTGAAAAATGAATGATGTTAAAATGAGTTTTCAAGATAGCCCCAATTAAAAGCGTCGCCAAAGGATAAGCTATTAAAACAGTTACCGCTATGGTATCGAAAGTTTCAATTTGAGTTGACTTGGGAAGTAATAAAATAGATAACACCATGAGAATATGTGTAATGAGGCCAACTAATAAAATATGAGTATATTTTACTTTTCGATCATCTCCCTTGAAATATGCATAAAATAAAGAACCAACAATGTAAGCAGAAAATATTGTGGCTAATCCCATCCATATTCCTACCCCGCCAATAATAATACGTACGATTGCCACCATAAGGGCAGATATAAGACCTACAACAGGGCCATAAAATAAAGCACTCAAACTCAATACAACTGTGCGACCATCGAAAAACAAGCCTTCGGTTAAATAAAAAGGTTTTAAAATACCTAAAATAGCCGCTGCGCCAAACAGAACTCCTTGTATTAGTCTTCTTAGTTTAATATTGCCTATTCTTAGCCTGTCGAAAAAGAAAATCAAGGTAATAAAGGAAACAATAATGGCTAGATTATATATAAGATCAAGTACTATCATTAGTTAAACTATGAGAAATTTTTTATACTTCAAATTTATTTTATAAAGTTAAAACATATTTTGACAAAGTTTAATACCTACAGATACAGCTTTATAAATATCATTTCTGAAGCAATTTTCATTTTCAATGGCAGTTTAAGGCAATTCTTAAACATTAAAAATCTTCATAAGTATTTGATAATTAGCAGTAGATATAAAAAATAATGCCATTTTATAGAAACTCTTCAAAGGTCTTAACAAGGCCTTCCCAAGTAAATTTTTGTTTTTCTTCCTTTATGAACCTTACAAAATTTTTAGGATTATTTTGTGAGAAAAACCTCAGAATAGCTTCGGCCAAGGATTTTGGTTCAGGTTCTACAATGTATCCTGCTTTACCATCGGGTACCATTTCGGGCAACCCTCCAACATTGGTTACTATCATAGGTTTTACGAAATAATAAGCAATTTGGGTAACTCCACTTTGGGTAGCCGATTTATAGGGTTGAACGATGAGGTCGGCTGCACAAAACCAGGCTGGAATTTCCGAATTACTGATGAAACTGTCATGCATCACAATGCGTTGACTAAGCTTTAATTCATCAATCATACGATAATAAGGCCGAGGGTCGATGTAAAATTCTCCGGCTATGAGCAGTTTGAGGGGTAATTTTTCGAAACGTTGATCGGCAAAAGCCTGTAAAAGAATATCGAGCCCTTTATATTGACGAATGAAGCCAAAAAATAACATATAATTGAAAGAAGGATCAAGATTGAGGCGATGGCAGGCTTCTGCTCGCGAGATGGGTTCTCCATAATTATCGTATAAGGGATGGGGATAAAATTTGCGAGGTTTAGTTTTGTCGAAGTGGCCGATATCGTCGAGCACAGTTTTGGACATGGCTATAAAACCGTGACAGCTTTTTAAAAAATATTTCGACAAGCAGGAATCGTAAAAACGTGCTTCATGAGGAATAATATTGTCGGTTATGGCAACGATTTTAGTAAAATGATTTTTTTTGACGATTTGGGCAATCGTTCCCATACAAGGTGCCATAAAAGGCATCCAGTAACGCAAAACCAGCAGACGAGGCCGTCTATTTCTTATTTCGCGCCCAATCTTAAGCCAATTGAAAGGATTTATGGAATTGACTTTACTAAGAATATCTAATCCCTCAGGGGGGGAATCGGTAGAATATTGAGTCTTGCCTGGAAAGAAAAAGGAAGGATATTGGAGGCTGAAGTTGTATATAGTAACTCTATAACCGGCATCTTTAAATGCTCGTGCAAGTCGTTCGTTGAAGCTGGCTAATCCTCCGCGCAAAGGATAAGCCGTTCCTAAAATAAAAACCTCAATGTCGGATGGACTAGTCAAATCCTGTTCGTTTTTCGATTAAATATTTATTTCTATCATGCGAGGATCGTGAAATAAGCTCACCTAAAAATCCTGCAGTAAACAATTGAGTTCCTAATATCATAGAAAGAAGTCCAAAATAGAATAAAGGTCTTTGGGTCATTTTATATCCTGCCATAAAAATTCTAGCATAAGCCAAATAGCAAGCTATGATAAAACCAATTAAAAACAGGGCAGTACCTAAGAAACCAAAGAAATGCATGGGTTTTCTACCAAACCTTCCAATAAAGCTAATAGAAATCAAATCGAGAAATCCATTAATAAAACGGTTTATTCCAAACTTGCTCTTTCCATGTTTACGAGGATAATGCTGAACGACTTTTTCTCCAATCTTTACAAAACCAGCCCATTTGGCAATAACAGGAATATAGCGATGCATCTCTCCATAAATCTCTATTGATTTTATTACATCGTTGCGATAGGCTTTTAACCCGCAATTGAAGTCATGTAACCTGATGTGTGAAGCTTTACGTGTGGCCCAGTTATAAAGCTTTGTAGGGATAGTTTTCGATAGAGGATCATGTCGTTTCTTCTTCCAACCCGAAACCAAATCGTATCCTTGTTTTTTTATCATTTGGTAAAGCTCTGGGATCTCATCGGGGCTATCCTGCAAATCGGCATCCATTGTGATGACCACTTCGCCCGTACTTGCCTCGAAACCCGTATTCAATGCTGCTGCCTTACCATAATTTCGGCGAAACTTGATGGCTTTTACATGTTCATCATAATGACTCATAGCTTCAATAATCTTCCATGAGTCATCGTTGCTACCATCGTCAATAAAGATAATTTCGTATGAAAATCCGTTTTGCTGCATGACTCTTGTAATCCAAGCATGCAATTCACTAAGCGATTCTGCTTCGTTGTATAATGGAATAATAATCGAAATATCCATCAATCGTTCGTACTGATTTCTTCGTCAGAAAAACTTGGCAAAGGTTTTTTTCTTGTAAAGGCAGAAATAATGAGGGCAAAAATAAAGCACATCTCAATATTCTTATAGAATCCATGTAAAGCCGAATTTAGAGGGGTAATACTTTCTATTTTTGCAATTGCGTTATCCAAAACTTCAC
>DIEY01000003.1:0-21973 GCA_002418865.1 Bacteroidales bacterium UBA5762 | reverse complement strand
AAATATGCTGGATCAAAATATTGATAAAACAAATAAGAATAAATTCCACTTAAGATGGCAGCAATAACTCCTGTGATGAAAGAATTCAGCAAGCCATCGGTGTAGGTTAATACTTTATTTAGTTTTTTGTCTCTCAGCGTTTTATTACTATAATAGAGAAATCCAATGTACACAGCCAGAGATACTAAAAGAATTACTATTTCAAATACAGCATTAAACTGATCGAATCCGGCAATATAATATATCAGGCTGAGCAGAATAAAAACAACTCCCATCAGGGCACCAAATTTTAAGCTGTTTTCAATGATGATGTTCAATTTATTTTTCATGATACAAAAGTATTACAGGTTTTGAGCAAAAGTAGAAATATTCATGTAATGATAAAAATTTTTATAAAAGACATAATAACAGAAAATTGTTGTAACTTTGCAAAGGGTAAGTCTTATACGACCAGCTCCCGGTAAACTCCCCCAGGTCCGGAAGGAAGCAAGGGTAATCGGTTGTAGCGGTGCGATATAAGTAGCTTACCCTTTTTTATGATATCTTTTGTCATCGCTTTAATTTATTGTTTTAAGATGGTAATCTATTTTCAATAGGAAGAAAAATATAGGGTTGATGTTTGAAAAGCATTTACATGAAAAAACCTGCTTAAATAGCAGGTTTTTTCATGTAAACTGAAGTAGGAATATTAGTTGAAAATATAACGAATTCCAATTTGTCCCATCCAGCGTGAGCTAATCAGACCACTGTCGTCTATATTCCAGACTTCTCCTTTAGGTTTCTGGAAAGTAAAGGTAGGAACGGTTTTATTGCCATCGGCATCGGCTTTTAACCCTTGGAAGGTGAGAAGAGGATAATTGCCATAATAGCCAGATACATAATATTTACGACCCCAATCGGAATTAATTAGATTACCCAGATTAAAGATATCGAAGGTAATCTGAAGTGTATTTCGTTTTCCTGCAACATTGACGTAGAAGTCCTGGGCCAAATGTAGGTCGATATTATGTTCGAAGGGTGTGCGAGCAGCATTGCGTTCGGTATACATGCCACGACGAGATCTCAGGTAATCGTCTGATTCAATAAAAGCATTTAAATCGCTCCACTGCTGTTCTTTACTCAAAACAATGTTTCCGTTGGCATCAGTTATATCGAGTAAAATGATATCATTTTGATCTGTAGGAACATACATTAGTTCGAGGCCTTGGTTGTCTTCTCCTAACCATGACTTGTTGTTATCCTGATATCCCCATGAAAATCTTTGACCAGATTGTCCTGAATAGAAGAGCCCAATAGTGGTAGCACAATGTTTCAGGTAATCGATTTTCCATGAGATATAACCTACGATGCGATGTCCCATATCAAAATCGGAAATACCGTAATCGAGGTCGTTTTTCCCTCTAACATTGGGCACACGCCATTGAGAAGAGTTTTGTGAAGATTGTCCGTCGTTCATCGAACGAGCTGCACCAAAGGTATAGGCCAAACTTGTGTACAGTCCATTATGGAAAGTTTTCTGCAACTGGGCAGTTAAGTTATAGGTATAACCCTTGGAGGTATTGGTGGCCCAAATAATGTCGGTATATTTAGCACCTTGCAGGTCAATCCTTTCCCATATCGGACGATTATCGCCGGTTCCTGTCAAATGAAGTTCCGATTTTTTATAAGCAAGGTTTTTATATAGCACATTATTGATATTCTTAGTGTAAGTAACATCGCCGGTTGCAATAACATCCCAAGGTAGTTTTTGATCCACAGCCAAACTCATGCGCCAAACTTGAGGAAATTTGAAATCTTTAGCAAATAAGTCAATCTGGCCTGAAGGGGTAACAGGGTCGCCGGGTTTCCAACCGGGTTGGTTGTTCCAATCGGGATTGAAAATCAAGTAAGGACTCGTAGGATTCGAAGCATAAGTTACCCTCATACCTCCAAGCATAAGCCCATTGTTGTTGTAAACACCACCTGGCCAAACATAAGGTATACGTGAGGTAAAAATACCTATTCCACCTCTAACTTGTGTACTTTGATCGTTGAATACATCCCAGTTAAATCCAAATCTGGGCGAAAATAACAGATTAGCATCAGGCATCTGGCCAGTTCTTGCACCTTTTAAATCCCATCCATTCTGCTCCAAAATGGGAATGATGTTATTGTTGAAATCTTCGTTCACGATGGGATCGTCTAAAAACATGGGAATATCAACCCTAAGACCAAAGGTAAATTTTAAATTATCCAGAGCTTGATATTCGTCTTGTGCATAAAATCCTAACTGGAGGGCCTTGAATTCTGTGGCCGCTGTAGAACCATCGCCAGTTTTTCCATCGGTCATTGAAAATGTACGATCATACTGGGAAGCAGTATCGTTGTTTAAAAATTCATCTATACTATTATAGGTATAAACTCCGAAATTTTGTCGAATGAACAAATTGTACATGTTATAAAACTCGTTGTGTGTACCAAAGGTGAAAGTATGCTTTCCATGGTACCATTCGAAATTATCGGTAAGTGTAATAATATCCTGATTGAGCTGATTGGCAGTGGAAAACTGTTCGGAACCAAAGTTGATGCTACCTTTTCCATCGCGAATACTTACGTAAGGGAAGTTTTGTCCCATGGGATCGCGGTCATCTCTGACAAAGGTTAGTCCCACAATCAGGTTGTTGGCAAATCTGTTCCCAAAGATACTTTTCAATTCCAAGGCCGAAGAATTAGTGGTTGACGGAAAATAAATACCAGCATTTTCAAAGGTGATATTGGTATTGGTCTGATATCCGGGTTCGGTTTTTGTTCCTTTTGTATACTGATGGCGTAAGGTTAGCTTATGGTTTTGGTTGATGTTCCAATCGATACGTCCAAATATTTTAGTACCGTCGAGTTTTTTTGTAACTCCCTGAAATCCACCTGGATCATAACCATAGGATTTTATTTTTTGGATCAACTGATTGATTTTATCAATATCTGAGTTACCACCATAAGTAGAAAATTCGAAAGGTTGAGGAGTTTCGTCTTTTTGAATTTCCACATTGCCAAAAAAGAATAATTTATCTTTGATGATAGGCCCGCCTAAGCGAACGCCATAAATTTTGCTCGAAAAATCGGGGAGTTTCTTTCTCTCGACATTAGGATCGTCGGTAGGGGTTTTCCCTGCGAGATCCTGATTACGGAAATAATAGTAGGCCGAACCTTCAAATTCGTTAGTCCCTCTTCGGGTTACGGCATTTATTCCTGCTCCAGCAAAACCTCCCAATTTGATGTCGTAAGGTGCAATAGATATATTCAATTGATCAATGGCATCCATACTAAAAGGGCTGATACCGGTTTGACCACCGTTGGTTCCGCTTCCAGCCAATCCAAATACATCGTTGTTAACGGCTCCATCTATAAATATAGAATTGTAGCGGTTGTTCATTCCGGCCACAGTAAGATTAGGTCCGTCACTGGTTTCCTGAACCCTGGCCTGAGGTGTCAAACGAGTGTAATCGGTTAAATTGCGCCCAATAGTAGGTAATTTATCTATTCTATCGCGTGTTACATTGGTTTCACTGCCGGTTCGGTTCAAATCAAAAATTGCACTCCTCTCGGCAGTGATCTCAACCCCGGTAATTTGAGAAAGTTTCTCTGCTAAATCGGCATTAATTCGCGAATACTGGCCTAAGGTTAGGAAAATATTCTCTTTTATAAAATCTTCGTATCCAACATACGAGATTTTTAAAGTGTATGGACCACCAACGTTAACATTGGGAATACGATAGAAGCCACTGACATCCGTAGTAGTTCCATACTGCGTACCTGAAGGAACATGGATAAGTATGACCGTAGCCCCTGGCAAACTTTCACCATTGGTGCCCGTCACTTTCCCATTAATCCCAGAAGAAGTAACCTGCGCAAATAAACTCCCTGCACCCATTAAAATAAGTGCAGTCATAAGGACTTTTCGAAAAATTTGAATCATAGTTAAGTGGTTTGGTTATTAAGGTTTAGTTTCGTAAAAGTATTATTTATATACATATTCTCTATTATCATTAGAATATAGCCTCAGCAGTTAATTAATTAATTTCTAATATATTTAAGCTCGTTAAATCCATCTCGATTAGAAATTTTAGCCATTGTGCATGATGAAAATTAAATCGATTGCAAAACTATGGAAGAGAATACAATCTTCCCTTAAACAGAATTTGAAGTTTTTGTTAATTCTTTCTGAGTTGAATTAAAAACTATGTAAATCAGATGTATATAGAATAATTCAATCTACACAACCGTCTTATCCATATACACGAAAATTAAGATGGCTTAAGAAGTTATTTTTGAGCCGTGATGAGGATATTCTGTATAGAAAGGTCAGCTTGTTCGGGCAACAAGCTTATCCAAGTAGTTGAAGCTGCATTCCAACCTGTTGTTGGATTCAATGGAGCAACAAAGGTATTGGTAACAGGGTTGCGTAATAATTTAATGACTACCCCACCAGTTTTAGTTTTTCCTCGTCCATAGTTTACGACGATTTTGGCGTCTTCTTTTAAAGGACTGGAAAGGCTGACTACTATAAAAGCTTCATTTTTAGGAGGGAGTGATTTTGTATCGAGTGATAATTGAACTGTTTGATTGGCCTGAAGATTTAATGGTTGTTGAGAGAGATGTGTTAAAGTATCGGCGAGAATTATTTGAAGCATTCGCTGCAGGCCTTCAATAGCTTCTTTCCGATGAGGTTCTAAATGCAGGGCAATTAAATAATTGTCGAATGCTACGCCAAGATCATTATTGTTTTCAGCGGCAATACCTTGAGTTAATGCTTTTTCGTAAGTAATGCCTTCTACTTCACGCGGTGTAGTGAGCAAGGCATTGAGTTCGGCAATTTTTTCCGAAGGATAGCTGTCGGCTGGTTTTAAATTTCGAGCCGTAAGATAATGTCTAAGGGCATCATTATAAAGTCTGACATCGAAACAACTATCAGCCGATTTTATTGCTTGCCGATAACGAGCTTCCAAAAGGGCTTTGTCACTAAGAATTTTTTGTATTTCATTTATTTTCTGTCCGGGTAAGGCCTCAGAAGGGTTAACCTCTGCCGCTTTCCTGTAAAAGCTTATGGCTTCTTCGAGAGCGCCTTGTTTATAAAGGCTATCGGCCTTGTGCAAATTGTTTTTATAAGAAAGTTGTCGTAGTTCTATAGCTTGTATTTCTTCATCCACTTGTTTGAACCTGTTTGCAGCAAATTCCTGATCGGGCATCAACTGTGAGGCTTCCATGAAATACTGACGTGCTTCATATAATTGTCCTGCCTTGTAAGCTGCGTCGGCTTTAATGATAAGGTTGCGATACTGCTCGGTTCGAGCGGCAAGCTCCTGAAGTATATTCTGAAGTTCTGTAATTTTCTGCTTTGGATATTCTTCGTTTGGTTTCAGTTGAGCAGCATTCTCATAAACTAAAATTGCTTGAGAATAGTTTTTTACTTTTTCTAAACTATCTGCGGTTGCTATCCAATGAACATAATCCTGTTCAATTTTTTGTATGGCTTTTATTTTTGTTTCTATGGCTAAGATTTGATTCTTTGGATAAGCCTCATTTGGCTTGGTTTGATTGGCTTCTTTATAGAATGCGAGTGCTAAATCTAAATTATTCGATTTAAATAATGAATCACCTTTGGCAATGGCTTGCTGATACTTAAGTTCGTTAACCTTCAATTGTTCAATCGTTCGATGCAGAGCTTCTATTTTGTCTTTTACTTCCTGATGGGATGGTTTGATAGACAAGGCATTCTGATACATTGCGAGAGCATTTTGATAATCTCCTGCAATTTCAAGATTCTCTGCATTGGCTATAGCAAGAGCAAATGCATCGTTTTCGGCCTTTTCTTTTTCTGCTTTTAAAATTTTAATTTGTTCAATACGTGATTGGGGATAAGGATGGTCGGGAATAAGCTGGCTGGCTTGCTCATAAAAACTAAGCGCCTTATCAAGATCTTGAGCATTGAAAGCTTCATTTCCCCTCGCTATGTAATCGTTGAAAGACTTTTCTTTTTCAGCTGCTACCAGAATAAGAGAATCCATTTGGTGAATCTTCTGGCTTGGGTAAAAATCATTTGGATTGATAGCCTGAGCTTTTTGATATTCTAATTTAGCTTGCTGCCATTTTCCCTCTTTAGCCAATTGATCGGCCTGAATAAGAGTTTGTCTGTAATTGGCCTCCAAAGCAGCTAATTGCTCTAGTTGCAGCTGAATCTCTTCTACTTTCTGTTGAGGATACTTTTCGTCGGGATAAAGTTTCAAGGCACTTTGATAGGTAGCCAAAGCATTTTTTAAATCGCCAGCTGTAAAATACTGATCGGCAAGTTTGATGTTAGATTCATAAGTTTCACGTTTTTGCCGCAAATTGCTAAGGATATTTTCAATTTCAGAAATACGCTCACTGGCCGCTGGGTCATTGGGTTGAATTTTCAAAACTTCATGGTAGTAAACCAAGGCTGAGTCATACTGTTTGGCTTCAAATAAATGTTGGGCTTCCGAAAGCATTTGACTATAAAGTTTCAAACGGTCCTGTTCTACTATGAATAGTGAATCGCTTTGTGCTTTCTTTCTTGTAGCCAAAGGATCGTTTGCTTTAAATTGTAAGGCTTCAGCATAAGCTTTCGACGCATTCTCATAATGTTTTTCGCTTAAAAATCTATCACCTCGAGCTATGATTTGAGCATACTTTGCTTCATTTAAAGCAATAGCCTGACGAATTCGGGCTATTTCCTCGATTTTTTGAGCTATGTTAGTATGATTGGGTTTAAGGGCTAAGGCTTCGCGGTATAGTTTTTCGGCTTGCTCATAATCTTTTTGATTTTCCAACTCACCAGCCTTAGCAAAAAGCATTTCGAATTGCTCATCAAGCGATTTTTGAGCTAATAAAGTGCTGTCGATGGTGTTTATTCTACTAAGCGCTCTTTTGTCATCGGGAATAATTTCGAGTGCGGCCTGAAGAATCTCTTTTGCTTTGGCAAATTCATTGTTTTTCAATAATCTATCTGCTTGAACCAACTTTTCATTGAAGGCGTTTTGAATGGCTTTTTCTTGCTTAAAGAAATCTTCGATTTCCTGAATCTTTGTCTTTGGATAAGTTTCGTCAGGCTGTAACTTTAAAGCAGCTTGGTACAAGGCAAGTGCATCGCTATACATTTTAATAGTAAACAAACTGTCGGCTTTTTGTATAGCTTGTTGATAGTTTGCCTGAAGTTGGCGGGCATTTGTTTCGAGTTGCTCAATTTGAATGAGTTTAGCATTTACTTGTGCATTGTTCGGTTTAAGTTCTAAGGCTTGCTGAAGTAAATCACGAGCCTGAGAATAATTTTTAGCGGCAATATTTTGATCGGCTTGTTTTAAGAGTTCTTCAAAACGACTAGAGATTTGCTTTTGTTCGTTGAGTTTTTGTGTAAGTATGGCGATTTGTTGTTGAGGATAAGTGGAGTCGGGTAGGAGTTTAGAGGCCGATTGGTAAGTTTGAATAGCTTTGGATAGTTCTCCATTTTTCTCGAGCTCAGCAGCTTGATGAATAAGCTGTTGGTATGATTTACGATTTTTTACTAACTGATCAATTCTGGGCTGCAATGACTTAATTTTGGAAGAAGCATAACTGTCGTTCGGCTTGAGTTGAAGAGCTGCTATAAACGATTGATAAGCTTTTTCAGTCTCACCTGATTTTAGGTAATTATCGCCTTCATCGATTAAGGATTTGTAACGTTGCTGCCTCGATGATTCATCGGCATACAAAGCCTTAATTTCACGAATGCGAGTTTTAGGATAGGTTTCGTCGGGGTTAAGATCAATGGCTTTTTGATAAGCCTTCATAGCTTCGTCGAAATCTCCTTTGGCAAAGTCGGCATCACCTTTGGTTATTGCCTTTTGATATTGTTCTTGTAGTTTGGATTGATAGGAAAAGATGTCATTAATCTCATCGATTTTTTGTTGAGCTTCAACACCTTCGGGTAAGATTTGATTAGCCTCTGTAAATAATTTGAGAGCTTGTTCATATTTTTGAAGCTGATAAACCTGATTAGCTTCATCGAGTTTCTGTTGATAAATTACATAAGCTTGTTTTTCCTGCTGCTGGCTTTTTGCCAGGCCTTGGGCTGCCAGTTGATCGTCGGGTTTTATTTGCAATGCTCTGCTATAAGCTTTCGAAGCTTGTTGATAAAGTTTATTCTTCAGGGAATGATCTCCTTCGCGCATGGCTTCATTATAAGCACTTATCTGCTGACGTCTTTTCTCTATTTGTCTTTTAAGCTCTTCAAAGCGTAAACGCAGGTTAATATCATTAAATGCAAGTCCCTCGAGCTGTTTCACAACTTTATCGACTGTAGCATCATCCTGATTTCGAAATGCCTTTTCGGCTTCATACAGCAAATCTTGAGCTTGTTTATTATTTTGTTCAGCAAATGAAAGAGCCTTCTCTAATTCATTGATACGACTAAGAACCTTTTCATCACCAGGTTTTAATTTGTCGGCATAGCGATAAGCCGATAAAGCCGATAAAAAGTCATTTTGTTTGTAGACACTATCGGCATACCTCAAGGCTTTTTCGAAAGGAGAGTGGCTATGCTGGGCATCTGAAATACTGCATATTAATAATGTATAGAAGATTATAAGAATAAGGCGAAGTATCTTTCTCATAAAAGGGGAAAATTCTCGATGGATAGCTAAGTTTATTAATACGTTTTTTTGGCAAAATTAGTATATTCGGAATGGATGAATAAGAAACGTTCTTTGTCATTTCATTGTTAGAAGCAAGAGGATAGTATACAATTCTAAATAGTTTACAAATTTAACGAGCGCAATGCTTATAATATATTATTTTTGTAAACAAATTACACTAATAACATTATATTGAAAGGCCTTTTTTGGTTAATCATTTAAAAACCAGATATAAATAATATAGATTTAAATTAATACTTTAATTAGATTAGGCAAATTTATAATCAGCAAATTGCGTTTTGTAAATCAACATTAAATTTAACATAATGATAATAAATTGTTTATTAAAACTGGTTTGATTTAATAAATTTACATTTGTAAGTAAGCAAATCATATTTTTAAGGATTATACAATTGTAATTATTTACAGACCTAAACAAAAAAATAAAAATAAAGAAATGTAGAAATCTTGTTTATATTTGTAAATAAATTCGATAGATATGATTGAACGGATAAAAGAAATTATGAATACTAAAGGAATGACACCTTCACAATTTGCTGATGCGATTGGAATACAACGTTCGGGCATGTCGCATATACTTTCAGGCCGTAATAAACCCAGTCTCGATTTTGTATTAAAAGTTTTGGAAAGGTTCCCTGATATTGATCCCAACTGGCTTCTAAAAGGCGAATCGACTGCAGAAGTAAGAAAAATGGTCAAACCTAAAGAATTGACCTTATTCGGTGAGGAATTGGAAACCAAAACAAGCAATAATCCAAGTACAGAGCCATCGCAAAATTTGAAATCATCACAACCTTCTTCCATGAAAGAAGAAGAACCACTTGCTCATCCGTCCGTTTCAAAACGTAGAAATGAGGAAATTTTAGCCAAAAATTCTACATATCGAATCTCAAAAGTTATATTGCTTTATGAAGATGGCTACTATGAAATATTAGTTAATCCTCAATGAAAAATTTCGAGTGACGAAAAGAAAAAATTTGCTTCTCTTGAAGCATTTTCATCTGAATCGCTGCCATGAATGGCATTCTGTTGAATATCTGTACCAAACAAAGCTCTTATGGTACCAGATGCAGCCTTGGCGGGATCAGTGTTGCCAATAAGAATTCGAAAATCTTCTACTGCATTTTCTTTTTCAAGAATAGCAGCTATGATAGGTGCCGACGACATAAATTTAACCAAATCCTCATAAAATGGTCTTTCTTTATGAATTTCGTAAAATTCCCCAGCTTGTTCAGGACTGAGCCAAACCATTTTCATGGCAATAATCTTAAAACCATCATTTAAAATCGATTGGATAATGTCACCTGTAAAATTTCTTGAGATAGCACAAGGCTTAATCATGCTAAATGTAATGTTTCTCGACATTGTGTGTTCCTTTTGTTAATAATTTTCAACGACAAACTTAGTGAGATTATTAAAACCCTATTCTAAATATTTTGTTTCATCTTTGTCCATCAATATTACTTAACATGCATTCGAAAGGCTTTTGTAATTTTGCGCACTTATGATAGAAAATTATAGTTATTTTCAAAACGAAGCCCATAAAATCTCTCATTTACTGCAAACTCATGAGGAGGTTCTCATTTTAAGTCATCCCAACCCGGATGGAGATTCTATGGGGGCTTCACTTGCTTTATTTTTGATTCTGAATAAACTTGGTCATAAAGTCAAAGTTGTTGTTCCCAATATTTATCCTTCCTTTCTTGGGTGGTTACCTGCTATACAAAATATTATTATTTACGATAAACACGAACGAATAGTTAAGAAACTCATTCAACAAAACAGTTTGATATTTTGTATCGATTTCAACAATCTAAAGAGACTGAATCATCTATCGAATCTTTTCACCGAGAATAATCATACCTATGTGCTTATAGATCATCATCCTGATCCTGATGAATATTTCGATATAAAATTTCATAACATTCAGGTGAGTTCTACTTCCGAACTGGTATATGAGCTTTTGGTGATGATGGGATTGGAAGATAAAATAGATGTGGATGTTGCCATGAACTTATATGTGGGTATAATGACAGATACGGGTTCTTTCAGTTATTCCTGTAATCATCCACGCACTTATGAGATCACTAGCCGTTTAATTGCCAAGGGGATAGATGCTCAAAAGATACATAATCTTATTTATGATACCTTTTCGGAACATCGTATGCGATTATTGGGGCATGTATTGCTCAACTGCATGGAGGTCATGCCAGAGTATAAAACAGTTTATATGTGGCTTAGTCTTGAGGATCAAAAGAAATTTCATTTTCAGATTGGTGATGCCGAAGGATTTGTGAATTATGGACTTTCAATACAAGGGATACGATTAGCCGCATTTTTTACTGAGAAACCCGAGTTAGTTCGTGTAAGTTTTCGCTCTAAAGGCAATTTTTCGGTAAACGATTTAGCCAGAAAATATTTTGATGGGGGTGGGCATCTCAATGCAGCGGGAGCCAATAGCTACAAACCACTTACAGAAACTCTGCGATATTTCGAAACTATTATAAAGGAGAATGAGCTTGTTTTATGTCAAGAAGATTAATATTGTCGATATTTATTATTATAAGCCTGATTTCGTGTCATTCGTATGAATCTCCAAAAACAAATGAAAAAGCAGAGGAGAATTTATATGATACTTTTATGGTTTATAATCGAAAAATGGCCGAATATGAAAATCAGTTGATAGAAGATTATTTAGCGCGTTATCATTTAAGCATGAATCAAACTGGGACAGGCCTTCGCTATAAGATTTTAAAAGAAGGAGAAGGGCCAAGAATTAAAGAAGGGCAGGAAGTAGCTCTCGAATATAAAATGTATTTACTCACAGGCGATTTAATTAAAGAGTCGAAGCAAAATAATCTCATGAGATTTACAGTGGGCAAAGCCGATGTAATTTCAGGCCTTGATGAAGCTATTAGATTATTTCAAAAAGGTACAATTGCAAAAATTATTATACCTTCGCACTTGGCTTATGGAGCAACAGGCGATCAGCAGCATATCCCTCCACGAGCCACATTAGTCCTCGATATTAAAATTGTTGAACCCTACTAATACATAAATTAACATGAAAAGCAAAATCACATCTATTTTAACGCTTACCTTGATAGCTACTTTGTTTTTAGCATGTAGCAAATATCCTGGTTACAAGAAAACCGATTCGGGTTTATATTACAAGTTTTACACTAAATCGGACGATACACTCAAGCCTAAGATTAACGACATCATGAAACTTTATCTTTCTTATGGAACGAAGGATAGTCTTTTGATGGATGGTAAGGAAGAATTTCTTTTACAATTGACCGAACCACAATTTAAGGGTGATATCAACGAAGCACTGGCTATGATGTCGAAAGGCGACAGTGCAAGTTTCATCATGCCTGCCGATTCATTTTTCAAAAAAATAGTGCACATGCCTTTGCCTGATTTTATTGACAGTACTGAAATGCTTTACTTCAACGCAAAAATGCTCGATTTTTTTACTCAGGAAGAATTCATCAAGCGTATGAACGAGGAAAATGCCCTGAAGGAACAGCAAGAAATGGCCAACCTCGCAGAATATCTCAAGAACAATGAGATTACAATTCAACCAACAGAGAGTGGACTTATTTACGTCGAGATCAAAAAAGGTACAGGACCTCAGGCCACTCAAGGGAAGAAAGTTAAAGTGCATTATACTGGAACTTTATTAGATGGGACCAAATTCGATTCATCCTATGATCATCCTGATCAACAGCCATTAGAATTTACTATTGGCGAACATCGTATTATTCCTGGATTTGAGGAAGGTGTTAGTTTGATGCGTAAAGGTGGGAAAGCAAGATTGATTATGCCTTCCAAATTAGCCTATGGCAGCCGCCCTGCCGGACCAAATATTCCAGCTTTTTCTACCTTGATTTTTGAAGTTGAACTTGTTGACGTTCAATAATCTTGAATGTTTCTCTAACCTTATGAATGTTCGCGGTTTACGCTTTCTATTATCACTTATTATTGTCGGCTGCATCACTGGTGGATGCAGCCGCTTTAGTGGTTATAAGAAAACCGACGATGGCCTTTATTACAAATTTTATCGACATAATGAGGGTCAACATCCTGATACAAGCCATATTGTACAGGTAAACCTAAGCTATCGCTATAAAGATTCCATTCTTTTTAGCAGCAACAATCTCAAAGAACCAATGAATTTGATGGTCAATTGCCCTGACTATAAAGGCGATTTCAATCAAGCACTCATGATGATGACACCAGGCGATAGTGCTTCATTTCTTATTAGAGCCGATTCGTTCTTTTTTGCTACTTTAAAATATAATCGTCTGCCCAAAATAGTTTCTCCCAACTCCTATGTTACCGTGGAAGTTGGCCTTACAAAAATGTGGACAAAACAAGAACAACGGCAGAAGGAAAGAGAATGGATATTAGCTCGAAAAAATACTGAAAGGGAAGATATTCAAAAATTTATCAAACAAATTCGATTCGAAGGCGATACCACTCCTGAAGGTTTGTATTTTAAAATTACACGAAAAGGTGAAGGTCCTACTCCCAAACCAGGAGATCTGATTACCTTAAAATTTAGTGTAGTTCTATTTGATGGGACCGAATTATATTCTTCATGGGATAAAGGAGCCCCAATGACCATTGAATTCGGAAGAAAGTTTGACACAGAGGGTATTAATATTGCTCTATCTCGAATGAATAAGGGTTCTGTGGCTCGCCTGATTATTCCCAGCAAACTTGCATTTGGGGAGAAAGGACGTCCACCTTTTATCCCTCCTTATTCTCCTTTGCTTTATGATGTAGAAATTGTTGATATTCAATCGAAAGACGATATTTCAAAAAATAATGAAAAGCAGCTTAAAGAACTTCAACAAAATGAGCAGAGGCGAATAGAAGAATATTTGGCTAAGAACAATTTAAAGATTAAACCTCAGAATAATGGAATCTATTTCATTGAATTGAAAAAAGGGCAAGGTGAACCACCCCAAACCAATCAAGCTGTGAGGGTACACTATACGGGCTGGCTGTTAGATGGAACGAAGTTCGATTCTTCAGTTGACAGGGGCAAACCTTTTGAATTCATTTTAGGACGTGGCAATGTAATTAAGGGTTGGGATTTGGCAGTTGCTCAAATGCGGCCAGGCTCAAAGGTAAAGGTTATATTGCCAAGCCAGCTTGCTTATGGTGAACGTGGAGCTCCTCCTAAAATCCCTCCTTATGCACCCTTGGTTTTCGAAATAGAATTGTTGGGTTATGAATAGTAAAATCAGGTGCATCTTCTTGAGCATGTTTTGTTTTGTGCTGTTGAACGCATGCAGCACCACAAAAAAATCTGCAACCTCTCCCGATTTTATTCAAACGCCCTCAGGAGTCAAGATTCAGATAGTGAAACATGGCAAAGGCGAAAAAGTGGAAAATGAAAATATCGTCCGCTTGCATTATATTGGAAAACTCACCGACGGAACTATTTTCGACAGCAGCATTCAACGAGATAAACCCATTCAAATAATTGTAGGAAGGGGTCAAACCATCAAAGGTTGGGAAGAAGCTATGCCTTACTTACACGAAGGTGATAAAGCCATACTTACTATTCCTCCCGAATTGGGTTATGGGGCTCAGGATTTGGGCATAATTCCCCCACTGTCTACCTTGATTTTTGAAATTGATTTACTCGAAGTAGTTCAAGCTTCATCTTATGAGCCTTTAAATACTGCAGGATTGGATACGCTCGAGTTAGATTCAGGATTAAAAATTATCATTGCAAAAATAGGCAAAGGCCCAAAGGCTACCTTCGGCCGTCAAGTCGTGGCACATTATACAGGTTATTTACCTGATGGCAAGATATTCGATAGCAGTTATTTACATGGGCAACCAATTTCTTTTCAGTTAGGAAGTGGGCAAGTTATCAAAGGATGGGACGAAGCTTTCTCTCTTTTACCCCAAGGCACTAAAGCTCGGTTAATCATTCCACCTCATCTGGCTTATGGCAATAATGATGTTGGCCCTATTCCGGCAGGATCTACTTTGATCTTCGATGTAGAGGTTGTAGATGTTAAATAGTCCAGGCTTTCCCCAAGGTTCAAGTATTTTCTGTCAAGTTTTTAATAAGATTAATAAGCTGAGCAGGCTTAAAAGGTTTGGCCAGAAACATATCCATTCCAGCTTCTAAACAACGCTTTTTATCTTTTTCTTGAGCATAGGCAGTAACTGCTATGATGGGTGTTTTATATTCTTTTTGTTTTTCTATTTCTCTTATCTGATACGTAGCTTCAATTCCGTCGAGCAAAGGTAATTGGACATCCATCAAAATGAGGTCGAATTTTTGCTGCTGATATTTTTCTACAGCAACGAAGCCATTTTCTGCCAGCTCTACCTCATAACCAGCCTTTAGAAGTGAGGTTTTAGTATATTTTTGATTCAGATAATTATCTTCAACCAAAAGGATTTTCAATTTTTTATCAGGCAAGGGAACAGCTCTCATTGGGATTTCTTCTCTTTTTGTAATGAAAGGCGCAGTAAAGTAAAATGTAGTTCCTTCGCCAACTTTTGAATCGAAATTCACCTCACCTTCGAGGAGAAGGCTAAGTTCTTTGATTAAAATCAAACCTAATCCTTCTCCATGCAGTTTCAAAAGCTGAGTAATATCAGGGTTGGCCAAAGCTCGCAGTAGATCAGACGAATATTCTGTTGAAATGCCTATCCCAGTATCTTTAATTTCGAACACCATGATTTCCTTTTCTCCAATTTTTCCCAAACTATTGATGCTAATTTTTATTCTACCTTGTCGGGTAAATTTGATGGCGTTTTCGATGATGTTACCTAATAGTTGTCGAAGCCTTTCTTCGTCAGTATAAAGATACAAGGGATTATTATTAAATATTTGTATTTCAATGCTTAAGCCTTTACCTTGGGCTTGTGGTTTGTATATTTTCGACAAATTTTCCATGAATTCACTCAGAGAAATCCATGATAAATTCAGTTGCAATTCTTGAGAATAGATGGTAGTATAATCGATGATGTCAGAAACAGTTGAAAGTACCTGACTAATATATGATTCTATGATATGGATGAAATCGTCGATTTCTGTATTGGATGCCAAGGGCTTTATTATATCGATGATTTCCAGAATTCCTTGGATAGGTGACTTTATTTTCTCGGTTACTTTTTTAAGGAGTCGATTATATGTATTTCGTTGTTCTTCAATGAGCTCAGAAGAATGTTGTATCCTTTCGTCCATTTCATTTTGCAGGCGAGTAAGTTCTTTCCTCAGTTTTTCGATTTCCTCTTCTAATTGGGTTTTTTCGTTCAATAACTGCTGGATTTGATTATTGGGTTCTGTATTCATACGTTTTTATTCTCAATTAAATGTTTTTGAATGATCTTTAGTAAATATGCCTTAGCAACTGGTTTGCTAATATAGTCATCAAATCCCTGATGTATGAATTTTATCGTGTCTTCGGCCATGGCATAAGCGGTTAGGGCTATAAAAGGAATTTGACGGTATAAAGGAAAATTTTCTCTAATGGTTTTCATGAGTGTAATCCCATTCCATGGAGCAGGAAGATTAATATCCATAAATACGATTTCGAAATTTTTTCTTTCATTATGTCTCGATTTTATAAGAGCCATGGCTTCATCTCCATCTTTTGCCATTTCGATATCCATAAAGTTATGCAGCATTTTTTTTAGTACCATGCGATTCATTCTATCATCTTCTACCACGAGGATTCTTATGTTCTGATAAAAAGCCTCGAGTTGTGTAGAAAGAGCTATTTCTGATTTTGCTGATTTTTTAGTAATTGATGTTTCATCCTGAAAGGAAGATGCTTTAAAGAAAAGACTTACTGATGTTCCATAGCCTTTTTCACTCTCAATTTCTATTCTTCCATTCATCATTTCAATTATTTTTTTCGAAAGGGGAAGACCCAATCCGAGGCCTCCATAAGTTTGAGAGAATTTGCTGCCTTCGGGCCTGTAGGGTTCAAAAATTTCTTTCAAATATTCATGGTCGATACCCATACCTGTATCTTTAATCCTTATGCAAACTTCTTCGTGATTCGCAGTGTAGGTTGTGGATATGTTGACGAATCCTTTTTGAGTATAATTGATGGCATTATCGATTACTTCGGTCAAGATTTTGGCGAAAAGAATTGGATCAGCCATACACATTGTTGTACTTTCGTGTATTACATTCAAGCGCAAACCTTTTTCATTGGCCTTAAAACGAAATAGTTCCACAGTTTGATCCACAATACGCACAATATCACAACTTTCCATTTTAACCTCTATTTCATTTGCTTCTACCCGACTTAAATCCATAAAATTATTCAGCAATCGCAGCAGCCTTTCTCCACTTTCGTCGATTCCATTGGCATATTCATATAATTCGGCATTTTCGGCCTTCGAAAGTACATCTTCTAGCAAATTGGCAAAACCTATAATCGCATTGAGAGACGTACGGATTTCATGACTGATATTAGCCAAAAATGAATTGGTTAAAAATAATTCATCTACTGATTTCTTATGAGCAATTTTCAATTGTGCTATCGTTTCGTCCTTTTCTTGAATTTGTTGCTGCAAATCATGAAAAGATTGTTCAACTTTATTTTTTATTAAGGTATCGATTTTGTTTTTATCTGATTCGAGCGATTTTATGCGGTTTTGGTAAACCTTGCCGGTTTGTGATAATTTTCTGAGCCTCAATAATAAAATAATAATGACTACAAGTAGAACCCCAAAGATAATGATTCCGGTTTCCGACAATTTGATGGCATCCATAAAGATTTGATAAAAAAATGCAATAATTGAGAAGCAACGCTATAAAGATACGGTTTCGTTAGATATATGAGCAATAGTTTTTGGGAAAAGCTCGATAATCTTTATTTTCTAGCGATGAAAAGAGGTTCTTCTGCGTTAATAGCTATTTTGTCGTAGTAAGTCGGATTTTTCTGATACAAGTATATCAATTCGACCGAGAATCCACTTTCTTGTAAACGATTGATGTAATCTTGTCCATAAATTCTCACATGGTCTTTTTGCCCAAATTTTCGCAAGCGTAGCTTAGGATCTTGAATAGAAGGGTCTTCAATAGTAAGCTTCAGTTCAGGTGCATAAGGTACTTGAAGAATGGCAAATCCTCCTGGTTTCAATACACGATATAACTCTTTCATTCCTGATTTATCTTCCGATACATGTTCCAAGACATGGTTACAGATGATGACATCGAAACTTTCGTTTTCAAAAGGAAGATGGGTAATATCCAGATGGCGTTCATGCTGTTGATAATAATATCCTTTAAAAGCATCAGCGCCCTTGAATCCAGAAATGTAATTAATTTTAAGGCTATTTGAGAGATAGGCACGCAACGCCCCTTCAGGAGCAATATGTAGTAATTTATTTTGATTTTCGAGAAAATGTGTAAAATCTTTTAAATAAGAAAAAACCAATCGATCGCGGTCGGTTGAATAGCACCTTGGACAGAGTGCATTGAGCCTGTAACCTCCACCTATGATATGGTATTTTTCGAATATTTCATTTTTTATCCCTGCAGGAAGCATCTTACGAAAAGAATGCTGGCAGAGAGGACAATAATAATTATTCCCCTTGTAAAACCAGCCAAGAAATTTTTGCCATGCTCCACGAAGCTTTGCTCCTAACCAAAATGGAATAATCGCCTGAATAATCTTTTTCATCGATAAGCAATAGGTATTAATTGTGAATAAAAGAATCCATCACCGATCAGGTTAATTAAATAGATCCCTTCTGACAAATGAGGAACAGAAAACGAAAAGGAATCTTCAGCCGAGTTTTCTTTAATAAAAGAATAAAGTTTTTTACCTTGCAAATTGTATATTACAATTTTGACTTTGCCTTTAAGGCTTGATTTAAGAAGTACTCTGAAATTTTTAGAATTGGTATCAAAAAAGATATTTTTTATAAAAGGGTGAACTTCCATTTCTAATGAACCTTGAGTTGGAAAATATTCGTAGGCACCCATGTCGAATTCCTTGCCCCAAGGCCGTTGTGAATAATTCAAATCAAAATGTATCCCTTCTGCCAAGAGGTTTTTCCCTTTATCTATAGCTGGGCTGGAGGGTTGAAGCATAAAATTAAAATGTTGTGAATCAACAAATCGAAGCTCCGACGTATCACGTGTTGTGTAGTTATTTTGAGCCTCGAAAGTAATATTGCTTCCAATATTAATAAATGCATTGTTGGTAGGAATTCCAATGCTATCGAAATGTTTCCATATTCCTGGGTCGACAATGATGTTGTTTATAATTTCATTTTTGGCGCTGTTTTGATTTACGAACCTTATGCCTTCGCTTTTGGGTCTATAAATAGTATTTTGATAGATTTTATAAGCTTGATTTCCTGGATTATATAGGTTGTACCCCACAAAAATAGCAGGTTTAGAAAATGCTCCTTGTTGATTGGGAACATATGTTCGTCCTGCTTCAACAATTAAGTTGTTGTAAATACGACTGGCCTGGCCATGTACCTCTATACCAATGCCTGCTCCATAGGCGATGATATTATTGTAACACTCGGCCTTGGTTCCGTCTCCTATGATAATGCCACTCATTTGACCCCATTGTTTCTTTTGGCTATCGAAATAAATTTGGTTGTCATGTATTTGGCAACCTTTGGTAGTACTCGAAACTTGAATTCCATCATAACCCGTATGGCTAATATAATTATCGTAAATCTTTATGTTTTCGTTTAAATGTGGAAGTACCAATGTATCTTTCCCGTTGCATTGAATGTGCACCCCTGTAAAAAATGTGTTACCGATGTAAAGTCCTTCGTAACCAGTATGATGAATATAATTATGATGAATCAAGATGTTTTTCATTAAGAAACTGTCCCTAACTGCAGTTAATGAGCAGTCAGGGTCTGTTTTGGCAACTATGCCGGTTAAGGTAACGTTCCCTACTTCACAACCACATATTTCAATATCGCTCGAAAGCTCGTCAATCGAAATTCCTGTGCCATTATTTTGGAGCACACGTATTCCATATTGGAGGCTGTCGGTCATGCCAGATAAAATAATATGAGAGGAATGCGATATCTTTATCCCAAAATGGGAATTGGTGTCAATGATGACTTCACCATCTACAGGAATGATTTTGATGGGTTTTTCTTCTGTACCCTGCAGATTCTGTATTTCGATTTGAAAATATTTTCCTGCTTTCAGGCAAACGGTTTGACCTGGAAGAATATTTTTCATTTTACTTCCTCCAATGAGTTTGTAAAATTTAGGAGAGCTATATAGAATTGTATCGCATTCCTGAGCAAAGACATTACTCAGCAGCAAGAGTAATAAAACAAGAATGCCTGATTTCTTCAACATTGGAGGTTTATAAAGTAGTTAAGTGTGAATGCTGGAGGTAATTTTTATATTTGAAGCTCTTTTGGTTTTTTCCCAATTGACGGATTGCTGTTTTTTCAAATAACGGATGAATCCGAGGTAAACAGCATAATTCATCATAAAAAAGTAGTAAGGGATATAGAATATTTTCCATTTAATCTGATATGATTCGAAGATCCAACCCAAGAAAGCCAGAAGATAGAAGGCAATTTGGGCCATAAAGAGCCAAGTATAGATATTTGAAAATGAGAATGCCGAATGAAAAGCAATTATCAAGTTCAAAATGAAGATAAGGGGAAGAGAGGCAGGAGCGAGGCTCCATCTTAAAACACGATGGGAGATATATTGGAATGAAAGCCAACCATACTTAAAGGGATTGAGCAAAGGTTTTAAACGAAAAATACTTTGAATCCCACCGGCAGATATACGAACTTTACGTTTCAGCTCTTCTTTTACATTGGCAGAAGGAGTTTCTAAGGCATAAGCAGCAGGATCATATCCAATGATATAACCTTGCATGGCTATGCGAAGTGAAATGATAAAATCATCGAGCAAGGTATCGGGTTCAATTTCTTGAAACAGCTCTGTACGAATGGCAAACAATTCGCCTGCTGCACCAACAACTGAGTAAACCTGAGCGTCCCATTGTTTCAATTTCGATTCGTACTTCCAGTAGATGCCTTCAGTAGCCTCGGCCGATTGTTGGTGTTCCATCAAAATTCGCTTTTCACCCGAAACACATCCTACCTTGGGATTAGAAAATTGACGAACAATGCGGCGAATGCTGTCTTTGCTCAATAAGGTGTTGGCATCCGTAAAAATCAAAATAGGAGTATTCACAAATTTCACTCCTCTTTGCATGGCATTGATTTTACCTTTTCGTTCGGCTTGGTGATAAACTTTTACACCATCAGCTTCATATTGTTGCAATAATTCGGGCGTGCCATCATCCGAGCCATCGGTTACCCATACAATCTTTAATTTTTCTTTTGGATAATCGAGCGCAAGGCAATTTTCCATTTTAGGCACAACGAAATCTTTTTCATTGTAAGCAGTAATAAATAGTGTTACCTCGGGTTCAATTTCCGAGCATGTGGGTTTGAGGTTTTTTCTGAAAAGATTTTTCAGGCTTATCAAAATATATAAAAGCAAACCATAGCCAAGATAAGTATAGAATACAACGAATAAAAGAAACCAGAAGATAATTTTAACTACAAGCATAGAAAAAATTTAGTCTTAAAAGTTTAATTGATTCTTTCCCATTGTTGAGTTTCAAAGTTAAATCTTTTTATTACGCGACAAGGGTTACCTGCCGCCATACAATAAGGAGGTATGCTTTTGGTTACCACGCTTCCTGCTCCAATCTGTGTTCGTATCCCAATTGTAACTCCTGCTAAAACGACTGAATTTGCACCAATAAGTGCTTCTTCTTCGATGATTACAGGATTAATATTTAAAGGTTGATTTCTCGAATTTATTGATGCATCGGCATAACCATGATTAAAGCCACCAACAAAAACATGTTGTCCTAAGGCGCTCCCATTTTTCATGATAACTGGCCCTATGATTACAGAACCTATCCCTACTCTGACATTATCTCCAATAATAACGTCTCCTGCTCCATTATTCACTGTAGCAAATGTTTCAATTGTACTGTATTTACCCAGCTCAAAACGATGGAAAGGAAATAAATCCATTCGCGAAGGTTTTCTAATAAGAGAATGTTTCCCTCGTTTATGAAAAAATGGATTGACGAAAACTCTAACCCACCATCTTGGCCTCGGCCTCATAGGAGGTGAAATGGCATACAAAACCATTTTTTTGAGTTTGGGATTAGATTTTATTTTTGAAATGATGTCCATACCCTTAGCTTCGATTTTAAATTTATTAAGAAAGAGTATTTTTATTAAGAAAGAGTATTTTCTAC
>DIEY01000001.1:9794-62615 GCA_002418865.1 Bacteroidales bacterium UBA5762 | reverse complement strand
GAAGCTAAATTTGAAAAGTAAAAGATTCTTCACATGAAAAAGAACTTATTCCAAAGCTTGATGCCCTATATTGCGGCTATCATCATTTTTTTACTGGCCACTTTTTTGCTTTTCACTCCTTTATTTCAAGGTGAACGTCTTGTACAAGGCGATATCACCAATTTCAAGGGAATGTCGAAAGAGATACAGGATTATCGAGCCAAGACAGGTGAGGAGCCTCTGTGGACCAATAGCATGTTTGGCGGGATGCCTGCTTATCAAATTTCGGTAAAATACAAAAACAATCTATTTTCTTATGTTGATAAGATTTTTCGTTTAGGACTACCACGCCCTGCCGACTATGTCTTTCTGTATTTCATCGGATTTTTCTTTCTCTTGGTTGTGATGGGAGTTAATCCGTGGTTAGCCATTATTGGTGCATTGGCTTATGGTTTTTCGTCATATTTCATTATTATTTTAGAAGCCGGGCATAACTCGAAGGCGCATGCTATAGCTTATATGGCACCACTTTTAGGTAGTATCTTGCTTACCTTGAAAGGTAAATGGCTTAAAGGAGGAATTCTTACGGCCATTTTTGCATGTTTAGAACTTTATGCTAACCACTTGCAAATCACTTACTATTTCCTCATTCTCGTTTTAATCGTGTGGATAGCCTTTTTGGTAGATTCCATTCAAAAAAAGCAAATTGTTTCTATGGCCAAGGCTACAGGAGTACTTATTATAGCGGCTTTCCTGGCTATTTTGCCTAATTTCACACAGCTCTGGACAACATGGGAATATAGTAAGGAAACCACTAGAGGAAAGACGGAGTTGAGTCATCAAAAAGAAATTCAAACCAGGGGTTTAGATAAGGAATATGTTACCCAATGGAGTTACGGGGTTTCAGAGACGTGGTCGCTGATGATACCCAATGTAAAAGGTGGGGCTACCGATCAACTTGGGAAAAGCGAGTTTGCCCTCGAAAAGTTAGAACCCAGCATGAGAAGAGCCATTGCCCAACAAAACCACTATTGGGGAGATCAACCATTTACCTCGGGACCCGTTTATGTGGGGGCTATTATCGTATTCTTGTTCATTTTAGGGATTTTTATAGTTGATGGAGCACTAAAATGGGGATTAGTAGCTGCAACAGCGCTTTCAATTATGTTAGCCTGGGGCAAAAACTTTATGCCACTTACTGATTTCTTCCTCGATTATGTTCCGCTCTATGATAAATTTCGTGCCGTGAGCATGATACTTGTTATTGCTGAAGTTTGCATGCCCTTGCTCGGAATACTTGCATTAGAGAAAATTTACCAACATCCTTCTCTAACCAAAAATGAAGCCTCCTCGTTCCGCAAGAAATTTTTTATAGCCTATGGTTTAACAGGAGGCATATCGTTGATATTCTATATGTTCCCTAATCTTTTCTTCAATTTCATTTCTTCGGCCGAAAGAAGCCAATTGAACGAACTTCGTTCGCAGGTGGCCGATCCTTCACAAATCGCTTTATTCATTCAATCGCTCGAGACTTCACGTATAGCAATTTTTAGGCATGATGCCGTACGCAGCTTCCTTTTCATTACTATAGCAGCAGGAGTTATTTATGCTTATGCTTCTAAATTACGCTTCCCTCGTCCTCTATTCCTTATTTCTATGGGTTTACTCATTTTTATCGATTTGTATGTAATCAATAAACGTTATGTAACCGAGGATAAATTCGAAAGTTCACGTATGGTAGATTCCCCATTCACACCTACACCTGCCGATCAGCTCATCCTAAAAGATACTGATATTCATTACCGTGTTCTCAATCTATCAACCAACACATTTAATGATGCTATAACATCTTATTTCCACAAATCTATAGGTGGCTATCATGGAGCAAAATTGAAACGTTATCAGGAACTCATCGATCATCAGATTAGCAAAAACAACATGGAAGTTCTCAATATGCTCAATACAAAATATTTTATCGTCCCTGATGAAAATCGCAAACCGAGCGTTAGAATCAACATGTCGGCTCTCGGAAATGCTTGGTTTCCGAAAGAATACCAATTAGTAAAAAATGCAGATGAAGAAATGGAAGCGCTTAACCATTTCAAGGCTGCAGAAACTGCCATCATAGATCAACGTTTTGCTAAATATCTCGAAGGATACCAATCTTTACCCGATTCTATGGCTACAATCGAACTCAAAGAATATGCGCCTAATCGGCTGGTTTATCATTCTAAAACAACAACTGATCGCTTAGCGGTTTTCAGCGAAATATATTATCCTTATGGTTGGCAAGCTTATGTTGACGGTAAACCTCAGGCCCACTTCCGAGCTAACTATGTTCTTCGAGCCATGATTGTTCCTTCCGGCGAACACGAAATCATCTTCAAGTTCGAACCTCAATCGTATTATATGGGTGAAAAAATTTCATTGGCTGGATCCATCCTACTTTTACTAATGCTTGCAGGAATGATAGCTCAAGAGATTAAAAAATATTTTGTGAGCAAACGCAGTAACACCCTTTCATGAGGTCCTTGCTTTATATCACCTACTATTGGCCTCCCAGCGGAGGTCCTGGAGTTCAGCGCTCCTTAAAATTTACAAAATATCTTCCTCTATTCGGTTATATTCCATCTGTTATTACCGTCGATCCTAAATGGGCTTATTATCCTTTGTTAGACCCATCGCTGGAAAAAGAAATTCCAAGCTATATCAAAGTTTACAAAACAAAAACACGCGAACCATTCCGATTCTACCAAGCAACAACGAGCCAAGATAAACTTCCCAAGCCTGGTTTTGCCGGAGAAGGGAAGCCAGGTTTTTTTCAGGTCTTGGCTCGTACATTACGTGGCAACCTTTTTATTCCTGACCCTCGAAAAGGTTGGAACAAATTTCTTATTACACAGGCACTCGAATGCATAAAACTAGATGCTCCAGCCGCTATTATCACTTCCTCTCCCCCGCATTCAACACAACTTGCTGGCCTTAAGCTTAAACAACTTACCAAAATTCCCTGGATTGCCGATCTTCGAGATCCTTGGACTGATATATACTATTACAACGAATTCCGACATCTTCCGTGGGTAAAACGTAAAGACGCTCAACTCGAACTTTCGGTCCTCGAAAACGCCGATGCCATCATAGTAGTTAGTCCATCAATAAAAAAACTTTTCCTTTCAAAATCAACCAAAATCTCACAAGATAAAATACACGTTATTCCCAACGGCTTCGATGATGAAGATTTCAACTGTGTCTCGAATCAACCAAAAAATGAATATTTTACAATTACCTATACGGGTACCCTTTCATCAGCTTACAATATCGATGCTCTTATCCATGCCCTAAAACTTTTCAAAGAAATTCATCCAAATGCTAAAATTCGCATTCGATTCATTGGAAAAATTTCTCCTGAAATACTACAATCTTTAAAAGATAATGGATTGGAAAATTTGCTATCTCTCGTCGATTATCTTCCTCACAGCGAGGCCATTACTCACATGATGAGGGCTGATGTCTTATTGCTGGCCATACCTCAGATCAATGAAAACAAAGGAATCCTTACAGGAAAACTCTTCGAGTACATGGCTACAGGAAATCCAATTCTGGGAATAGGACCACCTGATGGAGATGTTTCTAAAATACTCGATGAAACCCATTCTGGAAAAATGTTCGATTACGACAAGCAAAATGAAGTGTTCTCATTTTTGAGCCATCAATATGAGCTCTGGCATAACGGAAGTAAAATTAGAAAGCTATCCCCTGAAGTCGAAAAATATTCACGAAAAGCTTTAACTGCTGAGCTTGCTCAAATCATAGATCAACTTTTATCTCAGTAAAACATTTTTAATTTACAATTCACTATTCATCCTTGCCAATTTTTATCAAATGCATAAAAGAAATATCCATTGATGGGGTATTCATCAAGAAACAACGGTTTGGTAAAGAAATAGCACCAATTTCTCGATACATACATGAATGAAAGATGCGTATTCAACCACCATCACAAAAGTTTCTCCCAGAAAATCAGCTTTCAGAGGTTTCTGAACTATTCGTGCGAGGAATTTTTCAACCACCCACGTTAATTCTTCAGCCAAAAGGGTTTATCTGTCTTAATGGATATAAAAGGACGAAATCATTTTGTTTCTACAAATCTCTCAAATGCGAATTAATATTTTCCCTTCAGAATCCCTCATTAATTCAAGTAAATGGTATTCAAGGTCATATATCAACGAATCGAAATAGTTGGCGATATGAGGCGAAACGCCTGATGAAAGTTCGATATAATTTACGGAATAAACGCCATTAATGTTTTTAATGATTCCCAAAATGTTTTGTTCTGTATGGAGATGGATGCTTCCACAAAGTATAAAAAAGCAATTGGGGAGTAAGATTAATTGTTCAGAAATAGGATAAAGCAGGAAGAAATTTGCGAATTGATCATATTCATAATGAAAGAGAGAGAACTGGCCAGGCAAATTATCATAATCGTTTGAAAGTTGTAAATGACTAATTCTTCTAAAGTCCCATTTTAAATAATGGTTTAATGAGTAACAAAGCTTGTAATCACGGAGATCAGTACTTAAGGAGAATATTTTGTAATTCTCGTTTAGTTCTGATTCAATGATATTTCTTGGCATAATGAGGCGAATAGAAGAGTAAGCTCAAAATTAAGCTTTTTGCATAAAAAGTATGCCTCAATCATAAAAGTGAAGCTGCAGAAAAAGATTCTTTAAGTTGGGCAATGGCTTTTTCGGCGGCGATCTGCTCGGCACCCTTAATGGAAAAGTCGCTGCCTTCGCTAATTTTTTCCCGATCAATCAAAATTTCGACGAGATATTGTTTGTTTATTCCCTTACCTGATTCGCCTTTTAAAATAAAATTTATCACATGTTTTTCTTTTTGGCCCCATTCTAAGAGTTTACTCTTAAAATTAAAGTCCTTATTTTGCAATTCGTCGAGGTCGAAATGAGTTTTGAGGATGCGGTTAATAATTACTTTTTCGGCAAAACCAAATCCTTTATCGAGGAAGAGTGCGCCGATAAGGGCTTCAAGAGCATTTCCATTGATGCTTTTGGTATGACTAAGATCGTGGTTAGTAAAGATATAATCATCTAGGCCGAGGCGGTGTGAAAGGGAATTCAGTTGCTGTCGGTTAACGATTTTGCTTCGCATTTGAGTAAGAAAACCCTCGTCGCGTAAAGGGAAGAGCTTGAAAAGATAGTGAGCCACCACGGCGTCGAGGATAGCATCGCCCAAAAATTCGAGTCGTTCATTGCTCAGACGCTCGCCATTGACAAATTCAATAGCAGCCGATTTATGTCTAAGAGCTAACTTATATAAAAAAATATTTTCGGGCCAGAACCCGAAAATATTTTTCATAGCGATGTAAAATTTTTTATCGTTAGAGAAATGAATCCTGATGCGGAGCCAAATCTTACTCATTCCATCATTTAAAAAATTTTTGCATGAGGATGGAGGCATTATGGCCACCAAATCCAAAGGTATTACTAATGGCTACATTTACTTTTCTGTGCTGGGCATGATGGAAGGTAAAATTCAGGGCAGGGTCTATTTCAGGATCGTCGGTAAAATGGTTAATGGTAGGAGGGATAATGTCATAATAAACAGCCAGAATGGTGGCTAATGCCTCTATGGCGCCAGCAGCGCCAAGCATGTGACCTGTCATCGATTTTGTAGAATTGATGTTAAGTTTGTAGGCATGTTCACCAAAAACTCTCAAAATGGCCTTAACTTCTGAAATATCACCTTGAGGTGTAGAAGTGCCGTGGGTGTTGATATGATCTACATTAGTTGGCTGAAAATTAGCATCTTCTATAGCAAGCTTCATGGCAAGTGCCGCACCTAAGCCTTCAGGATGAGGTGCAGTAATATGATAGGCATCGGCCGATAAGCCAGCTCCAGAAATTTCACAATAAATTTTAGCTCCTCTGGCCAGTGCATGTTCCATATCTTCCAGAACAAGGGCACAAGCTCCCTCTGCTACAACAAAACCATCTCTGTCTTTGTCAAATGGTCTGGAAGCCGATTTTGGATCGTCGTTGCGAGTGGAAAGCGCATGCATAGCATTAAATCCTCCAATTCCAGCTTCACTGATAGAAGCCTCCGAACCACCCGTAATAATAATATCGGCTTTCCCTCTTTGAAGGCTATTAAATGCATCAACAATAGCGTTTGCTGATGAGGCACAGGCAGAAACAGTAGAAAAATTTGGCCCCATAAATCCATGCTTTATCGCGATATGACCCGAAGTAATATCTGAAATCATCTTTGGAATAAAAAATGGACTAAAACGCGGAGTCCCATCTCCTGAAACATAAGCTTTTATTTCCTCCGTTAAGGTAATAATGCCTCCTATTCCCGAAGCCCATATTACCCCTACTCTTTCCGGATCATACCTTTCTTGCTTAAAACCCGAATCTCGTATAGCCTCATCAGCAGCTACTATGCCAAACTGAGAGAAAAGATCGAATTTGCGTACTTCTTTCCTTTCGAAAAAATTTAAAGGATCATAACCTTTTACTTCACACGCAAATTTTGTTTTAAACTTTTCTGGATCAAACCTTGTAATAGGGCCGGCGCCACTAATACCTTGAACTAATGATGTCCATACCGTATTTACATCATTTCCAATTGGAGTCAGAGCGCCCAACCCGGTAACTACTACCCGTCTTAATCCCATTTTCGAAAGTTAATAAGTTCTTTAACTCTTTAGGCTTTCTTCGATGAATTTAATTGCTTCCCCTACAGTACTGATTTTTTCAGCCTGATCATCAGGAATACTAATGTTGAATTCTTTTTCAAAGTCCATAATCATCTCCACAGTATCGAGAGAATCAGCCCCTAAATCATTAGTGAAACTTGCATCGGGGGTTAGTTCACTTTCATCGACACTAAGCTTATCAGCAATGATGGCTTTAACTCTATTTGCAATGTCTGACATAAGTGTGGTTTTTTTGGTTAAACAAGGGTGCAAAGAAAATACGATTTTACAAATTGTGCAAATTTCAAATGTTAATAAAACCTAAAATCTATGCTAAAGTATTATATATCAGTTATCTACGTAATTTAACCAAATGGTAAAATTTCGAGCTTTAATGTATGACTTACCCCAATTTTTTCTTCATTTCTCTTCAAAATGGCCCGTTTTACCCAAAATTGACAAGCATTAACCAAATTATTATTCCGCAAACGATTAGATTGACTTCAAACACAGATATAATCATCATTTAACAAGCTTAAGCAATAATGTTTTATCTTTGATAACATACAATTTACATTAAAAATTCAGGGTATTATGCGTCATCCGCTGTTTTTGACAAGGTTTACTAAGTTTCAATTTTATCTGTTCGTTTAAATTCGAGAACAGGATGATAGGCATTTTCATTAACAATTTCTTAAAATTGAAAAGATCAATCGAATAAATGAGTAATTTAATTTTGTGCCTTAATTAAATTTATGTATAAATGAATACCATTTATATTATCATAGTAGCGTTTCTGTTTTTACTCGCAATAATGGATCTCTTAGTGGGAGTTGGTAATGATGCTGTAAATTTTCTCAATTCGGCAGTAGGGTCAAAGGCAGCTCCATTCAAGCTTATCTTAGCTGTTGCTTGTTTAGGGGTACTCATAGGAACTTTATTTTCGAGTGGGATGATGGAAATAGCACGCAGTGGCATTTTCAACCCTTCCATGTTTTATTTTAATGAAGTGATGTTCATTTTTCTAGCTGTCATGATTACAGACGTTGTCATGTTAGATGCATTTAATAACTTAGGATTACCCACTTCGACTACAGTTTCATTGATATTTGAACTCTTGGGTGCATCAGTAGCAATAGCAACCATGAAAACTATTACCGATCCGGAGGCTGTTTCAAATGTTGCAGAATACCTTAACACTGCTAAAGTTCTGGCGATTATTGCGGGCATTTTGTTATCAGTAGTTGTAGCATTTTTCTTTGGAACTGTAATACAATACATAAGTCGTCTGTTTTTCACTTTCCGCTATAAACAAAAATTGCCATATTTAGGAGGAATTTGGGCTGGCATTTCGTTCACCATCATCATCTATTTTTTGATACTGAAAGGTATTCGGGGAGCTGCCTTTATTGATGAAGCCACTGTACAATATATTGAGTCTCATACTGCCTCCTTAATGCTTTTAAGTATAATAGGTTTTACAATAATTTTTCAGTTGTTGATTTGGCTTTTTAAGATCAATGTTCTTAAGATTGTGGTTTTAACTGGTACTTTTGCTTTAGCCATGGCTTTTGCTGGCAATGATCTTGTTAATTTCATAGGTGTGCCCATGGCTGGGTATGAATCTTTTAAAATATATATTCAATCGGGAGCTGGAGACCCCAATTCTTTTTTAATGCAGGCTTTAGCCCAATCCATCAAGAGTCCATGGTATTTTTTATTAATTGCTGGAATTATCATGAGTTTAACTCTTATTTTTTCTCGTAAAGCACGCACTGTAACTAATACCGAAGTAAATTTGGGCAGACAAGAAGAAGGGTCAGAAAGATTTTCACCCAATCCTTTTTCACGTAATGTGGTTCGGATGTTCATTACATTTGGCAATACAGTAGATAAGATTATTCCAGAGAGGATAAAGGGCTTTATTTCATCAAGGCTTGCACCACCAGATGAGGAAGAAATAAAACAATCCCGAAAGCAGGGAGTATCATTTGACCTTGTTAGAGCCTCTGTTAATTTAGTTGTCTCAAGCGCCTTAATTGCTTATGGTACTTCCCATAAACTGCCTTTAAGCACCACTTATGTAACATTTATGGTGGCAATGGGAACATCTTTTGCCGATGGTGCATGGGGTCGTGAAAGTGCAGTTTATAGGGTATCGGGGGTAATGACAGTTATCATAGGCTGGTTTCTTACTGCATTAATTGCCTTTAGTGTGGCTTTTATTCTGGCAACTATCATCTTTTTTGGGAAAATTCCAGCTATAGTGCTTTTAATGATACTGGCTGGCTTAATGTTGGTGCATCAGCAAAAAGTTTTTGTGCGTAAGGAAAAGGAAGCCAAAATTGCACAGGAAATCCTCTCAGATGAAACGAGCATGAGCACCGAGAAAATGATAATACGCTGCAATAACGATGTTCTTTCAGCTTTAGAAACTACCGACAGTCTTTATACACGAATACTTGCTAGCTTGTTTAAAGAAGACCGAAAGAAATTAAAAAGGGTGCACTCTGAGGTAGAAGAATTCAACAAACGTACTAAACTTCTTAAAGGCAATGTGCATAATGTAGTTGAAAAGCTGAAGGAAGACTCAGTAGAAACAGGGCATTTTTATGTGCAGGTGATTGACTACATGCGTGAAATGGCACATTGCATCGGGTATATCGCTGAACCCGCCCTCAATCATGTCGAAAACAATCATAAAGGTTTACTACCAGCACAAAAAGCCGAACTAATAAAAATTTCGGCTGCCCTCTCCGAGCTCATCCGCATCATACAAAACATGATAGAAACACACAACTTTGAAGAAAGTGATAAAATCATAAAACTTCATCAACAAGTAAATGAATATATCGACAGAGCCCGAAAGGATCAAGTAAAACGTATCAAAAATCATGAGGCTGGAACCAAAAATAGCTTGCTCTATCTCAATATTTTAGCCGAAACCAAAAACCTTTCTCTTTTTATTCTAAATCTCTTCAAGGCTCATAGAGATTTCATCGTTTCATCACTTGGGCAAAACATTCAAGTCATAAATAAATAATCATAAGAAAAGCTTCCCAAAAATTACATTGAAAAGGTAAAAAATAATAAATGCTGCTTCGACTGCAACAAAATCGAATCGATAAAACCATCTTTGATTTTTATTTATTGCAGCTATTCCTAATGTTAAAAAAAATTAAAGCAAGCGTATATAAAAATCAGCATAAAAGTCTTCTCCTCATTTCATAATCTTTTAAAGAAAAGAATAGAAAAGATGCCATGAGATGGATCTTTCATCTTGGTTTTAGATACTTTTGAAAACTTAAAAAAATAACAAAACAGAATGAAGATTTTGCATACTTCTGATTGGCATTTGGGTAAACGATTAGGAGAGTTTAGTCGTTTTGAAGAGCAAAAAGAAGTTCTTGATGAAATTTGCAGCATTGCCAACGAAGAAAACGTCCAGATGGTATTGATTGCAGGAGATTTATTCGACTCTTACAATCCATCGGTTGAAGTCATGGGGTTGTTTTATCAAACCTTGAAACGCCTTTCGGATGATGGTAGAAGGGCAATTATAGCTATAGCTGGAAACCACGATATGCCCGAACGTATAGAGGCTCCCAATCCTTTAGCCAAAGAATGTGGAATTATCTTATCGGGTTTACCTCATTCTATTGCCTCTCCTTTTTATTTGAGTTCTGGTTTGCGAATTACTGCTTCAGGTCCAGGCTGGGTGCAACTGAGAATCCCAGGTGTTGATCATCTCGTTCATTTGCTTCTTACCCCTTATGCCAATGAATTTCGAATGAAAACTTTCTTAGGGTCAGAAAATCAAGATGAAACTCTAAGAGAAATCTTATCTAATAATTGGCACGCTAACCTTCAGGAAATGGCAAATTATCAGAGCGTAAATATTCTAATGGCACATCTTTACATGATATCCAGCGAGGATGAACCCCTCGAAGAACCCTTGGATGAAGAAAAACCGATTTTAACTCCTGGTGGAGCTTCTCCTATTTTTATCAAGCAATTGCCACCTAATCTGCATTATGTTGCATTGGGGCACTTGCATCGCCGCCATACTCTCGAAGGATGTACTTTCCCAGTGGTTTATTGTGGCAGCCCTTTGTCGTATAGCTTCAGCGAAGCATTTCAAAATAAATCGGTCGAAATTATCGAAGCCCAACCCAATCAAACCACAAAACATTATTCCGTTGGTTTAACCAAGGGGAAACCTCTTATACGCAAAAAGTTCAATTCGCCCGAAGAAGCTTTTCAATGGCTTCCAAATCATACAGATTGCCTTCTCGAGATGACCCTGCATACAGATATGTACTTGAACCCTGAAATTCTCCATCAATTCCATCAACTTCATCCCGGAATTGTTCAGATAATACCCGAATTCTCAGAAGAATTAAAACTGGTAGAAAATGAAGACTTGTCACCCAGCCCTAATGCTGAAATAATAGAGTTATTCAAAGATTACTTTAGGAGTATTCAGCAAGTGCCACCCGATGAAGAAACTTTAGCCCTATTTCGTGAAATTATTGCAAACGAGGAGGATAACCAATGATTCCCGTAAAATTAACTTTAGAGGGATTATTTAGCTACCAAAAGAGGCAAGAGATCGATTTCAGGCCATTGGTCGAAGCCCGGCTTTTTGGCATCTTCGGACCAGTAGGAAGCGGTAAATCAAGCATAACAGAAGCTATGTTGTATGCCATTTTCGGATCTATAGAACGATTGAATTCGCACGAAGCTCGATCTTACAACATGATGAATCTGCGTTCTAACCGTCTGTGGATTGACTTCATCTTCAATGCCGGCAACCCCCCTCAACAATACCGGATAACTGTTGAAAGCCGACGAAAATCTAAAAATTATCATGAAACAGAATCTTTCGATCGTAAGGCTTATCAAAATTTGAATAATACATGGATCCCTATTGCCTTAGAAACCATCAATGAAGTAATTGGTCTTTCATACGATAATTTTCGTCGTACCATCATTATCCCTCAAGGAAAATTTCAGGAATTCCTTCAACTTGGAGGCACCGAACGAATAAAAATGCTTAAAGAAATCTTTCAACTCGAACAATTTGATCTTTACAATAAGGCTAAGAACTTATTCGATAAAAACCACGAAACCCTGATTAAGGTAAACACTCGCTTAGAAGGTTACAACAACAACACTCCTGAGGCTCTTAACTCTCTTCAAGACGAGTTGAATACGATTACCACAGCACTTTCACAAGAACGGCAAAAGTATTCTGAACTTCTGGAAACTGAACGTCAACAAGCTTTACTCTATAGCAAAAATCAAGAATGGCAAGGTTTAAAACTCCAATTTGAGCAGCTAAACCAAGAAGCCGAACTTATGGAAAGAAACCGTAGCTTTATCAAAAATTATCAATCGGCTGATTCCGCCTTTCGCAGCCCCTTAGCCTTGCTCGACGAGTTATCCAACAGGGTGAATTCTCTCGAAAAAAGATGCAAAGAACTTTTACATGAAATAGAAATAGTACAACCTCAAAAAAACGATATCCAAAACTTGCTTTCTCAATTAAAACAGGAATCCGAGACAATCCCACTGCGAGAAAATTTTGTCGAAAAGCTAAAAGAACTTTTGAATTATCGAAAAATCCAAAGACAGAATGCAGTTATCAATTCTCAAATTAAAACCTTAGAAGATAAAATCAAAGAGAACGATGAAATATTAAGCAAGAAAAAAGAAGCAAAGGCATCTATCATCAAAGAGTATGATGCATACGAAACCCAGCTACGCGATCCCGAAGAAATCAAACAAATAAATCTTTGGTTTAAAGATTATGAAAAATTTTTGGATACCAAACAGCAAACAGAGATGAGAAAACAATCGGCACTCAAAGATATTGAAACCATAAAACACGATGTCTTTCAAAATCCTCATCTAATTTTCTGCAAGGAATTATTGTCAAAAAAATCTATTTCTGAAGTTTTGGAAGAAGTGCAAAAAAGGTATGAAATATCTAAGAATCAATTAGATGAAATCAGAATGCAGATTCAATCATTGAGAGTGACCACCAAATTGGCCGATTTTGCAAAAGAACTTAGGGAAGGAATGCCCTGCCCACTTTGTGGCTCTACCTCACATCCTCATCTTTTTAGCGCACCTGAGGTCGAAGCAAAATTAAAAGAACTCGAAAGCAAAGAAATACAACTAAAAGCTCAACAACAAGCAATTATCAATGCTATAAATGAACTAAATCAATATAGCGGTAAATTGAAAATAAAAACAGAAGAATTAGAAAAGACCAAACAAGAGCTGGAATATCTATCCCGACAAATTGACGCACATTTAGGCACATTCCATTTCGAAGGCTTGGAAGTTGCTAATCAACAATCTTATCAAGATTTTACAAAAAAGATAGAATTTTTACAAAACTGCATGAGAACGCTCAATTCTAATAGAAATGCACTGGAAAAAGAAATTCAAACCTTAGAAGAAAAACATAGGCAGCACAGCGACGAAATCAATCATTTGCAACAGCAAATAAATTTTCTATCGGGACAAGCCAAAATATTGCAACAAAAATATGGCGGAATGGAATGGGAAGAAAATTCCAATTGTTCTGACAATGAACTTCAAATTATAGTAGATAACACCAATAAAGAAATTGAAAGGGCAAAGCAAGAACTGAAACAAGTAGAAGAACAGGCCGAGAAAATACAGCGTCGATGGGACGAAATGAATGCAGAGATCAAATCGAAGAGTATTGACTTAGACGAAGCCAAAGGAAAATTGAACTTGCAGATGCGCCAGATTGAAGAAAAACTTAACACATCCCCCTTTGTTTCTTTAGAAGAGGTCAGAGAAATTCTAAGTAAGCAGAGTCAGTTCGAGCAAATCAAACTCCAACTCGAGGAATGGGAAAACAAGCTTAATCCAATAAAATCTCGATTGAAAGAATTAGAACAGGATGCCGATGTGTTGAATTTCGATTTAATTAGTTATGAAAACATTAAAAAAGAAGTAAAAAATAGAGAAAGAGATGTAAATACTTTGTCGGGGAAGGAATTGCTCATACAAAATCAATTGGAAGAGATGAGGCTTAAACTCGAAGATAAAAATCGACTAATGGTCGAATCGGGCCAATTAAAGGCAAGAGAATTGCGGCTGAATGATTTAAAAAATATGTTCAAAGCCCATGGTTTTGTAAATTATGTTTCAACCATTTATTTGAAAAATCTTGTTAAAGCGGCAAATAGACGCTTTTTAGAGTTAACCGGCCACCAGCTTCAATTACAACTCAACGAAAATAATGAATTCGTTGTCTGCGATATGATGAATGATGGCCATTTGCGACATATTAAATCCCTCTCGGGTGGACAAACTTTTTTGGCTGCCTTCTCCATGGCTCTTGCCTTAGCTGATATTATCAATGGCAAAAAGCCAGGCATAGGTAATTTTTTCTTCATCGACGAAGGTTTTGGCTCTCTCGACAAAAATTCTCTGCGACTGGTCTTTGAAGCCTTATCTTCACTTCAAAAAGATAATCGAATTGTAGGAGTAATTTCTCATGTGGAAGATTTACAACAAGAAATTCCCGTTAGCCTGTCCGTTCGCCTCGATCCAGAAAAAGGAAGCCAAATTATTCCTTCTTGGTTATCTACCTGAAATTTCATTGTTTATAATACCCTTTTTAAACCCTAAATATCATTGCTATAGGATTTTATGCGTAGAATTTTCCCATCAATAAAATTCTTAAAAAAATTAAAAAATAAATAATTTCAAAACAAGATGATCATTATCGATGGCATCATGGTTCAAGATGAGATTATTCACACTTCATTTGTCTGTGATCTTAGTAAATGCCATGGTGCATGCTGTATAGAAGGTGATGCTGGTGCTCCATTACTACCAGAAGAAATTCAAATCATAGAAGATGTTTTGGAGAGAGTGACTCCTTACATGACTGAGAAAGGAATAGCCACCATTAAAGAAACCGGGGTTTTCGAAATGGACCATACAGGTATGTTAGTTACCCCTTTAATTGATAATGGTGACTGTGCCTATATTAATTATGATCATGAAACTGCGGTTTGCGCCTTCGAATTGGCTTTTCAAGCTGGTAAGACAAATTTCCAAAAACCTCAATCTTGCCATCTTTATCCTATTCGAGTCGGAAAATTATCAACCGGTGATTTTCTCGTGTATCACAAATGGAACATTTGTAGGCCAGCCCTTAAAAAAGGGAAAAACCAAAGAATTCCTATGTATGTTTTCTTAAAAAAACCTCTCATTCGACTTTACGGAGAAGAGTGGTACAATAAGCTGCTTGCCTATGCAAAAGAAAATGCTTTATAATCCATCTTATTTTTTCTTAAAAATTTTTTGAGATGAGAATACCTTATCGTTTTTTATTAATTACAATTTTTCTATTTTTTTCTGTGTTATTGCCAGTAGTATTACTTGCCCAAGATACAGAATTTCAATCTATTCATGTGGTTGAACAACAATATTATAAAACACATCCCATTCCTTCTGATACTCCTCTTATTAAACAGAGCAAAAACAAAACCAATGTTCACCTTAAAGAAGGGAAGATGATATTTGGATATCATCCCTATTGGATGAATAATTCATGGGGAGATTACCGATGGGATTTAATCACCGATTTATGTTATTTTTCCTATGAGGTAGATGCAAGTAGTGGAATGCCGCTTACAACCAATGATTTTGAAAATGCTGCAGTAATCGATACGGCTCTGGCAAATGGAAGTCGGGTTCATTTGTGTGTAACGTTATTTAGCGGGCATGCCAATTTTTTTGGAAATCCTCAGGCGCGTAAAACTTTGAACAAGCAAATTGTTCACCTGGTAAAGACAAGAGGGATTCAAGGGGTAAATATTGATTTCGAGGCTGTCCCGTCTTCGCAAGCCGTTTCATTAACCAGTTATATTCATGAATTGCGCCAATGTCTTGATTCTGCTGTCCCAACCTGCCTTTTAAGCATGGCCACTCCCGCAGTGAATTGGAACAATACTTTTGAGTTGAATGATCTGGCCCAAGATGTAGATTTTTTTATGGTTATGGCTTATGATTATTACTGGAATCTGAGCACTACGGCAGGTCCAGTTTCACCGCTTTATCCTATGGAAACCAGTTATCCATATAATGTAAGTCAAACTATAGAATACTACCTTTCGGAAGGAGTCGAAAAGAGCAAGCTTTTATTAGGCGTACCTTATTATGGTAGAGTTTGGCCTGTAACCCAGCCCGAAGCTCCTGCTCCCACAAGAGGTAGCGGAAATGCAGTAACCTATAGGAATGTGAGAAATAATCCAACATTTTTTTCATGGAATAACCGAAGAATGAATTATCCCTCACGGTCTATTTATTATGCTTATTTAGCGAATGGCTGGAATCATTGTTTTATCGATGAAGCTCAAACTCTACTTTATAAATACCAAAGAGTTATAGCTTCTGATCTTAAAGGAATCGGTATATGGGCTTTAGGTTACGACATGGGATACGACGAATTATGGGATGCCATCCAACAAGCCTTCTCTGAAAACGGTGGCTTGCTCTGTCAAGACACACTTTTCGATGCCGGCGGCTCTATGATGAACCCTACATTTTTTGTTGCTCAAGACCTGAAAATTCTCCCAAATTATCCTGGACCTTATAGCTTGAAATTATTCGACCTCAATCTGCAAAATTCAAAAATAAACATCTTCGATATTCAACAACCTACTGGTATTCCGCTGTCAACGGTTTGGCCTGGAACCGACTCCATCAGCTTAAGCAACGAAAATGGGTTTTATATTACATTCGAAGATACCGACATTAATCCTCAAGCCAATTATTCACTGACATGGTCGTGCCCATCGGCTGCAATATTTGAACAAAACATTTCACCAAACCTTGAGATATTTTTTAATCCCCTTTTAAACCAAATTCAAATTCAATATTCTCCTACTTCACTTAATTTAAAACTAATTCAAATTTATAACCTAAATGGTCAAGAAATTTTCAGCACTCGGCCAAGTGGCCAACAACCATATATTCTTAATTTGACTGATAACTTACCATCGGGTATATATATCGTTCGATTAATTTATGACAGTATTGCCCTTAACAAAAAACTTTTATTACTCAGTAAATGATACGTATTATTCCCTTATAAATCATTGCGAGAACCTTGTCTGTGGGGTTGGAAAATATCTGATAGAACTTTTTTTTCAGTAATTAATGCTGATTATTTTCTACAATTATCTACTATGAAATCTGCGTATATCTTATAAAAATTCTTTTAATTTTTCCTTTAAAATTTGATGCTGATTTTTCCCAAGAAAAGAATTTAATTGCCGAAGGAGAAAAAATTTGTTTTGTGTATTCAATGAAAACGGTGATCGCCAAAATTTGTTCCAATATTTACCAAAAATCATATTCGAATCGGCACAAATCGGTTAATCATAGACAATTACATTTGAAACTATAATTGAGTTTTTGCTTCTTTCGCTACACCTTTGCCTTAACCCAAGTTGATATTCTCCACAATAATCATTAAGATTTTTGGTTAAATCAAAGATTTATTCATTATCAATAAGTAACCTTTTCCGCTTTTGACTTTAAGATTCCTTATTTTTGCCCAAAATTAAGATTGAATGAATTCCTCTTCCATAGCAACACCCTATCAATTAATTTCAGTAGGCAGTAACAGAATTTATCAGGATGATGGTTGGATGCTGGAGCCCGATTCTGAGAGTCAGCCCAGCTTGCTGCGTACTGTATACCGTTCAAAACAGATCCAACTCCGTGACAAGAAATATGGGCTTTACCAGTATGCAGATTGGATGCCAATAAGGAAAATTTTGAATGGTTCGGCTCCACCTATCACTTATAGAAGTAAACAATTGGCTGATGTTCTTGGTCTTCATCATCTTTGGATTACTTTCAGCGGCTATTGGCCCGAAAAGGGAAGCTTAATGAAAACCTGCACTTTCAAAGAAACTGAGGCCTTTTCGGTGTGTGCTCGTTTGCCAGAAAATATGCAACAAATACTTGTGGTTGCTTCAGCAGGCAATACAGCCAGAGCCTTTGCAAGAGTTTGCTCCGACAATCAAATCCCACTTCTCTTATGTGTTCCGGTTGATAATATTGATGTATTGTGGAGTGATCAACCTTTTCATCCTTGTGTTAAATTAATCTGTACAGATTCGGGAAGCGATTATTCCGATGCCATTTATTTATCTAATCTTGCTGCTTCTACAGATGGATTCTTAGCCGAGGGAGGCGCAAAAAATGTTGCTCGTCGCGATGGAATGGCATCTACGTTTCTATCGGCCGTACATGCCATTGGACAAATTCCCGAATATTATTTTCAGGCGGTTGGAAGTGGCACAGGGGCTATTGCAGCATGGGAAGCCAACCTTCGACTGATAGAAGATGGCCGTTTTGGCTACCATAAAGCCAAACTAATACTTTCACAAAATGAACCTTTCACTCCAATGTATGATTCATGGAAAGCTGGTTCACGCGACTTGCTTCCTCTCGACGAAGAGAAAGCTCATCACCAAATCGCACAAATGTATTCAAAGGTTCTTTCAAATCGAAAACCTCCCTATTCCATGGCAGGTGGGCTTTTCGATGCTTTAACGGATACTAAAGGAGACATGTTGAAAGTAAATAATAATGCAGCAATCGCAGCAACCGAACTTTTCCCCCAAACCGAAGGCATAGACATTCATCCAGCTGCCGGCGTTGCAGCTGCTTCACTCATCCAAGCTATCAATTCTGGCCTCATTCCGCCTGAGGCAACTATTATGCTCAATATCACCGGAGGAGGTGAGAAACTCTTTCAGGCTCACCACCAATTGAACTATTTAGAACCTTCTCGCATATTTTCTGCTTCACCCGACCAGGAAGAAGTGTCTGATTTTATAAAATTCTTATTTCGTGATTATATCAAGCAATATTCTTTAAAGGAAATAAGATGAGGTTATATTTTTTAGACATTTAACCCAACTCTCACCCCTGAAGCTAAGGTAAAATACCAACTCCAACTCCTCAAGTATTTAGAAAGAATACGTAATTCCGGCCATCACATTAAAACCATGTACGGGATAATTGTACCAACGTTGATAATTTCCCCCAGTAATGTTATTAAAATCGGCAAAAGCTGAAAACTGTGGACTAATGCGATATTCGAACCCAACACTTAAATCGAAGAAAGGATCGATTTCATAGGGTTCAGGTTCAATCCATGTCCCATTTTGATTTTCAAAAATTTTGGCATAAGTCTTACTCTGGAAATAAATAATGGGTTTGAAAATAAATTTCTTCCCAAATACAAAGCGACCATTTGCATACACCATAAATTCGGGAATATGCCAAGGCTTGAGCTGATTTTCCAATGAGTAGGAGGAATAATTTATTCCCAAATTAAAAATTATATTTTCTTGTTTATGAAATGATATTTCTGCATTTACCTTGAGAACACTGCCGCTGTCATAGATGGCGGTGAATTGATTATATAATGGAACACTGGTATCATTGATGAAGAATGCCTGATTCGTAAAGTTAGAAGTACTTATGGATGCATTTAACCCAATATAACGGCCGAGGTTGGAACTCAACCCACCATAAAACTCTAAGGAATTTTTCCTGAAATTGAAAGGAACATAAGTCGAAATGAAAGGATTAGTTGTACTAAATTGGTTTAAATTGTTTCGGGTAATATCGCCCTTAATCCCCACATAAGCTTTCAGAATATCTTTGATGATGGTCAAACCACCCCTCAGTTCAGGGAAGACATATACTTTGGTATCGCCACTATCAACAATTATTGATGTATTTAAACCTGCATACAATTCATATTCATCAATTTGGGTACTAAAATAAGGATGGAAACTGATGAGACCCGTTCGATCATCAGCATATAAGTCCCACTGATTATTCCAAAAGTTTGCCTCCAGAGCAATCCCGATTTTATCATTGCTTTTGGCTGAAAGAATGGAATTGGTATATTGAAAATTGCCAAAATAAGAAAGATTCAATTCGGAAGTACCATATTTATCCTCCATCCACAATGCATCGAGCCTTGAATCGTAATAAAAAGGGTCATGATTAGAAGTGTTTTTCTTCAAACCGATACTTCCACGTAAACGTGTATATATTTGTTTTGTAATACTTGTATCGGAATTTTCTGGAAGAGAATACTTTAATGGATTAAATCCATACCAGTGAAGCATATTTCGTTGATAATTAATTCCTCCGCTCCATGCAAGCGTTTTCCCTACAGTTTTTCCATAGATTTCGGCCAGATTGTCGCTAAAAGATGATTCTCCATAATCTTTTATATCGGCTTGGGCCGAATGATGCCTATAATGAATGCCAAATGATGTTCGTTTGGACTGTGGAATATGAGCATAAACATCGGCATAAGGGTTAATCAGGCTTCCCATGCCCAGTCGAAGATAATTTTTCAGATACTTCACATCACTCTCGGCCTGAACCTTTTGTGCATCTATGGTGTAAAGTGGAAAGGACAAATGCAAAGGCCTCGAGATAATTTGATATTCAATGGGTTTGAGAACTATACTCGTGTCCTTCAGCATGGGATTTCTCAAAATCTTATTGGCATCGGAAATATGAGGAGTATAACTTCCAATAATGGTTACTTCTTCAATTTGAGGACGTTGAGCAAAACTCTTATTTAAAACCGTAAGCCATAAAATAAGTCCAATGGCGATGTTGATTTTCAGAAGATGATTATTGATTTTCATATTTTTTAAATCGTTGATGATAAGAGCATTATTGAACATTAGGCAGTGCATTGAGACGGTCTTGAGCTTCCTTGCGCAAGTCTTCTCCTCGATAGTTATCGATGACGCTTTGTAAGGTTTGCCTTGCCTGAAATATATTGCCTTTTGCCACATAAATATCGGATAAAAGTATAAAACCCTTCACCCTCCAGTAATCAGCCGAAGGAAAATTATTTATAAGTTGAAAAGTCATTTTTTCGGCATTGTCTAAATCGTTACGGTTGAATACGATAAACGATAGGTAATATTGTGCTTCGGCTGCTGATTCCGATTGTGTTAAACGGGTTACAATGCCATATTCTTTTTCAGCCAGAGGAATATTATTAGTTTGGAAAGCCGCCCTTGCCATATATAAATGTGCTTCTATCAAGAGGTCATGGGTTATTTTTTCCGATTTCATTAGTTGAGCAGCAACATCCAAAACCGAGTTCATTTCATCAAGCTGATAATAACAACGCATCTGACCGGCTAAAGCTTCGGTGAGGGAATTCTTGTCCATTGCAACAGCTTCCAGACGTTGATAATGTTCAAGCGCTTGACGATAGTCTTTTTGAATAAAACGAAAATGAGCGGAATAACTCGAAGCTAAGTCCATAAAAGGATTGCCCGGCCGTGAGGTTACATTTTCATAAGCCACAAGTGCCTCACTATCATCTCCTTTCTTACGGGCACATTCTCCAATATAAAACCATGCATTTGCCGTAAATTTTCCCTGAGGATTATTCTTAATGTATTTAGAGAATCCTTCTGTGGCCGATTTACAATCTCCTTTCTGATATTGATTTTCAGCAGCAACATAAATAAGGGAGTCTTGGCTCGAAACCAAAAGATCTGCATGAGGGACAGTATTGAGATATGTCAGGTATTCATCTACCCGGTTCATTTCCACATAAATATTGCTTATAGCCAATAATGCTTCCTGAGCATCATCTGTACCGGGATATTTATTGACCACTGCCTTTAATTCTGCCAAGGCTCTTTCATTCTGGTTGTCGTTATAATAAATCATGCCTTTTTTTAACATGGATTTGCTAACATAATTGCTCTTTGGATACTTCGTGATGATCTGATCGAGGTAATTTAAGGCATCATTGTTCTTGGAGATAAGAAGAGAAGTAAGAGCTAATTCATAATAAGCCGCTGCATTATAAGGGGAGCGTGGGTATTTTGAGGTTAAGTTTTTCAGTGTGGCAATTTTTTCCTGAAACTGTTTCTGAACGCCCTGCGAGAGAGCAATCTGATATAAAGCATAATCGGCTTCGGTACTGCCATTGTTATAAGCTTTTTGATAATAATTAATGGCTTCGCTATAATTTCGACTTATAAAAAAACAATCTCCAATCCTCAAGAAAGCATCATTAATCAGGGCTTTATCGTTGCCTTGATAGGATGAAAGAAATTTTCTAAACGCCACCGAAGCTTCATCGTAATTATTTAGTTTAAATTGGGCATAGCCAATGTTGTAATGTATAGAGGTATATTCAGGAATATTTATGGCTCCGGGGCTCATTAAAAACTTATTGTAAGCCTTAAGAGCCGCAGCATAATCGCCACTTCGATAGATGGCTTCGGCAATCCAATATAATGCTTGAAGTTTTATATTCTTGTCGAAATCCATTTCTGAAGCTTTCTGAAAGTATTGAATAGCCTCTGGGTATTTATCTTCATTAAAGGATTCTATGCCAAGATAATAAAGTATTCTTTGCTGAGCAGTTCTAATTCTTAAATCCTTTAATTTGATGTTTTCGATGGCTTCGAGGGCTTGCTTGTAATCTTTACTAATGAGAGCCAAATTTACGAGATATTGATTGGCTTCGTCGCCGCGGCGCGATTGCGGAAACTCGGTCAAATATTTTTTTAAGGCAGAAATAGCTTCATTGTAAGGATCAGAGGCCAATTCATAAGATAGTTTGGCATAATTGAAAAGGGCATCTTCGCGAGATGGCTGATCGTATGATAATTGATAAGCCGAATAGAATGCACTCTGTGCAAAGTCTTTTTGCCCTGTCTTTAAGTAACAAGCTCCCAAATGATACCATGCATTCTGCGCCAAAGAATCTTTACCCTGTGCAGCGATCTGAAAATTAGGAATGGCTTCATTGATCAAATCAGCTTTATAAGCTGCATAACCTAAACTATATGCTTGTACTCTATCTGTACCTCCTTTGGTAAGCTGTTTATGCATTAAAAGATATTCATAAGCCTTAGAATAATTCTCTAATTGTAGATAAGCATCCCCAATCATACGAGCTATATCGGCTTTCTGCTTGCCTGAGGTATTCTCAAGCAATGGAGGTGCAGTTTGCAAAAGTTCTTCATATTTTCCTTGACGATAGTAAATCTGTGCAATGTAATAGGGAATAACGGATTGATATTCTGGGTGATTAATTAATTTGTTGAATTCACGAAGAGCATTTTCGTATTTTCCCAGTGTGTAAAGAATATGGCCATAATAATATGAAGCTTTGTCGGCATAAGAATGATTCCCATCTTTTATCTCATAAAAATAGTTTCTGGCTCTTTCTAAATCTCCAGATACAAAACGAGTATATCCAGCTTTGAAATAAAACTCGGGCAAATAAGCAGGAGGAAGTTCATAAGCATCTACTTCCTGAAAGATTTTATCGGCCGACTTAAAATCCCTGTTATTGAATGAAAAACACGCCTGATAAAATTTTGCTTCATTAATTTTATCGCTGGTAGGATATTGATAGATAAAATCTTGTAATTGCTGTCCGGCATCGGGATTCATGTTTTTGTAAGAACAAACTGCAGAATAGTAAGTAGCCAGCATTTGCTTCTGAGAACCAGGGCGATTGGAAATTTGATCAAAAATATGTTGTGCAGCTCCAAATTTTTCCCTCTCAAAGAGTTCGATGGCCGTTTGCCATTGCATCTCATCTTCATCCAGAGAATGCGTCTTTTGCCCCTTGAGAGGAATAAAAGTTATCGAGATACACATCCAGCCAATAACAAAAACAATCTTTTTCATAGAATGAATTTCTAATTAAAAATTTACTGATCGATATTAAGGAACGAAGGTCAAGGTCTCATATTTTATCAATACGCTTTAAGAATGATGGTAAGGCTCATGATTTAAGATGGTTAGTGCCCTATATAACTGCTCGGCAAAAATAAGACGGACCAGCTGATGAGGAAAGGTCATGGACGAAAGACTTATTTTCTCGTCGGCAATTTGATATATCCGTTCGTGGAAACCATAAGCTCCCCCAATTATAAAAGTTAAATTCTTTATGCTTGAATTCATTTTTTGCTGTATAAATTGAGCAAATTCAATCGAAGTAAATTTCTTTCCCTTTTCATCGAGCAAAACCACAAAGGATTCAGGGTCGAGATTCTTTTCTAAAAGCGCAGCTTCACCCAAAAGCACAGCCTTTTCATCGTTCTTCACATTTATTTTATTGGCAGCTAATTCTATACGAACATAAGGAAGATAATGCAGGATACGTTTTTCGTATATCTGTAGCCCTTCTTCTACATAAGCCTCTTCCGTTCTTCCTATCGTGATGAGTCGAATTTTCATAAACCAAATTCCGAACGTTTGCGAAATTAGGATTTTTCAACCTTATATGCTGACTTTCTTGGTTTAGTATTATTTACATTAAATTTGCCTTCGTTCTCAAGAACAGCCTATGGCATTTTTATTGTAGCTTTTAAAGTTTTGTCTTTGTTTCTTGAATGGTTCAATTAATTCGAAAGGGGTATGAACATACGTTTACAAAAAGAATTGATAGTATTTCTGATGATTTTTTCGGGGCTAACGGTAACTGTGTGTGCCCAAAATAATCAGGCTATCATAGTGAAAGCCATTTCAGATGGTGATGCACACGAATTGGTAAAATATTTCCACACTATGGTCAACCTGTCCATCCCAGGTAGCGAAGGAGTTTATAATCGCAATCAATCGGAAGCCCTCTTGCAAAAATTTTTCAATCAAAATGAAGTATTATCCATCAAAATAAAACACGAAGGCCGCTCGAACGAAGGTACACGCTTTCTTATCGGCAAAATGAATTGCCCCAACAAAATATATAATCTTTACTTCTTGATGAAAGAAATGGAAGGCAAATATTGGATCATTCAATTTCAGCTCGAACCTTTCGAAGAATAGTTATCTACCAAAAAGCAATAGCCAAAATGACTACCGAAGAGATTGTTCGTTTAGCCTTACAAGAAGACATTGGTGAAGGAGATTATACTACATTGTCCACAGTGGCCATAGGACAAAAAGCTCGAGCTCGTTTGTTGGTAAAAGAAAATGGGATAATTTGTGGGATAGATATCGCCCGTCAAATATTTCAACATTTGGATGCTTCTATGCAATTTCATCAAATTTTAGATGATGGGAATGAAGTTAGACCAGGAGATATTGGATTTACACTGTATGGCGATGCAAGGGCAATACTGATGGGCGAAAGAACTGCTCTCAATTTTATGCAGAGAATGAGTGGCATTGCCACCCAAACGCGTAATATGGTAAAACTTATCGAAGGCTTGCCAGTTCGTTTACTCGATACACGCAAAACCACTCCTTTGCTTCGCCAACTCGAAAAATATGCCGTAAGAATAGGTGGTGGCTTTAATCATCGTGCCGGACTCTATGATATGATCCTCATCAAGGACAACCACATTGATTATGCCGGAGGAATTGCACAAGCAATTAGGTCAGTGAATGAGTATCTGCAACAACATCAACTAAACCTCAAAATAGAGATAGAAGTCCGCAATTTCGACGAATTGAATCAGGTTTTAAAAGAAGGACAAGTGCATAGGATTATGCTCGATAATTTTAGCCCGGACGATTTGATGAAGGCCGTAAAAATGATTGATGGACGTTTTGAAACCGAAGCCAGTGGTGGTATTAACTCGCAAAACATAAGACAATATGCTGCCTCTGGCGTTGATTTTATCTCGGTAGGTTCTCTTACGCATCATATTAAAAGTCTCGATTTAAGTTTGAAGGCTGATATTTAAGTGAAAAATCATTTTCTTTGGAATATTTTATTTGAGGATTCATGGATTGGCCGTCGGCTCGACAAGTTAATAGAGCTGGGATTTCGCATTATTCGCTGGTCGAAGAAAGTGGTTGTGCCAGGATTCGACGGAATACCTCTTTACGATGTGATGACATTTTTTTTAAAGTCACTTGTAAAAGGAAACATCGGTGCAAAAGCTTCAGGCATAGCCTATAATTTTCTTGCGGCCATTTTCCCTGGCATAATCATGTTATTTACTATTATTCCTTTTATTCCAATAGAAAATTTTCAGATTATGCTCATGGGCTTGCTGGAGGATTTCTTGCCCAATGAGATTTGGAGAGTAATTAACAAAACCGTTGAGGATATCATTACACGACCACGAGGAGATTTACTTTCCATAGGATTTATCATGGCGCTTTATTTCTGCTCAAATGGCATCAGCGGCCTAACTAATGCTTTCGATTCGAGTATTCATAACTTTAAAACCCGATCGTGGTTCAAGCAAAAAGCTGTAAATATATCTCTAATACTTTTATATACCATATTGCTAATTGTAGCTATTGGTTTAATCAGTTTGGGAAGTCTCACTTTTAGCTTCCTAAATGAACACCACATCATCGGCAATATATTTACTTATTATCTTTTGCAAATAGGAAGATGGATAATCTTGATAGCTACTGTATATTTTGGGATAAGCTTTCTCTATTATTTCGCACCTGATAGGAGAAACAAGTTCAAATTCTTTTCGGCTGGTGGAACATTATCTACCATACTTATCTTATTAACTTCCTGGGGTTTTAGTTTTTATATTCAAAATTTTTCAAGTTATAATGCGGTTTACGGAAGTATTGGTACTATACTTATCCTGATGTTTTATCTCTGGTTGAATTCGATGATTTTATTGATAGGTTTCGAACTGAATGCCAGTATCAGGCAAGCCAGATTGAAAAAAGGAACTACGAATAAATAATGTATTTTTATCATCACTATTTTAGAAAATTCTCTGGATGAACCAATACAAATTTAAATTATTGCTAGTGGTTGTAGTTTTGATGTGGAATGCGAAAGCGTTATATGCTCAACTCGAAGCCAATAACTGGTATTTTGGCAACTATGCAGGGGTGAGTTTTTCCAGTGGTGAACCTATTGCACTTTTAGACGGGGCACTGAGTACAAGTGAGGGTGTAGCCACGATAAGCAACTCAACAGGTTCACTTCTTTTTTATACCGATGGTCAAACTATTTGGAATCGGAATCATCAAATAATGTCAAATGGGGCAGGGTTATGGGGACATTCTTCGAGTACGCAGTCGGGTGTTATCGTCAAAATGCCTGGCAGTAGTACTATTTATTATGTGTTTACCGTTGATCAGGTAGCAACAGGTGGTACTCATGGGGTATGCTACTCTATTGTTGATATAAATTTGGCAGGAGGATTGGGGGCGGTAACTACTAAAAATATCGAAATTGTACCTACAGCAAATTGCACTGAAAAAATAACTGCTGTAAAGCATGCCAACGGTGTGGATATATGGGTAATAACACATGGTTGGAATAATAATCAATTTTTAGCGTTTTTGGTTACGGCTAGTGGTATTAATACAACACCTATAATATCGAATGCCGGACAGATTCATACGGGTATAAATCGACATAGAGCAGGTTATTTAAAATCATCACCAGATGGAACATATCTAGCACTTGCGGTATATGATTATGAACTTTCTGTATTGGTTGAAATGGTTAAATTCAATACTTCTACAGGGGTTGTGAATACAGATGTGAAATGTTTTTATGATTTTATACCTTCTGCCTATGGAGTAGAGTTTTCTCCTGACAACACGAAATTATACGCATCAGGAGCCAGAGATAATGGAAAAATATTTCAATACGATTTGAATTTACCAAATGGTACTTCTATTGTAAATGAAAAGACAGAAATTGCCTCCAACGGAAATTATGCTGCTATGCAGGTAGCCAATAACGGAAAGATATACATATCACATTATAATTATACTTTTTTATGTACGATTAATAATCCAAACAATACAGGTTTAAGTTGTGGATATATAGAAAATAACGTCTCCCTAGAAGGCAGGGTGGCAACTTTTGGGTTGCCTACGTTTATTCAAAGTTTTTTCGTATCAATACAAGCTTATTCCAATAGCCCCCTTTGTGTAGGAGCAACTCTTAATCTATATTGTATAGCGACTGGCGCAGTTTCTTTTGAATGGACAGGCCCTGCAGGGTTTAGCTCAAATATTCAGAATCCTGTAATTAGTAATGTACAGACTTTGAATTCCGGTATATATACTGTTATAGCCTATTCGGCCAGTGGAAGTTATAATTCTACACAAGTTATGGTTACGGTTAATCCTAATCCACAAATATCTTTAGGCCCTGATACAACGATTTGCTCGAATTCTTCCATCGTGCTTACGCCTGGCAGCGGATATCAATCCTATCTATGGAATACCGGAAGTACTACTCCTCAAATCATTGTAAGCGCTGCCGGTTTATATTCAGTGTATGTGACCGACTCTAATGGATGTGTTGGTTATGATGAGAAGTTAGTTTATTTGAGGCCTGCGCCAGGTCCTCTAATTATTAAGCACTGGTAACTCAACGTATTAAATTCTGAAAGGAAGAAATTTAAATCTACTTACTTTTGCAAAAAAGTAAAAATGTGGCAAATAAAAATAAAATACTTTCTGTTGTTGGCGCCAGGCCTAATTTTATGAAAATTGCTCCAATTCATAAGGCTTTTCAAAAAGTTGAATCCATTTGTGAACATAAAATATGCCATACCGGTCAGCATTACGATACATTGATGTCCGACATATTTTTCGATGAATTGGATATTCCAACCCCCGACTTTTTCCTGAATGCTAGAGGAGGAAGTCATGCTAAACAAACAGCAACAATTATGTTGCGTTTTGAAAAAATTTTACAACAATATCAACCTGATGTAGTATTAGTACCCGGGGACGTAAATTCAACATTAGCATGCTCCTTAACCGCTGTGAAGCTCGGAATAAAAGTCGGCCACATAGAGGCTGGCTTGAGAAGTTTTGACCGATCGATGCCTGAAGAAATCAATAGAATTGTTACTGATGCCATAAGTGATTATTTATTTGTTACCGAGAATTCAGGATTAAGAAATTTAAAATATGAAGGAGTGGCTGACGAAAAGATTTTTTTTGTAGGAAATACAATGATCGATAATTTAATTCAAAATTTAGAAAAAATTAGCAATAAACATTATTTTTTATCTTTAAACCTTAAGCCTAAAGAATATATTGTTGTTACTTTTCATAGACCATCAAATGTGGATAACCTTGATAATTTAAATGAAATGGTGAATTTTTTAAATGAAGTAGCTAAAAAATATGATATAGTCTTTCCAATTCATCCTCGAACTTTGAACAATCTAAAAAAATTTCATCTTTTAGAGAAAATTAATACTAATGTTCATTTGATTAAACCCCTTGGATATATTAATTTTTTAAGTTTAGTTATCGACTCGAAAGGTGTGGTAACCGACAGTGGAGGGATTCAAGAGGAAACCTGTTTCCTAAGAATACCCTGTATAACAGTTAGAAATTCTACAGAAAGACCTGTAACTGTTGAAATGGGAACGAATCAGCTTGTAGGCTCCAATTTCCATGCTGCATTAAAAGCCATAGAAATATTTAATAATTCCTTGCAAAATACATTGATACCGCCTTTATGGGATGGTAAAACTGCGAACAGAATAGTTGAAATAATTTTACATCATTTATTACCTAAATGAGAATATTGATGCTTCTGCCGGGGGAATTTCCTCCAGATTTAAGAGTTGAAAACGAAGCCATGGCACTTGCAAAAGCTGGCCATGAAGTTTCAATTGCATGTTTGACACGCAAAGAATTACCCTCTGATGAATGTTTCAAAAGCAAAGTCATAATTAAGCGTTTTAAAATTCCAACTTTGAGATATAAATTTGGTGTTGCAGCCCTTACACTACCATTTTATTTCAATTTTTGGAGAAGCGAATTAAACAAATTACTATTAAAAAACAAATATGATGCAATTCATGTTCATGACCTGCCATTAGCTCAAATAGGTTTCGAAGTTTCAAAAAAACTAAACGCGAAATTTGTATTGGATTTGCACGAAAATTGGCCAGGACTATTAAAAATTTCTGAACATACCCAGTCTTTTGTTGGGAAAATACTTTCTCATGATCAACAATGGAGAAAATATGAAAAAAGAATGTGTAATTTAGCAGATAGAATTATAGTTGTGGTGGAAGAAGCCCAGAAAAGACTGGAAAACTTAGGAATTGAACATAGTAAAATTACTGTGGTTAGCAATACCTTAAATATTGAGTCTTTTGATAAATTGCCAAAATATATAGCAAATAAGGGAAATAAAAATAATTTTAATATTTTTTATGGTGGTGGTATCAATAAACATAGAGGTATTCAAATTGTTTTACAAGGAATTGCTCTTTTAAATGACCAATTTTCTGATTTTAACTTTGACATAGTCGGCGCTGGTAAATATCTGGAAAAACTAATAAGACTTTCAGATTCGTTAAATATTTCAAATAAAATTAATTTTTACGGTTACCGACCTTTTGGAGAAATGGTCGCTATTCTTCAAAAGGCTGATGTTGCTTTAATCCCACATTTAAAATCTGAGCATACAGATACTACTATTCCACATAAAATATTCCAATACATTTATGCAGGTATACCCATTCTTTCTTCTGACTGCAATCCCTTAAGAAGAATTATCGAAGAAACGCATTCAGGAATTATATATAAAAATGATTCACCAAAAGATTTTGCTGAAAAATTACTTCAATTAAAAAGTCTTATTTCATTAGGGGAATTTGATCCTGAATTTGGCAGAACTTTTATTGTCAATAAATACAATTGGGGGAAAGATGCTCAAAAATTAATTAAACTGTATTCTGAATTCGATTAAACAATATTATGGATAATCCGATTATATATGAAAATGCCAAGTGGGAAATTCTTACTAGGGCTCAGCTCGGCCCAAAGATCCAGAAAATCATCGAAAATATCCCTCCCGATGTACAGTCTATTATAGATATTGGCTGTGGCAATGGAGTAATTACCAATGAACTAGCAAAAAAATATCAAGTGCTCGGCGTAGACCGTAGCAAGTCGGCATTACAATTTGTTACTTCTCAAAAATTGGAAGCTTCATGCGACAACATTCCTATACCTTCCCAAAGCTTCGATATGGTCTTCTCATCAGAACTGCTCGAACATCTTCCCGATGAAATATTCCAAAAAACCATACAAGAATTCAAAAGAATATCGAAAAAATATATCTTTATTACTGTACCCAACCGCGAAAACCCCGATAAATTGCTGATTCGTTGTCCTCAATGTAAATATATTTTCAATAGACCCAATCACCTCAGATCTTTTAAAAGTGAGGATTTCGCAATTCTTTTCCCCGAATATAAGAAAACAACCGAATTTACTTTCGGAAAACCTGTGAGATATTATCATCCAGCCTTATTGAAGCTCAAACGTAAATGGATTCCTTCCAATTCTTGGATTCCTTATTTTTGGATCGATAAAAATAATCGTACGACTATATGTCCGCGTTGTAATAATCAATTCATATTTCCTTATAAATTTCATCCTTTGGGATTTCTTATCGATAGCATCAATGTGATTATATCACCCAAGCGACCTTACTGGCTGATGGTCTTACTGGAAAAAAACATGTAGATGTTCGACAAATTTAAATTATCGGCAAAACAAGTCTTTATTTATAGCCTTGGAAATATATTTTCCAAGCTGGTCGGTTTCATTTTACTGCCCCTTTATTCGCAACATATTTCCATTAGCGATTATTCTTCGCTTATTCTGATAGAGCCAATATGGCAGCTGCTATCGGCAGTCTTGTCGTTTAGTCTTCCCACGGCATTATTAAGATGGCTGGCGCCAGAAAAAGACTTCAAGCGGCAAGGTAGTATGGTTTTTACAACACTCATGGCCTTAGTATTCATCTTATTGGCATTCAATTTATTGGCTTTCCCTTTCAATGCATGGGTAAATCATCAAGGAGTTTACGACGATCCTAAATTTAAATTATACCTCGACATTTCGTTTCTTTTAGTTACCTTCGATGTGCTTAATCTGTTGGTTCTCAGCTTACTAAGATTCCACGAAAAACCCTGGCAATATATCATTCTCAACACACTAAAACTCTCCGTAAACTTAGGATTGAATATATATTTTATTGTAAGACTCAAAATGGGGGTCGAAGCTATTTTGTTGAGCCAGCTCATTGCAAGTGTCCTTTTAAATGTTTTTTCATCACCATTTCTTATAAAGCATCTTGTGCCAAAATTTGAAGTAGGCCCTTTAAAAGAAATGCTAAAGTACGGCTTCCCTTTAATTTTTACCAGTATATCGGCTATAATACTATCCTTAGGCGACCGCTATGTTGTACAACATTTTCTTACTCGGAGCGATACAGGAGTTTATGGAATCGGCTACAAGTTTGGAGGAATCATCAACATGTTCATCATTCAATCTTTTCAGTTAGGTTTTTTACCCATTGCCTATAAAATGCTTGAAGATGCAGGAGCAAAAAGATTCTTCTCTCGTATTTTCACTTATTATTTTGGAATATTAATGCTTTCGGCATTTGCTCTTTCGGTTTTTTCTCACGAAATTGTAGCCATATTTACCCTGGGCAATCCAGATTATATGAGAGCCTATGTAGTTATTCCGCTCATTAGTTTTGGATTTGTGCTCAAGGGCACACAAACCTACTTTTCCTTAGGTTTGCATTATGTGAAAAAAACTAAATATAACGCATGGATTGTGATGCTATGTGCGGTTTTCAGCATCGGAATGAATATTCTGCTGGTCCCCAAAATGGGTATTTATGGAGCAGCTCTCATGATGTTGGTTTCAAATGGATTGTTAGCTCTGTTTTTTTATCTTTTTTCACAAAAATTTTATTACATTCGTTTCGAAGGCATACGTTTGTTAAAACTATTATTCACAGGACTGGCCTTATTTTTCATAGGATATTTTATACCTGTAAGAAGTTTGCTTATTAGCATCCTTTTAAAATTAATTCTTCTAATGGCTTTTCCTTTGATTTTATATTTGCTAAGATTTTTCGACAAGGATGAAGTTAACCGTTTATTACAAATGGTTCATGCTCTCCATCTAAAGAAACCGATTAAAAAATGAATACAGAATTTACTTCAAGATTCAAAAAAATCGTAATAATAGGTTCGGGTTCAATTGGAACAGCAATGGCTCAGGCGCTTGCCAGCAACAGTAAAATAGACACTACTATTCTTTCCATTGAATCTGATGTAATTGATGAAATAAATCATTTACATAGAAACTCTAAGTATTTTCCTGGTTTTCTATTAGCCAGCGAGGTAAAGGCAGTATCGGATAAATCGGTTTTAAATGAAGCAGATCTGGTGTTTTTAGCTTTGCCTTCTGTTGCTGTAATTCCATATATACGTGAAAATGCTTCTCTTTTATCACCTCAGGTGGTACTGGTGAACATGGCTAAGGGTTTCGACCGCGAAGGACAAACCATCTCCGAAGGATTACTCAAGGAGTTTCCGTTTGGGGTGGTAGCAATGAAAGGACCTTCATTTGCCAAGGAAATGATTAATGGAAGCCCTACTGCCTTTACCATTGGTTGCAAAGACAATAAGATTTGGCCTCTTTTTGAAGAAGTTTTTGCTAACACCCAAGTTTATCTCGATTTCTCGAAAGATATCAAAGGAGTGGAACTTTTGAGTATACTAAAAAATATTTATGCTATTGCCGTGGGTATGATGGATGCCCAATTCAATACGGCAAACATGCGCTTTCTATTTCTCACACGTGCTTTCAACGAAATGCGTTCCATACATATATTGTTTGGAGGGAAAAAATCTACCATGTTCAAGTATTGTGGTTTTGGCGACTTTGGGCTTACTGCTTTGAACGACCTCTCACGGAACCGGACTTTGGGCTTGCTCATCGGTAAAGGCTATTTTACAGAACAGATATCCGAAAAAGTATTGCTCGAAGGAAGATTAGCCGTTAATATATTCTGCGGACAGATTATTCATTCCCGTCATCTGGATACTTTTCCTATCATGTCAGGACTTTATCACATTTTTAGCGGCCAAACCGACGTGTCTGAATTCGTTGAACAAATGCTGCAAAAATAATTGCAGCAGAAAAGCATTAAAATGGCCATATCTTTCCATTCGCCTTTTATAAAAATCAATATCAGCACCTTTGCTTTTTTATGGACATTAACCTGCTTTACCAATTCAAAGAATAAAAAGCCAATTAACCCAAACAAAGTAAATTTTTATGAAATTTGCATTTCTTTATTCAAGGACAAAAGCCATTCTCTTGAGGCAAATGTTTTCGCCCTATAACTTTTAGATAGGATTCATTATATACTTAACGTTTCCAGTAATTATGCGTACAAAAATAGTTGCCACCTTAGGGCCTGCATCTTTCGATAAATCGATAATAGACCAGATGGCGCAGGCTGGTGTAAATGTCTTTCGTTTGAACTTCTCACATGGTGACCCAAAAATTCTTCGACAGATCATTCAATACATCAGAGAATTAGGTCCAAGTTATCACCATCGTCTGGCTATTCTTGGCGATTTACAAGGTCCTAAAATCCGTATAGGAGAAGTAGAAAACAATGCTATTCATTTACAACAAGGGCAAAGGATTCAACTTGTTGGTGGCATCGGCCTTTCAAAAGAAGACTTGCTGTGGATCAACTATTCTCAATTGACAGAAGATGTCAAACCTGGAGATCAGGTACTACTCGACGACGGAAAAATTAGTTTGAAGGTAAAAGAAAAACTATCAACGGGCTTATTATCGGCAGAAGTATTGGTGGGCGGCATTCTTACAGCTCGTAAAGGAGTTAATCTTCCCGACAGCCATTTAACACTTTCAGCACTTAGCGAAAAAGATTTAATGGATTTACGTTTTGCTTACCAAAATCAGCTCGATTGGATTGCTTTATCGTTTGTAAGAAGTTCGGAAGATATTTTAAAATTGAGGGAAAATATTCAGGTTTTGGGTCGCAATTGGAACCCAGGAATCGTTGCCAAAATAGAGAAACCCGAAGCCTTAAAAAATCTCGATTCCATTATAGAAGTAAGCGATGCATTGATGGTTGCACGAGGTGATTTAGGGGTAGAACTTCCTTATGAACAAGTGCCAGCAGTACAAAAACTACTCATACATAAATCGATTGCACAGTCGAAACCTGTAATAGTGGCCACACAAATGCTGGAAGGCATGCTTAATAATACACGTCCTACTAGAGCCGAAATTAATGACGTGGCCAATTCAGTAATGGATGGAGCAGATGCTCTTATGCTGAGTGCTGAAACTTCTATGGGTCAATATCCTGTCGAAGCCGTTCGGGCTATGCGTCGCATTATTGATGAAACAGAAAAAATCGGAGAAATCCACAACCGCAAACCAGAGAATTCTTTTACTAATCCGTCGCGTTTAATCTCAGATGCTGTTATAGAAGCTGCTATACGGCTGAGTGAAAAAACCGAGGCAAAAGCCATTCTCACATATACCCTCACGGGTTACACTGCTATGCGACTGGCCAGCTACCGTCCTAAAGCACAAATATTCATCTTCGCACGTAGTCCTAGAATCATCCGTCGGCTTTCTCTCGTTTGGGGCATTACAGGTTTCGTCCAGCAAAACCTTCATTATACTGATGACAATCTTGATCTGATGGTCCAGATTTTACTTCAAAATAATGAGGTCAATCCCGATGATATCCTCGTGAAAATAACGGGATTCCCTATGAAAGAAAAAGCAATGTCGAATATGGTGGTGGTTACAAGAGTTAAAAACCCTAAACCCGAAGATTAAATTGCCTCATTCATCCTCATACAACGACAGACTCTGCCTTCTTAAAAATAAATACAAGGCCAATATGAGAAAAAAAGTGTTATCCTTGCATCGTCAATTTTAAGGGGAAGAAAATTTGATATCTACTTGATTATCAAAGAAATGGTCAGAAAATTCTTCATTTTTTTAGTAAGCTTTTGCTTCGCTTTTAAGCTTGTTGAAGCAGGGCCTTCATCCGATAAATCAACGGAATTTAGACCAGGTGAAATGATAATGGAGCATATCACCGATGCACACGAATGGCATATCCTGAGCATTGGGAAAACTCATGTAAGCATTCCCTTACCCGTTATTTTATGGCACGATGGCAAGTTAAATGTTTTTTGTTTTTCGAAATTTCATCATGGCCAAACTGATTACAAGGGATTTCGTTACATGACCGAAGGACCATACAAGGATAAAATAATTTATGTTGGAAGTGCCAAACCCACTCTCGAAATCAAAAACCCAGATATTCCACTCGATTTTTCCATTACGAAAAATGTAGCTTCATTATTTTTAAGTGTCATTGCCTTGATAATTATTTTTTTAACAGTGGCCAAGTCTTATAAACAAAGTGAAAAGCAAGCACCTAAAGGATTGCAATCCTTGCTCGAACCCATTATCATCTTTGTACGCGACGACATTGCCAAAACATCCATAGGCGAAAAGCATTACGAAAGATTTACCCCCTATTTGCTTACTGTATTTTTCTTCATTTTTTTCAATAATCTTTTGGGTATTGTCCCATTCTTTCCCGGCGGTGCCAATGTTACAGGGAATATTACAGTGACGATGATGCTGGCTTTATTTACTTTTCTCATTACCACTTTGAGTGGCAATCGTCATTACTGGCAAGACATTTTTAATACACCAAACATACCATGGTGGCTAAAAATCCCTATCCCTATGCTTCCCGTCATCGAACTTCTTGGTGTTTTTACCAAGCCCTTCGTACTCATGATTCGTTTGTTTGCCAACATGACAGCAGGGCACATTATTGTTTTAGGATTCATGAGTCTGATTTTTGTCTTTGGCAACATACATCCCGCATTCGGTTACGGAATAAGTCTGATATCAATTCTAATGTCAATATTTATCAGTCTTCTCGAAATCCTGGTTTCTTTTTTACAAGCTTTTGTTTTTACTTTATTATCAGCATTATACTTTGGTATGGCTATTGAAGAACCCGAACATTTAACTCAGAAACAACATTAATCTTTTTAAATCAAATTATTATGTCAATACTCTCAGTTATATTACAAGCAGTTACAGATTTGACGCCTTATGCAAAGATAGGAGCAGGAATTGGTGCCAGTATAGCAACCATTGGAGCAGCTATTGGGATTAGCAATATAGGAGCTCGAGCCCTCGAAAGCATTGCTCGTCAACCCGAAGCTGCCAACGACATTCGTTCTAGTATGATCATTGCAGCTGCACTTATCGAAGGAGTTGCCTTCTTCGCTGTAGTGGTCTGTATGTTAATTCTGTTTGTGTAATCCATTTACGTATTTTTTAGTCCTTTGAGACTCATTTTTTTAGAAGAAAGATTGGGATTACAAATGCTAACTGCTATTAAATCTTGAATGTTAAATCATGGAACTCATCACACCTGAATTGGGTTTAATTTTCTGGATGACAATATCATTCGGGATATTAATTTTTATTCTTGGAAAGTTTGCATGGCCAGTTATCCTCAAGGCAATAAGAAAGCGTGAAAGAAACATAGAGGAAGCTTTACAAGCCGCTGAAAAAGCGCGTGAGGAGATGAGCCACCTCTTGGCTACAAATGAAAAACTTCTCAATGAGGCTAAATTGGAGCGCGATGCCTTGCTGGCCGATGCACGTAAACTTGCTAACAATATAATAGAAGAAGCTCGGCAAAAAGCCAATAAAGAATATGAACAAATTCTTGCCTCTGCACGTGTAGCTATTAAAAATGAAGAAAATGCTGCCTTCATCCATTTGAAAAACCAAATTGCTGTCCTTACCATTGAGTTAACTGAAAAGCTTCTACGAGAAAAACTCAGCGACGAAGAAAAACAAAATGGCTATCTGCAGAAACTCATTGATGAGATCATATTCAGCTGAATGAAACCTTACTCATGAAGATAATACATCATAAAGTTCTTGCTCAACGCTATGCCCTCGCTCTATATGAGATAGCCGATTCTTCGGACTTAGTAGAAGAAGTGTTTCAAGACATGAAACTGCTGGATAGAGTCACCACTCAGAATCCCGAATTGAAAAGGATTTTGATTAGTCCTATTATACCTCCTTCAAAAAAAAGAAACATTCTTGTAGAACTCTTCAAAAACAAGATCAACGACATATCATTTACATTTCTTACGCTATTAACCATTAAGGCTCGTGAAGTCATTCTACATGATATTGTTTTATCTTTTATCGAGATTTATGAACAGGACCATCACATTTATGAAGTGACAATCAAGGTAGCAGCACCTATCAGCCAACAAAACAAGGAAAAAATTCTCCAGAAATTAGAACCTGTCATCCCAGGCAATATAGAACTCGAGGTTGAAATTGACCCTCGTTTAATTGGGGGGTTTCAATTATATTTTGATGATTATCTTTATGACGCCTCTCTTTTAAAACAATTGAGAGAGTTAAAGAAAGAATTAAGTGAGAATTTATATATAAAACAGATTTAAAAACGCTTTAGAAATGGTAGAAATAAAACCGGCAGAAGTTTCAGCAATTCTTCGACAGCAGTTAGCCGGGCATAGGACCGATATAGAACTCAATGAAGTGGGCAGTGTATTGCAAGTAGGCGATGGCATTGCACGAGTTTATGGTTTAGAGAATGCTCAAGCTGGCGAGTTAGTAGAATTTGAGAATACTGGCGTAAGAGCCATTGTTCTAAATCTTGAAGAAGACAATGTAGGAATAGTGCTGTTGGGAGAATCGGATCTGGTAAAAGAAGGCGATATCGTAAAAAGAACTGGAGAAATTGCATCGGTAGAAGTTGGTGAAGGTATGTTAGGCAGAGTTATCAATACACTTGGCCAACCTATTGATGGCAAAGGTGATATACAAGGGCCTCTTTACCGAATGCCACTCGAAAGGAAAGCTCCAGGGGTTATTTTCCGTCGTCCTGTAAATGAGCCCCTACAAACTGGAATTAAAGCCATTGATGCCATGATCCCTATTGGAAGAGGACAAAGGGAGCTTATTATAGGCGACCGACAAACTGGTAAAACCTCCATTGTACTCGATACCATAATCAACCAAAAAGAATTTTATGAAAAAGGCGAACCCGTTTATTGCATTTATGTGGCTGTTGGGCAAAAAGGATCTTCAGTTGCAAATTTTGTTCAGACATTAGAGTTATATGGAGCAATGCCTTATACCGTAGTTGTAATGGCAACTGCTAGCGACCCCGCCGCCATGGAATTCTATGCGCCTTTTACAGGTGCAGCCATAGGTGAATATTTCAGAGATACTGGCCGCCCAGCACTGGTTATCTATGACGACCTTTCAAAACAAGCCGTATCTTATCGCGAAGTTTCTCTCTTATTACGCAGACCTCCTGGCCGTGAGGCTTATCCAGGAGATATATTCTACCTTCATTCTCGTTTGCTCGAACGTGCCGCAAAAATCATAGATAGCGACGAAATTGCAGCCCAAATGAACGACCTTCCAGAGTCTATCCGCGATAAAGTGAAAGGAGGAGGATCTCTTACAGCCTTACCCATCATCGAAACCCAAGCAGGTGATGTCTCTGCCTATATCCCTACTAATGTTATCTCTATCACTGATGGTCAAATATTCCTCGAGACCAATCTTTTTAATGCAGGAATTCGTCCAGCTATTAATGTAGGAATATCTGTTTCGAGAGTTGGAGGAAATGCTCAAATAAAATCTATGAAAAAAATTGCAGGAACCTTAAAAATAGATCAAGCCCAATACCGCGAATTGGAGGCTTTTTCCAAATTTGGCTCCGATCTCGATCCGGCTACTATGACCATACTCGAAAAAGGCAAAAGAAATGTCGAAATTCTTAAGCAAGGCATTCATCAACCTATGCCGGTTGAAAAACAAATCGCTATAATCTATTGTGGTACCCATGACCTTCTAAAAACCATACCAGTAAATCGTATCCATGATTTCGAGACCGATTTTCTCAATCTGCTGAGTGAAGAATATCCTGAAATCTTACAAACTCTTCGAGCGGGACAGTTGCCTGATGAAATTACTCAAAAACTGGAAGAAATTGTTGCTACACTTGTAAAACGCTACGAGTAATACTTAATATTATTATGTCGAATCTTAAGGAAGTTAGATTAAGAATAGAATCGGTTAAAAATACTCAACAAATTACCAATGCCATGAAAATGGTGGCAGCCTCAAAATTACGCAGGGCGCAACAAAGAATCGCTGCCTTAAAACCTTATGCCCAAAAAATGAGTGAACTCGTTTCTACAATTTATACCGCTTCATCTGAAAACTTCTCCTCACCCTTTTTCGAGAATCGTAACGACGAGAAAATTCTTCTGGTAGGCCTCGCCTCCAATAGAGGACTTTGTGGCGCTTTTAATTCCAACATCTTCAAACAAATAAAATATCTTATCGAAATCTCTTTCAAACAACAATATCTTTCGGGCAACCTGAAACTTATCAGCATTGGCAAACACCTCAGCGATACCCTCATTAATAAAAAATTTCCAGTTATAGAGACCAAAGATAACCTCATCGAAAAAGTGAACTGGGAAACGGTAAAAACCTTGGCCGATGAATTGATAGAATTATGGATGAAACATGAATTCGACCAAATTATTCTTGTCTATAACCATTTTAAGAATGCTGGCACACAAATCATAACTACCGAAAGCTTTCTTCCTTTGTCTTACACTGTAGACCCAAAGGCAGAGAATATGGATTTTCTCTTTGAACCATCCCTCAAAGTTATCATTGATGAGATCATTCCACATCATTTGCAGATTCAACTTTATAAAGCTTTCCTCGATTCTTTTGTTGCAGAACAAGGCGCAAGAATGACAGCCATGATGATTGCTACCGACAATGCAGATATTCTGCTTAAAGATTTATCCCTTGCATACAATAAAGCTCGTCAGGCCTCCATCACCAACCAAATCCTTGAAATCATTTCTGGTTCCAATACATTGAACAAATCTTAAGACAAAGTAGTTGTCATAAATATTAATTATTAACCTATTCAACACTTAAAAACATGAAAAAGAATATAGAAAATGCCATCATAGAGCAGATTCAAAAAGAAGAACACAGCTCACGGCTTTATTTGCAAATGGCAATATGGTGCGAAGCGAATGGCTTTCCCGGAGCTGCAGCCTTTTTATATAAACATTCCGACGAAGAACGTTTACATCAGTTAAAATTCATTCACTTTCTCAATGACAGAGAAGGCATGGCTTTATTAAAATCACTCGATCCACCACAAAATGAGTTCCCATCTCTCAAAGCTGTGTTTGAGAAAATCCTGGATCATGAAAAATACATTTCAGCCTCTATCAACGAAATTTATGGTTTAACCCAACAAGAAAAAGATTACACTACCGCCAATTTCCTTCAATGGTTCATTAATGAACAAATTGAGGAAGAAAGTAAGATGCGAGCAATACTCGACAAAATTAAACTTGCCGGTGATGGGCTAACTGGAGGCTTATTTCTTATAGATAAAGAGCTTGGTGATTTAGCAACTACTCCAGCAGCAAACAATTCTACCCAAAAAGCTGCTGAATAGTAGAGGAATCTTTAAAAAATGATTCTCTACAGCTATTATTAAGAAAAGTAAATTGTAAGCATTGCAAATCGCTCCTTAAAGGATAGATGGCGGCTGCAGTGTGGCCGTTAAATAGTATCAAGTGAAAAAATGAACATTCGACCTGTTTAAAAAGTACTGCTAGGAAAGGCGATTGCAGCAACACTAATTCTTACTCCTTTCTTCTCCATCAATTTATTAGCACAGGCTTCAATGGTCGAACCTGTGGTTATTACATCATCCACAAGCAAAATATGTTTACCCTCCAAATCTGCATTCTCCTTAAGCGTAAAAACAAACTTTACATTTTCCCATCTTTCTTCACGCGATTTCCGAGTTTGGGTATCTGTATAATAAGTACGATAAAGGCTGTCTTCATCTATAGGAATTTTCATGCTTTGGCTTAATCCCTGCCCAAACATGGCCGATTGATTATATCCTCTTTTTTTCAGTTTTTCTAAATGCAAGGGAATAGGAATAATTAAATCAACCGAACGAAATGCCTCCCCTTGCAGCAATTCCTTTCCATATATCTGACCAATGAATATTCCAATCTCCGGCGCATGATTATATTTGAGATTATGTAACAATCTTTGAACAGGCCCTCCTTTTCGAAAATAATACCTGGCTGCGGCTCCTTCAATGGGGATCCTTCCCCAAAATGCACGAGCTACAGGATTGTCCTTGCTTAAATGACTATTCGTAAGAGGAAGAGTGGCCAAACAACGATTGCAAATCACAGACTCATTAAAATAAAGACTGTTCCCACAGGCATAACACAAACGCGGATAAATAAGTGACAAAAAATCATCGAGAAGTGAAATAAATTGTGCTGGCATGAATAATACCTATTTATGTCAATAAAACTAATACTAATTTTCGAATAATGAGATAAAAACCAATAAAAAAATAAGGCTTATACAAAATCACTAATTTTGCAGAAGCAATAGCCATTTTTATGTCCTCCTTCGATCCAAATGCCATCGGCATTCCCAACGGAAATTTTTTAGGTTTACCTTATACTCAAGAAGAAGCCGATATCATCATTTTACCGGTTCCTTGGGATGTCACAACCTCCTATCGCTCTGGCACACATCGAGGGCCCGAGGCCGTAATCAAAGCATCTACTCAGGTCGATTTATTTGATTTTTTTCTCGAACAAGCATGGGAAAACCGTATAACTGCTCTCCCTCTCCCAGATGAAATATTGCAGCTGAATCAGCAATTACGACCTCTGGCTCAGCAAGTGATTCATTTATTAGAAACTGGCTCGAGCTCGGTTGACCCTCAAATGATGACTTTGCTCGAAGAAATTAATCAGGGTTGTGAAAAAATGAATCAATGGGTCTATCAATCCACTCATTATTGGATTTCAAAAGGCAAAACCGTCGGTTTACTCGGAGGTGACCATAGTATTCCATTAGGTTTAATTCAAGCAGTGTCTGAAAAATTTAGTGGCTTTGGAATTCTTCATATTGATGCTCATGCAGACCTAAGAAAAGCTTATGAAGGATTTACCTTTAGTCACGCTTCTATCATGTATAATGTCCTAGAACACACCTCCATAGAAAAACTTATACAAGTTGGAATACGTGATGTATGTGAAGAAGAAATGATACGAGGCCATCATGATAAAAGAATCAGACAGTACGATGACTATTTATTGGCTTTCGAAACACTCAATGGTAAACCTTTCAGTGAAACTTGCGAAGAAATTGTTGGTCATCTACCATCGAAAGTATACATAAGTTTCGATATCGACGGATTGAATCCCGAGCTTTGTCCCCACACTGGAACTCCAGTGCCCGGAGGCCTTTCGTTCGAACAGGTTGTCTTATTACTGCATATTTTAGCTACTTCGGGACGCCAAATCATTGGTTTCGACTTGGTAGAGGTAGCTCCAGGCTTGGAAGACGAATGGGATGCCAATGTAGGAGCACGCATTCTCCAGAAACTTTGCAACTTTACGCGCCTTTCGCAAATCTAAATAAGACCCATCTCATCCCTGCAGCCATTTAAGCATAAAATCTTCCTTCGAGAGTCATAGTGCCCAAGACATATTTTTTGCCTAACCTAAATCGTGAATATTTTTCAACCTTACCAAAATCTGCTTCTATTTTCAAAATACATGAAACCTTCTTAAATATATCCTTTCATCAAACGAGAATAGTTTTCCCCATGAATTCTTTCAGGAATATTTCTATAGGACGTGGTAACGGCAAACCTAAAACTTCATGCAAAGTATAGATTGTATGATTCTTATTCTCAATATGAGGCATAACCGATAATTCATAAACCGAGAAATGAAGCCAGAGAATTCTATGAGTAAGAATATGTTTTAAAGGACCATTTATAGATTGCAATTCGGCGAATTTTACATAAGGAAATTGTTGTTTCAGAATTTCCGACTCTATTACTTTTTGCACATTCATGGCTTCATTAAACTCAAGGGAAGGAAAATCGTACAAGCCTTTCCAAATATCATTTCGAGTACGCTGGTGCATAATCAGTTGCACCGTATCCTCTGCCTTGCTATAAAAAACGAAGTAAAAAATAGATCTTTCTTTCACAACGTGTTTCTTAACTTTTAAAGGAATGTACTCAATTTGATTCTCTTTGTAGGCAATGCACTCACTTAAAAGAGGACAGTTAGTACAAGATGGACGTTTAGGAGTACAAATCATGGCCCCGAGTTCCATGACAGCTTGATTAAAATTGCCTGGTTGAAAAGGATCGATAAATGAAAAAGCAGCTTTTTCGATTAAAACACTACCAGAAGAAGTATTGACTGGAGTATTAATACCCAAGAAACGACTGAATACTCTTTTGGCATTTCCATCAATAGCTGGTATTACTTCTTGAAAGGCGATAGAACTAATGGCAGCGGCAGTGTATGGTCCTATACCCTTAATTTTTTTCAATTCCTGATAGGAAGAAGGCATTTGGCCATGATACAAGCTCATTATCTGTTGGGCAGCTTCGTGCAGATTTCTTGCCCTAGAATAATAACCTAAACCCTGCCATATTTTTAAGACTTCTTCTTCTGTTGACTCAGCCAAGGATTTTATGTTAGGAAAACGGGCCATAAATCGCCTATAATATTCTAATCCCTGATTAACACGTGTTTGCTGCAAAATAACTTCCGAAATCCAGATAGCGTAAGGAGAAACCTCATTTCTAAAAGGCAATGTCCGGGCATTGTTTTTATACCAATTTAACAAAGATTCGGCAAAATGGAAAGGCTTTTTCATAGGCTATGACAAAGGTAGCACAGAAAATTTCAAAAAAACATTGAAGAACTTTGTGAAAATAAAAATGTTACTATCTTTGCAGCCCATTAGGAATTAATAATCAAACCTTTAAAATTTTTAGATATGACAAAAGCAGAAATTGTTGCCGAAATTGCCAACAAAACCAATGTTGAGAAGGTTGCTGTACAGCAAATTGTAGAAGCTTTCATGGATACTATCAAGAAAGCCATGGTCAATGGTGAGAATGTTTATTTGAGAGGATTTGGAAGTTTTGTAATAAAAAGAAGGGCCGAGAAAACAGGTCGTAACATTTCGAAAAATACTACGATTATTATTCCAGCCCATAACATTCCCTCATTCAAGCCGGCCAAGACCTTCGTGAATGAGGTAAAAAACAACGTAAAATAAACTCTCAAAACATTAAAAGATGCCAAGCGGTAAAAAAAGAAAAAGGCATAAAATGGCAACGCATAAGCGTAAGAAACGCTTAAGAAAGAATCGGCATAAAAAGAAATTATAACAGCCTGATTTTTAAACTACTTTAAACTATTATACAATGCAAAACCTCTGCATTGTATAATAGTTTTAGAAAAGTAAAAGTCTGAGATGAAACTTCAATGCTAACTTTCATTCTCAGCATATTTCACTATAAACTTTAATTACCTAACAGCGTGACCAGAGAATTAATTATTGATGCCAACTCCAATGAAGTTTCCTTAGCACTTTTAGAAGATAAAAGCTTAGTTGAGCTTCATCAGGAGAAGATGAACAATAATTATGCTGTTGGCGATATTTACTTGGGAAGAGTTAAAAAACTCATGACTGGTCTTAATGCTGCCTTTATTAATATTGGTTATGAGAAAGATGCTTTTCTTCATTATCTCGATCTTGGGCCACAAATCCAATCGCTTAATAAACTTACCCGCCAAATAATGAGTGGGAAACGTTTTCATGCTGATTTATCTGATTTCCAGCCTGAAGCCGATATAGAAAAAAACGGAAAAATTACGGAGGTTCTTTCTCCAAATCAACCTGTTCTCGTTCAAATTGCAAAAGAACCCATCTCAACCAAGGGGCCAAGAGTTACTTCCGAGATTTCGTTTGCAGGTAGATATTTGGTTTTAGTCCCTTTCTCCAATCGTGTATCTGTATCTCAAAAAATAAAAAGCCAAGAAGAACGCAATCGTCTCAAACGTTTAGTGACTAGTATCCGGCCAAATAATTTTGGAATCATCATTCGCACAGTTGCCGAAGGTAAAATGGTAGCTGATCTCGATGCCGACCTAAAAACATTGATGGCAAAATGGGAAATGATGATGAAAAAACTCTCGGAAGCCAAACCTCCCCAGAAACTTATCAGTGAAATTGACCGTACTTCTGCACTATTGCGTGACTTGCTCAACGAATCTTTCAACAATATTTACATCAACGACCCCGAACTCTATGAGGAAACACGCAACTTTATTCAAACCATTGCACCAGATAAATTGAATATCGTTAAGCTTTATAAAGGAAAAATCCCCATATTTGAATACTTTGGGGTAGATAAGCAGATAAAAAACTCATTTGGACGTACTGTTACTATTAGCAGTGGAATTTATCTGATTATAGAACGTACCGAGGCTTTTCATGTGATAGATGTAAATAGTGGGCACAGAGCAAAAAAGGACAGCGACCAGGAAACCAATGCACTGGAAGTTAACTTGGAAGCCGCCACAGAAGTGGCTCGTCAACTCCGTCTTCGCGATTTGGGAGGTATCATTGTAGTGGACTTCATCGATATGGTGATCCCTCAAAATCGCAAAAAATTATATGAGCATCTTAAAGAAGAAATGGCTAAAGACAGGGCAAAACATACTATACTGCCTCCAAGCAAATTCGGGCTTATTCAAATTACTAGGCAGCGCGTCAGACCCGAAACTAACGTCGAAGTACTCGAACTTTGCCCCGCCTGCATGGGAACAGGTCAGATAAAACCCAGTATCATACTCATAGATGAAATAGAAAACAAAATACGTTATCTCATTCAAGAACAAAATGAAAAACGTATCAAACTATGCGTTCATCCTTATGTATACGCCTATCTTACTAAAGGATTCCCTTCTATTCAGCTGCGCTGGGCTTCCAAATTCAAGAAATGGATTTCCATATCTGGCAATAAATCTTTTCACATGATCGAATATCGTTTTTTCAACAATAAAGGCGACGAAATCAGAATTTAGGCATCATTCGCCATTTGCATAAGTTCATCTTGCCCGGAACTATTCCGGGCTTTTTTGTACTTTCGCAGCATGGAAACAGTTGTTAGTGGTATTCGCCCAACCGGTGAATTGCACCTTGGAAATTACTTCGGTGCAATTAAAAACTTCGTAAAAATGCAGGAAGATTATCGGTGTTTTTTCTTTATAGCCGATTATCATTCCCTCACAACTCATCCAACACCTAATAATCTACATTATAATGTAAAACGGGTGTTGATCAATTATTTGGCTTCAGGCCTCGACCCCGAAAAATCAACCATCTATATTCAAAGCGATCTTCCTGAAGTGGCCGAGCTATATCTTCTACTCAATATGAATGCCTATCTTGGTGAACTTCAAAGGGTAACTTCTTTCAAAGAGAAAGCCCGCAAACAACCCGATAACATCAACGCTGGCTTACTCACTTACCCCGTGCTCATGGCCGCTGATATCATTATTCATAAAGCACATAAGGTCCCTGTGGGAAAAGATCAAGAACAACATTTGGAAATGACCCGCACCTTCGCCAATCGCTTCAACCGCCTTTATCATGTTGATTATTTCCCCGAACCTCAAGCTTACAGCCCTGAAAAAAATCTAATAAGAATTCCTGGTCTGGATGGAAGCGGAAAGATGGGAAAATCAGAAGGCGAAGCTAATGCCATTTTCTTAAGTGACGATCCCGAAACAATCAGAAAAAAAGTTATGCGTGCCGTTACCGATGCTGGACCCACTCAACCTCATCAAAAAAAATCAGAACCCATTCAAAACCTCTTTACCCTCTTAAAAATAGTTTCCTCACCTGACACCGTAGCATATTTCGAAGAACAATACGATAATTGCAAAATACGCTATGGCGATCTGAAAAAACAACTTGCCGAAGATATTATCCAATTTACTACACCTTTTCGTGAAAAAATTTTACAACTTGATGCAGATAATGATTATCTGCACAAGGTAGCAACTGAAGGAGCAGCCAAGGCTCGCGCCAGTGCACAAAAAACCATACACGAAGTAAGAGAAATTATTGGTTTTCTGCCATTTTGAAAAATATAAGAATAGACCTAACAGGTTTAGGAATCCTATTAGGTCTGAGTTTTTTATCGGATTGAGACCCAATGTGATTTAGAAACTTATTAGCCCAATTCTTTCCTTATCTTTTTATTCTCCTAATCTTATAATCGGCAAGGATTAGAGACAACAGCCACATAAACAAATGTTTGGTTTAGCCAATTACTTGAAGCAAAATAATAATTCCTTTTGTCTTAGTGTAAAACAAGAAGTTTCTCCCATATAACTGGCTCGCCAGCAGCTTCAATACTTATAAAATAGAGTCCTGAAGGCAGGTTTGCAAGGTTTAAATCTATTCGATGGATTGAATTAGGAAAAACCTGGCGCAAAAACAATTTGCCAAAAATATCATAGAGGCTGACTTCTATACTTTGGGCTGTAATAGAATGACCGATGCTAATATGTACTGCATCTTTGGCAGGATTGGGGAATATTGTATAAAGAATTCGATTATTTTGTTCTGATGGATTTATTCCTGTGCTTTTATCAATAATTTGTACTGAAAAATCATCAAAATAGAACCCATCTTTGTTGATAAATTGATTTGATTTGAGGACAAATTTGATTTTTAGTTTTTGACCTGTGAAGCGGTTTAAATTAATTTCTTCCTTCACCCACTCAAGGTTGCTTCCTTGATAAACGGGTTGGTCCATCACCAGAGGATTCGAACTTAGCGAAGTATATTTGCCCATTAAAGGAACCCATTGTTGACCTTGATCGACAGAAGCAAGTACCTGTATGAAATCGTAACGCCGCTCTATATCCCATAAGGTATGATATGAAAGCATTGCTGCCTTGGCATCGGTTAAATCGAATTCTTGAGAAGATATTATAGAAGTATTGGCGTTGCTTGAATAATTTCCAACGGGTGAGTCGGTAATGGAGGCGGGTGGGCTGTTGTAAACAAAACTATTGTTGCCCCATTTGTTCGACGACCAGTTTTCCATGGTTGAGCAATCGTCGGAAAAAATGGGATAGGGAACACCAAAGATTAAAGTAAGTGTATCGGAATGAGTGAAATAACCATCGTCAAGCGTTAAAAGAAGTTTTATTTCATCACCTGGCAAAATATTCTGAGAAACAGAAAAGGATATGCTATCAATATAAGAAACAAGTAATTCTGGCTGAATGAAATAAACGGGTTGACCCACTGATTCAACCAGATTACTTAAGGGTTGTATAGTAACTTTATAAGTAACACCTTCTTCGAGTCCATAACGCTTGAACTGAAAACTGATATATGATTGATTTTGAGAAAAAAATAGTTCGTTGTGTTGACTAATTTCACCGTAACGGCTCCCCAAACGAATGGCTAAAAGATTCGCACTAACTTGGTCTTGACATAAAGGAATGATTTGGTCGAAACTTGGCCAAAATCCCTGATTATTATCGCCTATTTCTGGTGTAAATGAAAAAGCCTTTTGTTGATTGAGTTGGCCAGCGTAGAACCAATCATCAGAATTGCCATTTACCAAATAAAGCATAAGGCTGGCTTGCCCATAAGCACATGCATTATAATCGGTAAGTTTAAAGGCAAAGTTTTTAAAAATATTGTTTTCGCTTGTGGTATCTTCAATAAAACCCCAAGGATATAATAGGGTGTTGCTATAGGCATGGTAATTAAAAACGAGAGAGAAGTCATGTAGTTGAGCGAAATCTCTAATCATCTGTATTTCGGGTTCTGAAAAGGCAAAAGGCCCACGATAAATTTCACTCGAAGGGACAGGACTCGAACCCAAATTATCGTAACCCCACATATATCCATAATTTCGGTTCAAATCCACGCCGTAACTGTTATCCGGATTCTCACGTCGATTTTTCCTCCACATTCCTCCACCATTAGGACTCACTTGATGGTTAAATTCATATCCATCGGGATTCACACAAGGAATAAAAAAAATCTCAGTCGTATCCAGAAGTTGGTGAATATATGAGTTGGAATCATAATTTTCTAAGAGATAATACATGAAAAATAACATTTGTTGCATACCAATGGGTTCACGTGCATGATGAAGAGCCGTAAATAAAATCCTGTTCTCGTTTTCAGCCATATCAGGATGGTCAGAAATCTTTACCCAATAAAGCTGACGCCCTTGTTGTGTAGTCTGACTACCCAAACTTTGTTTTGCGCTGATGAGTTGAGGATATCTGGCATGCATAGTATCGAGATGCATATATATTTGTGAAAGAGTACAGTAACCTCCCATCGAACCCAACGAAAATCCTGCAGGAACAGGAATATCATCGATGTTTTGAATGTTTTTACTTTGTTTGCGGTTTCTTTCGACATAAAATTCTGTAACATTGTCGATCACAACCTTATAGGGAATTCCGATTTGATTGAGTTTTTGCAACTCAATCTCTGAGAGTTCTATTATGAGTTTATTATCTTCCGTAATAACGCCATCATCAACAGCCATGCCTTGTTTGGCCAATTCTATCAGATAGCCCTTTTCTAACTCTATTCTCGAATATTTTATCTGAGCCTGCACAAAAAAAGCAAACAATAGCAGACAACAGGTTGTGAACCATCTTTTCAGCAATTTTATTTCGATGCCGAGTTGTAGGCAGTGTTTCCCCATTTCAATGTTTGAGCTATATGTTGAATATCTAAAATCAGAAAATCCGTAATAGGGGATAGAGAATCATTATTGGGATAAAAGTCGTAATACAGAGCGCCTCTTAAAAAATGGAAGTTACTATCGGTAAGATAGAATTGGCAGGGGGAAGCTGCTTCTTGTCCCTTGATCAGCCAGATAAGCCCATAAACATTATTTTCAGGATTCTCTACAACGAATTCTTCGATGGAAGAAGCCTTAGGAATGTGTTTCATCACAAAAGTACGGGAATCTTCGGTATATTGGCGTAAATTATCATGTATGGGTTTATAGCTGAGATAAATCGTTGCCTTGAACTTAGGGAGAACAATATCGATCCAGTAAGGGTTTTCGACCGGTTTTTGAGCTGGTTTTATGAAGCTATAGGTAGGGTATTGAAAAGAATAAGGGAAAGCAGTATCAAAATTTTGATATGATTTTTGTGGTAAGTCGATACGCAAAAAACCTTTAGGCTTAGGAATAGGTTGATGATGGCAAGAAGAGACAAGTACTGCCAATAGTATGGTTTGAAACATAAAAAGTATGACGCGTTGATACATTAATTTTCTCTTCCCTCCTCTTCTTCGTAATGATAGGTAACCCTGACTTTTTTTATGCGTTTGTAATCGGCCGATTCTATTCTAAACTCGAAATTTTTATAGAAGATGACCTCATTTGTTGCTGGGAGTCTGCCCTCGAGTTCAAGGATGAGGCCAGCCAAGGTATCGAATTCTCCGCTTACCTCGTCGAATAAATTTTCGCGAATTTTAAGAATTCTGCAAAAATCATTCAATAAAATTTTCCCATCAAAGATGTATGTGTTTTCATCGACTTTCACATAGTTTATTTCATCTTCTTCTTCATCGAACTCATCGCTTATATCTCCGAAGATTTCTTCCAAAATATCCTCGAGGGTTACAATGCCCGATGTTCCACCATATTCATCTACAACGATAGCGATATGAATTTTTTGGCTTTGAAATTCCGCAAGCAGAGAATCAATCTTCTTATTTTCAGGAATATAATATGCCGGTCGCAGATGTCGCTGCCAAGCGTAATCTTTTCCTTCATCAAGATGTTTTAATAAATCTTTGATGTATAAAATACCAACTACTGAATCGGGTGAACCACTATAAACAGGAATTCGTGAATATCCTGATTGTCGGATAATTTGCAACAACTCATCGTAAGGAGTATTATCGTTCACAGCTATTGCATCAACCCTTGGAACCATGATTTCTCTGACCTGAATGTTTCCGAAATTTACAATGCCTTTGTACATTCGAGCTTCGTCGTGTTTATCGGAAGTGGTTTCTGTAATGTTTATGGCTTCAGAAATGTCTTTCAATGAAATGTCTTCTTCTCGTTTCTTCAACCTCCTGTCAATTATCCCTGTTGATTTTACCAAAAAAATACTAATAGGTTTGAAAGCCTGTTCCAAAATGAACAAGGGAGTTGCCATGATGCGAATAATAGATTCTTTTTTATGAGTGCTATATATCTTTGGGCTTATCTCACCAAAAAACAGAATGATGAGCGTAACCACTACAGATTGAATAATAAAAGTGGCCAATGGATATTCTTGAACATCAACTAGAAGGTTGGTAACATAAACAGAAATAAGTACAATAGCAACATTGATAAAATTGTTGGCAATAAGAATAGTAGCGAGTAAAAAATCGGGTTTATCGAGCAAAATGGAGGCTCTACGGAAATAGATTTCGTTGGAACTTTTTATTTTTTCGATTTGTGATGCGCTTAACCCAAAAAAAGCGGCTTCACTGGCAGAGATAAGACCTGAACATATTAATAAAATGATAATAGCCACTAAACCCAAGCTCACATTAAGGGATATACTGGCTATTATAGCTCTTAAGATTAAATCATTCCCAATAAGGGATAGAACAACAGACAAAATTTCCAAGCACGATTCAGTTTATTCCCGTTTCAAGATTTATACACGGGCTTTTAACTTTGCAAAGTTATCAAAAATTAGAAATTTTCCTCTTAAAAATTCCTCGAATTTTTTGAAGTTAGTTCTGCAAATAAAGCATTTAACTAATATCTTGGAAATTTTCTTGAAAAGAAGACAAATTCCAAATCAGGATGAAATACCAGAAGTAGAATCTTAGAATGGTAAATCGTCAGTACCGCCTTCAATAGGGGGAATCTCGACATCAGGTTCGGTGGCTTCACTAATCTGAGGTGCACCTTCCTTCTTAGGACTTAAGATGGTAAAATTATCACCTTGAATCGCGTAGAAGTACTTTTTTTGTCCTTGGTCTTCATATTCCCGGCGTCTGATTTTTCCTTCCAGATAAATCATATCGCCTTTGTGGAGGTACTTTTCAGCAATTTCGGCCAGACCTCTCCACAGCACTATATTGTGCCATTCAGTTTGATCGATTCGCTGGCCGTCGCTTTTCTTGTAGGATTCGGTAGTCGCCAATGTAAAAGTGGCTTG
>DIEY01000001.1:7789-9757 GCA_002418865.1 Bacteroidales bacterium UBA5762 | reverse complement strand
ATACCGTTTGCCATAATGTTTAAATTTTAAAGTTTGCAGGTAAATTACCATCGTCAAAAATAAGAAAATATTTTAATCTTGCAATCTTTATCAAAAAAATTTCTGATATTGATTTTTCATAATTTTGCCGCTTATTTTCAATAACATAAAAATGTTAAGAACACATACTTGCGGGGAACTGAACTCAAATAATATAGGTGAAGAAGTTATTTTAAGTGGTTGGGTACAGCGTACCCGCGATTTTGGTGGCATGACTTTTCTCGATTTGCGCGATCGCTATGGAATTACTCAATTGGTTTTCAATATGGAATGGGATGCACACTTATGTGAAGCAGCACGTAGACTTGGTCGTGAATATGTAATAAGGGCTAAAGGGAAAGTAACCAAACGTGAAAGCATCAATCCGAAATTACCTACGGGTGAAATCGAAATTATTGTCGATGCATTCGAAATACTGAACGAGTCGAAAATTCCACCCTTTACCATAGAGGATCAAACTGATGGAGGCGAGGAATTGAGAATGAAATATCGTTATCTCGATCTGCGACGCAATCCATTGAAGAAAAACATAGAGATGCGCCATGCCTTAGCAATGGAAACCCGAAAATATTTAAGTGAACAGCATTTTCTCGAAATAGAAACCCCTTATCTTATTAAATCTACTCCTGAGGGAGCTCGTGATTTTATAGTGCCTTCACGCATGAACCCAGGTCAGTTTTATGCCCTGCCTCAATCCCCTCAAACCTTAAAACAAATTTTAATGATTGCTGGATACGATCGTTATTTTCAGATTGTACGTTGCTTCAGAGACGAAGATTTAAGGGCCGATAGGCAGCCTGAATTTACTCAAATAGATTGCGAGATGGCCTTCGTTGAACAGGAAGATATTTTGCGGGTTTTCGAAGGCCTTATAGTTAGATTGTTTTCAAAAGTAAAGGGAATAGACTTAGGTTCTTTCCCTAAAATGTCCTACAACGATGCTATGAGGCGTTTTGGTTCCGATAAGCCGGATATTCGCTTCGGAATGGAGTTCACCGAAATTACTTCTCTGGCAAAAGGAAAAGGATTCAAGATCTTCGATGAGGCCGAAATTATTGTAGGAATCGATGCAAAAGGTTGTGCCAATTATAGCCGAAAGGAACTCGATCAATTGACTGAATGGGTGAAAAAGCCACAAATTGGGGCTTCAGGTCTTATTTATATCAAATTTTCGGAAGATGGAAGCCTTCGATCGTCCATCGATAAATATTTTCAGCAAGATGAATTAAGAGAACTGTTGCAAATATTTTCGGCAGAACCTGGCGATTTAATACTGATAATGGCAGGAGCAAAGGAAAAGACCCTAAAGGCTTTAGGTGAACTTAGACTCGAGATGGGCAATCGACTTGGATTGCGGAATCCTAATGTATATTGTCCTTTATGGGTGGTCGATTTCCCACTTTTAGAATGGGATGAAGACTTACAAAGATTCTTCGCTATGCATCATCCCTTTACTTCACCTAAACCCGAAGATATATCCTTACTCGAAACAAATCCATCGGCTGTTAGGGCCAATGCTTATGATTTGGTTATCAATGGAGTAGAAATAGGTGGAGGAAGCATACGTATTCATCGTAAGGATCTTCAAAATAGAATGCTTGGGTTGCTTGGTTTTACTCAGGAAGAAGCCCAAAAACAATTTGGATTTCTTATGAATGCCTTCGAATATGGCGCTCCTCCTCATGGAGGTATTGCCTTTGGTTTCGATCGCCTCTGCGCCATCTTTGGAGGTTCCGATTCTATCAGAGATTATATTGCTTTCCCAAAAAATAATTCTGGCCGTGATATGATGATGGATTCCCCTTCCGAGATTTCACAACAACAACTCGATGAACTTTATCTAAAGATTAATTTCCCTAAGTAAACCAAACAGGGTTATGAATCTTATTAGGTTTAGGGTTTTAAAAGTCGGTACTTTCAATTGTAAAT
>DIEY01000001.1:0-7698 GCA_002418865.1 Bacteroidales bacterium UBA5762 | reverse complement strand
GGCATGATAAACAATGAAGAACGATTCAAAAATATTATAGCCCATGCCAAAGAGTATGGATTTATCTTTCCTTCGAGTGAGATTTATGATGGTTTGGCTGGTGTATACGATTATGGGCAGAATGGAGTGGAATTAAAGAACAATATACGTCAATACTGGTGGAAGTGGATGGTACAATATCATGAGAATATTGTAGGTTTAGATTCGGCCATTTTTATGCATCCCACGGTATGGAAAGCCTCTGGTCATCTCGATAAATTCAATGACCCCCTGATCGACAACAAAGATTCGAAAAAACGCTACCGCGCCGATAATCTTATAGAAGATCACCTGGCTAAGATCGAGAGCAAGATAGCAAAAGAAATAGAAAAGGCTGCTCAAAAATTTGGCGAGAGCTTTGACGAAGAAAAATTTGTCACTACCAATCCACGGGTTCTCGAATATAAAAAACAACTCGAGGAGATTCATCATCGTTTTAATATTGCCATGGCGAACAATGATCTGACGGAACTTCGGCAATTAATCCTCGACCTGGGAATAGTTTGCCCTATATCTGGCACACGCAATTGGACTGAGATCAGACAGTTTAATCTCATGTTTAGCACAGCTATGGGTTCAACCAGTGAAGACACAACTACTGTTTATTTGAGGCCAGAAACAGCACAAGGCATATTCGTCAATTATCTGAACGTTCAGAAGACCGGTCGCATGAAAATTCCTTTTGGAATTGCTCAGGCGGGTAAAGCATTTCGCAACGAAATCGTAGCACGTCAGTTCATTTTCCGCATGCGGGAGTTCGAGCAAATGGAGATGCAGTATTTTGTGCGTCCTGGCACAGAATTAAACTGGTATGAATTCTGGAAAGAAGAACGGCTAAAATGGCATTTGTCATTAGGTTTTCCTCGTGAGAAATATCGTTTTCATGATCACGAAAAACTATCACACTATGCCAATGCTGCCTGCGATATAGAATTCGAGTTTCCTTTTGGATTCAAAGAACTCGAAGGCATACATTCGCGCACAAATTTCGATCTTAACGCACATCAACAATATTCAGGGAAAAAAATACAATATTTCGATCCCGAGCTTAATCAGAGTTATACACCTTATGTTGTAGAAACCTCTATTGGATTGGATCGTACGTTTCTTGCCATTATTAGCCATGCTTATCATGAAGAAACTTTGGATGATGGTTCAGAAAGAGTCGTATTGCGTATTCCACCTTTTCTTGCACCTTACAAGGCAGCAGTGCTTCCGCTGGTTGCCAAGGATGGATTACCTGAAAAGGCCCTCAAGGTAATGGATACTTTAAAGTATAAATTCATGTGTCAATACGAAGAGAAAGACTCTATTGGCCGAAGATATCGCAGGCAAGATGCCATTGGTACGCCCTATGCCATTACCATTGATCATCAAACCCTTGAAGATAATACTGTAACCATACGTGATCGTGATACTATGCTCCAAGAAAGGGTTCTCATAGATAACTTACCCAAAATTATCGAAACAAAGCTTCTAATCTAAGTTGATGATTGAATAGCTGTTTTGTTGATTACTTCATTCATCATCACCATATCACCATAATCAAGAGATTTGGCCTTTCTCCATTTAACGATTAAAGCATTTTCAGGAAATTAACTTCGTGTTCGGTGAGGTAACGCCAGCGTCCGCGAGGAAGATCTTTTTTGGTTAGGCTACCGAAGGCTACTCGGTCGAGTTTTTTCACATGATACTTAAGTTTTTCGAAGATACGGCGCACAACTCTATTTTTACCGCTATGTAATTCGATGCCTATTTTTGTACGGTCTTCACCTTTGCCCACATAAGCAATGGCATCAACCTCAGCCACTCCATCTTCGAGCTCTATTCCCGATGCAATCCTCATCATATCGCTCTTAGTAAGTGGTCTGTCTAATTCTACTTCATAAATCTTACGAATACGGTGAGAGGGATGTGTAAGTTTCTTGGCCAGTTCTCCATCATTGGTTAATAATAAAAGTCCTGTTGTATTGCGGTCGAGACGGCCCACAGGGAAAATCCTTTCTTCACAAGCATCCTTTACTAATTCCATAACGGTTTGTCTTTCTGCTGGATCGTCCATCGTGGTCACATATCCTCTGGGTTTATTCAACAAGATATAATATTTGTTTTCTGTTTGAAGAACTCTGCCTTTATACATCACCTTATCACCAGGGTTAACTCTTGATCCGAGCGTAGTAACCACTTGGCCATTTACTGTAATTTCACCTGCTTCGATCAGACGATCTGCTTCTCTGCGCGAACAAATCCCAGCAGCCGCAATAAATCTGTTTAAACGTACCGGACCTTCAAATTTGGCTGGAATTAATGGAGCCCTCTCTTTCTTGAGTTTTTTTTCAAAACGTGGCTTATCCGTGATAAATTTCTTGGAGTTTGACCTTTTTGGACCTAGTTTACCAATCCCAGGTTTACCCGAAGTAGAAGAGGTTTTGCCTTTAGATGAACGTGAAACAATTTTTTTCTTCAAAGGTCTTTTTTTCTCTGGATATTGTGTTTGGGATGAATAAGGATTCCCTGTCCATCCACCACCAGAGACCTCTCTGCGATAATAAGGATCATCATAAGGTTCATCTTCCTTTTGCGTGTTATGCAAGGGCTCGGATGAAGGTTTAGGTATTGGTTTTACTACAATGCGTTTACGAGGAGGCCTTTTACGCATTTTTTGTTCCTCCTCCGATTTTGAGCTTGGCTCATTTTTATTCCCTTCTTGAAAATATGAAGTGGAAAATAAGGGTTTACGTGGGCGTTTTTTATGCTCTTTCCCCGAATCATTATGGCTGGATAATCCTCCCGGATTCTCTTTGCCCGTATTATCTTCAGTCATCTGAAATTAAATTATTATAAAATAATACTGTTTTTTTGTAAAACTTTATTTTTTGCAAAAATATATTAAAATCTAATATGTATGATAATAAACAAGGCTCAAAAATAAAATCCAATAACAAATCCTAATTGTTAAAAAAATCTGGGTTTAACATCACATCCAAATGATTCATTGCAAAAGAACGGCATTTTCACCCAAAAACTTATAATCACCCAATATTTTTATTTCCTTTTGAATGCCGAAGATGAAATTAAATACGCGAGTGTATACTGTTAGTGAAGTTCATTTTACCTTTGCATGTATATTGAAAACGCAATGTTGAAAAGCCTTAAAGTTCTTCGTTATGCAATTCCTTATTGGGGGTCGGCTTTGCTTAACATCATCTTTAATCTTTTATCGGTAATCTTTAGTCTTGTGTCATTTGCCCTATTCATCCCCGTATTACAGATCATTTTCGATAGGACTAAAAGGCTGGTGCCAGGTGTTGATTTCAATCCCGATTGGCACAGTATTCAAGATATAGATTCGCTCAAGCAATTTTTTTATGGCAGTACAAGCCAAATGATCGAGATTCAGGGCGAGATAAGGGCCCTTTTTTATATTTCCATCCTCATAGTAGTTTTATACTTTTTAAAAAATCTGTTTCGTTATTTAGCAATGTTCTTTTTAGCCACAGTTCGCAATGGAGTGGTAAAAGACCTACGCAATGCGTTATATTACAAAGCCTTAATTCTTCCCTTATCGTTCTATACTCAGCAGCGCAAGGGTGATTTAATGGCCAGAATGGGTGGAGATGTTCAGGAAGTAGAATGGTCGATTATGAGTTCGCTCGAAATGATGTTTCGCGATCCGATTACTATTATTACCTATTTGATCACGCTTTTTTTTATACAACCCATTTTGACGGGTTTCGTATTGGTTTTGCTTCCCATTAGTGGTTTTTTAATTGCTCAGGTTGGGAAAAGCTTAAAACGAACCTCTCAGAAAAGTCAGAAAAAGATGGGCTATCTTATGTCACTTATAGAAGAAACCCTGTCGGGAATTCGTATTATAAAGGCTTTCAATGCAATAGATGAATCGAATGAACATTTTAAGAAAGAAAACCGTGCTTACACTCGCACGATGACTCGATTATATCGCAAGCGTGATTTGGCTTCTCCCCTGAGCGAATTTCTGGGTATAGTAGTAGTGGTGGTCGTCTTACTTTTTGGTGGAAGACTCATTCTCTCTCAGAACTCATCTATTACGGCCGAAGTATTTCTGGTATATATTGGGATTTTTACTCAACTTATTCCTCCAGCAAAATCTATTGTGCAAGCCTTTTACAATATTCAAAAAGGTGCTGCTTCGGTGGAAAGAATCAACCAAATATTGAACGCAGAAGAGGTAATTGTTGAAAAACCCGATGCGCTTCCTAAGAAATCTTTCGAACAAAGAATCGAATATCGAAACGTTTCCTTCCGTTACGAAAAAGAATTGGTTTTAAGCCATATCAACTTAATTATTGAGAAAGGACAAAGCGTTGCTATAGTTGGGCAATCAGGAAGTGGAAAATCAACATTGGTAGATCTTTTACCTCGATTTTACGATTGTACTGAAGGCTGCATTCTTTTGGATAACATAGATATCCGCAATTATCGTATAGATGACTTGCGTGGCTTGATGGGAATTGTGAGTCAGGAAACCATATTATTCAATGACACGGTTTTCAATAATATTGCACTTGGGATGAAGAATGTAAGCCAAGATGAGGTAGAAATGGCGGCAAAAATAGCTAATGCCCATGAATTCATCATGCAGTTGCCTGAGGGTTATCACACATTGATTGGCGACCGTGGGACAAAACTCTCTGGTGGGCAACGGCAGCGCCTGAGCATTGCCAGAGCTGTTTTAAAGAATCCTCCTATTCTTATCCTCGATGAAGCCACATCAGCTCTCGATACGGAAAGTGAACGACTGGTTCAACAAGCTCTCGATAAACTGATGCAAAACCGTACTTCTATTGTAATTGCCCATCGTCTTTCAACCATACGCTATGCGGATATGATCATAGTGCTCCATCAGGGAGAAATAGTAGAAAAAGGGAAACATGAAAGTTTATATGCTCAGGGAAATTTTTACCGAAAATTATGTGATATGCAGTCGTTTCTATAAAAAATCGAAACATGAAAACTATAGCCAGTAAAATAAAAGAAATATCTGAAAACATGTATCCCTTTCTTATTCAGATAAGAAGACATCTACATCAGTATCCGGAACTTTCGGGCGAGGAATTTCAAACTTCTGCCTTCATTAGTCAGACCTTGAATGAATGGGGAATAGATCATCTCACAGGAATAGCAGGTACAGGAATTATGGCCCAAGTAAGAGGGAAAACTCCAGGAAATGCTTGTATAGCCTTACGTGCCGACATGGATGCTCTACCCATAGACGAACAAAATGAGGTAGAATATCGTTCGAAAAACCCTGGCGTAATGCATGCTTGTGGACACGATGTACACGTAAGTTCATTACTCGGTACCATCAAGATTTTGCAACAATTATCGGGTGAATATTCAGGTATGATCAAATGCATATTTCAGCCTTCGGAAGAAAAATATCCCGGTGGGGCCATCCAAATGATTGGAGAAGGCATTTTGAAAAATCCAGAACCTTTGGCCATCTTCGGGCAGCATGTTTGTCCTGCACTGCCTCCTGGAAAAGTTGGATTCAGGCCAGGGAAATATATGGCTTCGAGCGACGAAATTTATATTACCGTGAAAGGGAAAGGCGGACATGCAGCTACACCTCATCAAAATATCGATCCTGTGGTTATAGGTGCACAAATTCTGTTGGCACTCCAACAATTAATAAGCCGTGAAACTGATCCTACTTTACCCACAGTGCTTTCTTTTGGAAAATTCATCGCTAATGGTCAAACCAATATCATTCCCGACGAAGCTCGTCTGGAAGGCACTTTGCGAACCTTCGACGAAACCTGGCGCCACGAAATGCATTCACGAATCGAGAATGTTGTAACCAGTACGGCTAATGCCTTCGGGGCCAATTGTGAAATATTTATCGACCACGGATATCCCAACCTACAAAATGATGAATCATTGACCAGAGAGGCCATACAGTCTGCCAAAGAATTTTTGGGTAATGAAAACGTAGTGGAACTCGACCAGAGGATGACAGCCGAAGATTTTGCCTATTATGCCCAAAAAGTGCCTGGATGTTTTTATAGGCTGGGCGTTGCTCACTCGAATTTACCATTTGCCTCCTTGCACAGTGCTCACTTCGATGTAGATGAAAATTGTTTGCTTACAGGTCCGGCTTTAATGGCATGGCTTGCCTTGAAAAAACTCGATCCCAACTTGAGATGAATCTTCCCACTTCTTTTATTCAATCAAAAAGATGAGAAGGCAACATAGATTCTAACTGAGGGAAATTTATCAAGTAAAAGAATCATAGCAAGACTTTCGTTAGGTTTTATTCAAGAAAATTATACTTCCACCATCCCAAAGAGGCCCAGAGGCTAGGCAGTGACTTCGATATCCCGAATAGAGTATAAATTGATTCATCTTTTCTCCCTCCGGATAAAGCATAATGTTGCCCGTAAAAAATACTTCTTTACCCAGAATACCCGCGCAACCTCCAATAAAACCATGTTTCATACCTTGAAGAAAAATTCCTCGAGGATCGAAATAGAATACATTCAACCCATTCTGTTGAAGTGTTCGCTGTATTCCTTTATCACTTGTTATGAAATTTTTATCCCCTAAAGGAATGATATTGCAGCGCGTATAACCTTGTTTTACGTGAATAAACCTCTTGTGTTTGGCTTGTAACAGTATCATCTCATCAGTAATATTGAGGCAATGTATCAGCAAATTTGATGTAATCACACAGTTATAGCGTGCAGAAGCAGGATATGTAATGTTAGGGTTTTTATTCCCTCTTTCAACGCGAACATTATTCTCGCAGAATTTTTTAAATAATTCATCTGAGACCAAAGGTGCAACAATCAGAATTTCATCCATCTTGCAGAAAAAAATATCAGGATGGCTCGATATAGCATCATAAACTCCTGGCAAAGCAGAAAGTTCGATCACATCGGCAACTTTCCGCAAATTTTCCTTTACTTCGACCGGTAAACGATAATCAATGATAGCTAATGGAGTATTCACGGTTTTTAAGTAAAGGATCAGTAATAAAACGAACATGCTTGAAACTCTTATTGAGCCACTTATGATTGTAAGCTTTAAAACCGGCTGCTTTAGCCATTTGTTGAGGAGAAGTAGTAATGGTAAGATGAGTACTTGAGGAATCGTACGAAATGTTGTCCTCAAGAATTTTCTTCCAGATGAGGGTTTCGGCCATCTCTCGGAATGCAGGATGAAAGGGCCCTGCAATCAGCGTGTTACCAGATATAAAACCTTCAGCAGGATGAAGCCCAACTTTGAGAATTTTAACCGAGGCTTCTTCAAACTTTATAATAAGTTGAGCAGCAAGCCTAACTGCCTCCTCCAAAGATTGAGGCTGATAAAGTCCCCGTCGATACAACGATTCGAGAGCTGTGTCCTTTATGACCAAACAAGGATATATACGTGTGCAACCAGCACCCATTCGAATGATTTCTTCTGCCGTAAATAAGGCTCCTTTGGCAGTATCACCCGGAAGCCCAGTCATCATTTGTAACCCAAGCTCAAAACCAAAATTTCTTATGAGATAAGAAGCCTTGTAGATATCGTTCGATGTATGTCCTCTTCCACTTTTTCGTAAAACATGATCATCGAAAGACTGAGCTCCCAATTCAATAGTCTTCACGGGATATTCTCTCAAAAAACGCAATT
>DIEY01000006.1 GCA_002418865.1 Bacteroidales bacterium UBA5762 | reverse complement strand
TCTCCTCGCCTACCTTGGTTGCAAGAATTATTCCATCTTAACCATTATGACTGACTACTAGAATTTATTTTCTATTAATGCTACAATCATTCTATCTACGAACGAATGCTTATTTTTCGGAGGATCAATGATCTATAACGATTATTTAAAAAAATTATCTCAGGCCATAAAATCTCGATTTGATCAAATTTCAACCCATTACAATTTTGATAAAGGGGATGAATTCGAAATCGCTCTTTGTTCTATTCTGCGTGAAATTCTCCCAAGTAAGTATGGAATAAGTCGCGGTCATGTCGTCAGTAAAGAAGGAAATTCAGCTGGAGATGACATTATAATCTATGATAGTTTTCGTTTACCGACTTTAAGAATTTTTCCCAATGAAAGTTTTGACCGCAAACAGGATATCCCGATTGAAGCCGTATATGCCTACGTCGAAGCTAAATACACCTTACATATTCACGGAAAAGAGAATGATTACCAAAGTTTATTAAAAGCAAGCTCCCAAGTATCAGCCGTAAAGAAACTTTGTAACCAAAGGGAAGCAAGAACTGAACAAGATATTCATCCCTATTTCCGAAGCAACTTACCTCCATCACCAAGACCAGATTGGCCGGCTTACATGAATCCAGTTTTTGGGGCTATTTTTTCTTTACAGGTAAGGAATACACCCGGTTCAGAATTATTGTCTTCTAAAGCAGCAACAGAATCTTTAGTCGGTTCATGTTTGGGAAATAAAACACCTTTTCCGGATCTCATAATAGCCGGCGAGAGCAACCTCATCTTACCTTGTGTATCAACCCAAGATAACAAGCCGATCATACATGCTCCATTTTTTGTTCCAAATTCCACAACATCTGTTGAAGTAATGCCAGCCCAAAATATCGCATTTGCGACCGGTATCTGCTTTTTGTTATATGCATTGGATTCAATCCAATTAGGTAGAATGCCTTGGGAAGAAATTATAAATGATGGACTTAAAAATAATGGGTAATTAATATGTATTGTAACTATACCAATGGCTGAACTTGACAATTTCCACTTCCCGTATATAATATTTTTAACAGTACCAGCCACGCGAGCCGAAAGGCAGCGGACCGAGGCTGGTCATTTTATTAAGGATCCTCAATGAACACCTTCACTACTTCCTTACCTGAAAGTCCCGTTCTTAAACCACCAATCACTATCACCCAGCAACTGGCATTACTCCAATCGAGAGGGATGCTCATCGATGATCAATCACTTGCTGCTGCTTACTTACAACAAAACCACTATTATCATCTGAACATTTATTTCCATAAATTCATGCAACCCAATTGTGATAATTTTCTACCAGGCACAAATTTCATAGACATCATCAATGCCAATACAAATGATTCTTGGTTTCGAAGAGAATTGTCACTTTTATTGGAACCTTTAGAAATAAAACTAAGAAGTTGTCTTGCATATTATTTGGCAATCCAATACGGATCTGATGTTTTTTATGACCGCAGTATCTTCAATACTAAAAACTATTATGAAAAGTTATTTAAAAGCATAAGCAACGATCTTCAAAATAGAAGAAATGATCCAGTTGTGCTTCACCACAATAAAAAATATGCTGGGAAATTTCCAATTTGGGTAATTGTGGAGTTCTTTTCTTTCAATCAAACGTCTAAGTTGTTTAGCTCGCTGAAAACGCCAGATCAAAAGCGTATTGCTTATACATATTTCAACGGATTGAATGAAGATTTCTTGGAAAATTGGTTTCATGCATTAAGCGTTCTTCGTAATATTTGTGCACATTTTGGCTATTTATACAAACGAAAACATAATCCCAGACCAAGACTGATGCCTGATTTCAATTGGGACAAAGACAAAAATGATGAATTATTTTCCTACGTCCTGATTTTGCATCGCTTATCAGGAAACGCACTTCGTGAAAAATTCATAAATAACCTGTCTAAAAGAACTTCTCAGAATCCATCCTTCTCGCTTGAAAATTACGGCTTCCCAGTCGATTGGCAAGATTTTCTTAACAAATAACCTCCCCCCCGTAAGGGCATAGCATTCATGCTCTTCGAATGCTTTGCCCTCCTCCACTCGTAACCCCAATCTCCAGCCCTCGTTTAAAATCACTACATGTGGGTAACCTATGTGGTCAAAAAACTTTCCTTGCAACTCCCACTTCGATTAAATTTTCCATTTAATATCTTGACATTTGTTGTATAATAGATGTAGCGGGTAAATCCTGACTAATCGTGACGCCTAAAAGGTATCATAAGCATATTGTAAATATGCCGATCTCAGGGTCCGCTTTTTAATTATGATAATATACATCGATGAAAGCGGGGACCTTGGCTGGAATTTTTCCAAGCCATATAGAAGTGGTGGTTCTAGTCGCTACCTAACCATCTCCTGTTTAGCAGTTCCAAATAATAAAAAACAATATCCTAGAAGGATAGTTAGAGAACTTTATAATAAGTTTTCAATTTCCACAAAAATCGAAATTAAAGGTTCTCAATTACATGATGGACAAAAAACTTTCTTTACAGAGAAAGTAATAAATTTATTGAATAAGCACCAGGATATTAAAATCTATTCCATTTCTGTAAATAAAATGAATGTTGCTCCACATATAAGAAAAGATGGAAACAAAATCTACAATTTTATGCTGAGCCTGTTATTGCTTGATCAAATAAAAAATGAAGATATCGTAACAATAATTCCTGATCCTAGAAATATCAAAGTAAAGAGTGGAAATAGTATGATCGATTATTTACAAACTAAGCTTTGGTTTGAATTAAGTTCTAAGACAGAAATAATTGAGCAGAGAATTCCTAGTGATCATTGTGATAATTTAAAATTTATTGATATGATATCAAATATTCTTTGGAAATCATTTGAGGATGGAGATGAACAGAATGCAATGGTTTTAAGAAGTCATGCTATTTGTAAGCGATTATTTTTTCCCTAAACCTTCAACACTCAATCCTACCACAGGACTCCGAAGTGCAACGAGGAGCTAATCCTCAACCCTCAAAACTCAATACTCAAAACTTGCTCGGTCAAGAGTTTAATTTAGGAACAGGTCATGAAGTAACCATCGGTCAGGTAACCGAAACGATCCTCCAAATCCTCAACAAACCCAACC
>DIEY01000089.1:61611-122243 GCA_002418865.1 Bacteroidales bacterium UBA5762 | reverse complement strand
GGCACATTTGCACAGGAAGCCCTGGGAAACTTTGAATTAGCCCTTTGCGGCCATCGCACACTATGGCCATAATAGAAAACCCTCGCTGCTGTAACTCTTGTATGCCCCTAACATATAAGGCATTGGCCTCGTGCCTAACGTAGTACTTAAGCAGGTTCTCTTTTGTGATAGCATCCTTGAACAGCATTACCCCAAAGTTCCTGCCCCAGTATGTTGTATCCATTAGAACAATAACCGCACGTCTTTGAGGCTTTGCAAGGCTGACAGAGTGCTTGTCTATGCTTCGTTGTATTGTTTTTATCGAGCAATTATACCTTTTCGAAAGTTGTGCGTAGGTTTGTTTGCCATTGACATACTCATCCCAAAGCTGTGCTTTATTTATCCGATATCCCCCTAAAAACTGCTTGCCACAAGCATAGCATTTGTATAGTTGAACTCCTTTTACAAAGCCATTTTTCTTGGTAATTGAGCTGTTACAGTGAAAGCACTTTTTTTATTCATAACCTTTGATTTGCTTCAAAGCTATCAATAATAAGGCTTGTAGAAGTTTCTAGCCTAATTTTTGACCATTAAGCCGTAATTTATATTTAGTCTAATTATTAATAGATAATAAATTCCCTCATGGCATTATATTTATGATGGTGAGAAAATTTTGAGTAAAGAAAATGGAAAGATATTTTTATAATAGTTAGCCTCATAAAGATGATAAATTTTGAGCCATTTAATTGATGTATAATTACTTATGAATTATTATAGAAATTAATATCTTTAACCAGGCCTACTAGTTTTTATTTTTTGGCAGATTTTGTTTACCTTCGCTTCAAACTTAAAAACATAGACTTATGAAAAACAAAAGCATTACTAGTTCGCACAGTGCGTTAATAAGAGGCCTAATCGCTATAATAATAGGTGGTTTGGCTACTTTTATTCCAGGACTAACACTCGAAGGCATTATCTTTTTTGCCGGCCTATGTATTTTAATTGGAGGTCTTGTCTCCTTAATTTTTGCTCTTAGAGAAAAAAGTCAGGGGGCCAAAAATATTCTGATATTTCAAACGGTATTCAATTTAATTGTTGGGATATTATTTATTGCTTTTCCTACAAAAATAGTAGAGGTCTTCGTTATCATTCTTGGAATCGGTCTTCTGCTTATAGGTGCATTTCAATTAGTTATCGGATTAAGCGTTAGAGGCCGATATGGGTTTTCATGGTTTTATTTTGTTGTTTCTATTATCGTTATTATTGCGGGTATCATCATGCTGAATAATCCATTTAAGGGTGCCGAGGCTATTCTTATCTTTTTAGGAATATTGCTGATGCTTTATGGCATTTCTGAATTGTATATGGCGTGGCATTTGCGTAAAGAATTGAAAACCAGTGAAGAAGCTGACGTTGTTGAACCAAAATAGGAAAGTCTTATCGGTAGTGTAAACTTTCTCCACAGCGATAAATTTATTAACAACTTGCTTATCGTTCATGCCAAAACCATGAAACTTACATTTTACGACAGATAAACCATCTGGAAGTTATTCCCGCAGGGGGGAATAAAGTCTAATTTTTTAGGGTTGTGAGTGGATCAGGTGGCAATACTTTTAGATTTTTCAAGTGATATATTAGAAAATACATCGCAGTGTCATGGTTTCGAATAATGGGCAAAGTATCTGTTGGGATTATAGATGACCAGCAGTCTTCGCAAAGTTGTGAGGGGTCTTTATAGTCTCTTCCTGAAACTATGTACCATGCATCCATTCCTTGATGAAAACCACCGCGGTAGTGGTTTATCCATGCGTAATGATGAATTCGTTCGAGATTGCCCATGGCTAAAACATAAGTTTGATTAGGCTGGGCCGCGTAGTAGTCGAGGTTGGCAGCTGGGAACCATCGAAAGCTGATGATAGGTGCATTAGGTTCTATTTTTCTAAGTTTTTCATCTCTTTGTTTAATATCAGAAAAGCTTTCCCCTAATTGTCTCCAACCGTACATATCGAGTGAGAAATCTTTTTTTCCTCTGAAAATGCCTTTTTGTACGTCGGGTTTTATTAATAAACCAAATTGAATCTGAGCAACTCCTACTATCAAAACCAATATCAAAAAAGATAGTGCTATCCGAAGATGGAATGGAATTTTTTTTAGCCCTCTCGTTTTGCGCTTCCATGCCAGCCAGCATCCACCCATCAGGATAAGTGCATAATATCCTGGCCCACTCCAGTGAGGTAGTGTCGCCCTGAAGGTTGAAACCAAAATAAATGTAAAAATGATAGGGAATGAGATTAAAAGTAAAAAATTGCCATCAGACTTGTTTAGAAAATGTTTGCCTTTCAAGAAACTGATAGCAGCCATAAATACTGTTATTACAACGAATGGATTATTATAGAGGAATTGCCCTCCCAATTCGCTCATCAAATAATCAATACGAAATCTTCCTTTCGAGAAATCGACTCTTTCTCCATGGTAAGTGAAGCTGATCCAATCGTTTTGAATGTTCCAGAGGATTACTGGTAAAAAAAATAAGGCTGAGATGAGGATGGAGATATATAATTCTTTCGATTTCAGCCATTTGCGGTTGAAGAAAAGGATATAAGTTACTGCACCTACCCATAAGAAGGCCGAAGTATATTTGGAAAGCAAGGCCATTCCTGTGAATATGCCTGCCGCTAGCAGCCATGAACGAGAGGATTTGTTCAGTTCGGATGATGTAATACTCTTAAGAAAGGCAAAGACTGCCAGCAGCCAAAAAGTGCTTTGAGGGGTATCGGGCAGAATGAATAAACCTGAAATAACAAAACAATAGATAGAAGATGTATAAAGGAGGGCAGCATATAGGCCTGATTCTTTGTCCTTCAATGATTTACCAATTACATAAATTAGATAAGTATTGAATGTTCCCAGAACTACCGAAGTTAATCGTACTGCCCATTCACCCTGCAGCAAAAGATTGAACGAAAAAACTCGAATAAACCATCCCACCATGGGAGGGTGGTCGAAATATGACCAAGCAGGATAAAGTGCATAGGTATAGTAATACACTTCGTCATTGCCAAGTTCTAACCAGAACGAGAGTAAAAATCTTATTAGAAATGAACTCCCTATCAAAAAGAAAAGTATATTTCGTTCATTGTTTTTCATGTGTTTACTTGAAATGATGTTTCCTGATTAAGAATCCTCCAATAAAAACAAGAATAAACCCTCCACATCCCCATAATATATAATGTGTAAGGCTGGCGTGTTGGTTGATAGCATAACGAATGGGCCAGGCAATCGTGCCACCATGATAACGAAAAACAGGATTTAAGAAGATTATATCCTGAGAAGGGAAGCTTATTTCGGTCCGAATATAGGTATCGGTGGGTTTTATTATGTAGTAAGCTGCATTGGTTTCTTTTACATTTTGGAGAATTTTTCCGTTTTGACCTATAAACCTAAATTCCGATGCAAATGTTGATACTTTTATTTTTAAGGTATCGTTAGAAAGGGCTACTTCTTCTAAAGAAGGCAATTCGAGAGCATGTTGTTGTTTTTCTTTTAAGGTCTCGCCTTCCTTATAGGCTATTCTTATGCCATAAGCTCTGCCTTTTTTCAATGCTTCCAGTATATGTCGGGCATCCAGGGTATCTGTCTGTATAAAAGTAGCAAATCTACCAATTTCATAGGGATTGTTTACATTGTGCGCATCGTCGTTAGCAAGAAGGAAAGCAGGGTAACCCGAACTGAGGGCGCTGTCCCAATGAGCAAGGCTGGTTCTCGCCCGATTAAATACCTCCATCAATTGATAACCCGATAAATATTTCATTTCTTCTTTTAGGTATCCATCTCTTAAATCGGGATGGGCAATTACGACGATTTCGTTTTGGCTGCCAAGGCAATGCAAGATGTGTTGTTTATGGTTCAGGCTTTGATATATTGGGTAATCGCGCCAAAGAACCCTTTTGCTACCCAAGCAGATTTGATGTGTTTTATGAATTCCATAACCATGTTCGTAGGTTGGAATATAGGATGGTTTTTGAATTCCGAAACGATTAATTTTTTGGTAATCGGAAATAACAATGATGTCGTAAGATAAACTAGTATAAATCTCTTGAATGCTCTCATTAGAGTTGCCTCTCCCTGAAGTAATCCCTCCCCAGGCTCTGGACTGAACCTGAAAATTGCCCTTCCACCATGTTTTCCCTAAAATATTCGTATAGGGGTTATATAAACTGTCACCTTTAAATGAGCTTGGAGGAGAAAAGGTATAAACCGGGCAACTTGCATAATACCATGCCATAATGATTAACAAAACGGCAATGAGAGCCAACATTAGATATAAACATATTCTGCTTAATTTTCTCATTAACTTAATGACTTTATGAGGTCTTCTTTTTGCTACAATCTACAAAATTAGTAATAAGAGAAAATGTGGGCTATTAAAGTTGAGCTATTAAAATCAATAGTGAGATCAGCAAAGTGGATAGGCTAACTATAATACCAGGTTTAAAGAAATCCATGAATGATATTTTAATACCTTTGTTTTGGGCTGATTCTATTACGATAAGGTTAGCCATTGCACCAATGATAGTAGCATTCCCAGCCAAGGTAGTAGCCGAAGCCAGCCCAAGCCACAAAATTTCGTTACCGGCAGTTTTCATCAAAGGCAGCATTATTACTGTCAAAGGCACATTGCTGATTAACTGTGAGAGAAATAAACTGATAACATGGATGAAGGCTAAGCTTTTAGCGTTTCCTAAAAGTAGATTCGCCGTGATAACCCGATCGAAAAGGCCTACTTTTTCTACTCCATGAACTACAACGAATAAAGAAGCAAAGAAAAGTAGAAGAACCCAGTCAATTTGTTTTATCACTTTGGATGGTTTGACTTTCCCAAAAATCAAGATTAGTGCTGCTCCAATTAATGATATCAATGGAATACTGAGATGAATTAGATGATGAATGAAAAACATTATAACAACACCAGCCAGAATAATGACTGACCATTGCATTGAACGAAAATTATATTGGAATGCATTTTTATCGAAAGTGAGATTATTTTTTTGTGAAAAGGTTTTATTGTATAATAATCTGATAACCAATATAATAATAACAAGGCCTAATAGTGAAATTGGTATGAGGCGAAGCAAGAATTCGGCATAAGGGATTCCAGAGTTAATACCGATAAGCATATTTTGTGGGTTACCTGTCATGGTCATCAAACTCCCAGTGTTAGCTGCTAATATTTCGGCGATGAGAAAAGGGATAGGGTTAAGCTGGCCACTTTTGCACAAGCTGATAATTAATGGGGTGATAAACAGAACAACAGCATCGTTTACTAAAAAAGCACTTGTTATACCTGTAAACAGCGTGATGGCGATGAGTAATTTTAAGGGAGTTTGGGCGATTCTAATTGTTTGGGAGGCAAGGAAAGCGAAAAAGCCATCTAACTGAAGGGTAGCAATGATAATCATCATACCCAATAACAATCCGATGGTATTGAAATCGATGGCCGATATGGCTTCGTCGAAGCTCAGGATGCCAAAGAGAATCATGGCAATTGCGCCAAAGAAGGCTGCTGAAGGTCTGTCGATATTTACTCCCGGCAAACGTGTAAAAATAATGCCGATATAAGTAAGTATAAAGATGATGAGTGCAATATAATGAGGTTCCATCCGCCTTATAAGGATAATTCTGTAAAATTACACATCCATGTTTAAATAAAGGGAAGGAAATTTCATAAAGCAACAACAGGATTTCTGTTTTTACAAGCATTGTCACAGCTATCAAGCCATGAGGGGAATGAATAATTGTTAAAAGGTATGCCAATGGATAAAAAAAACTGCTCTTTTGCGCGTAGCGAAAGAGCAGTTATAAGATAGTGAACAATTAACGATTAGTACATATCACCCATACCGCCAGGCATACCACCGCCCATTTGTGCAGGTTTTTCTTCTTTTATTTCAGAAACTACACATTCGGTAGTAAGAAGCATTCCGGCGATAGAGGCAGCATTTTGGAGGGCAATGCGGGCTACTTTAGTTGGATCGATTACGCCCGTTTCCATGAGGTTTTCATACTGCTCAGAACGAACGTTATAGCCAAAATCATTCTTGCCCTCACGAACTTTTTGAACGACCACAGAACCTTCGAGGCCAGCATTTTCGATGATTTGGCGCAAAGGCTCTTCAAGAGCGCGGATAATGATTTTTATTCCAACGTTTTCGTCTTCATTTTCTCCTTTCAGGTCGCGGATGTCTTCGATAGCACGTATGAAAGCTACACCACCACCTGGCACGATTCCTTCCTCTATAGCAGCTCTTGTGGCATGCAAAGCATCATCAAAGCGGTCTTTGCGTTCTTTCATTTCAACTTCGCTGGCTGCACCCACCTGGATTACAGCTACACCTCCTGCCAGTTTGGCAAGACGTTCCTGAAGTTTTTCTTTATCGTAATCGCTTGTGGTGGTTTTTATCTGAGCCTTTATTTGATTGATACGTGCTTCAATTTGTTTCTTTTCCCCTGCGCCGCTTACAATAGTGGTGTTATCTTTATCAATGCTAATACGAGCTGCCTGTCCTAAATAAGACAAATCGGCATCTTCAAGCTTATAGCCTTTTTCTTCGCTAATTACGGTTCCTCCTGTCAAGATCGCAATGTCTTCTAGCATTTCTTTTCTGCGATCGCCAAAACCAGGAGCTTTAACAGCAACTACCTTCAGAGTGCCCCTCAAACGGTTAACTACTAAAGTTGCTAAGGCTTCGCCTTCTAAATCTTCGGCAATTACTAGTAATGGACGGCCTGTTTGAATTACTTTTTCCAGGATAGGCAGGAAGTCTTTCATGGCACTAATCTTCTTGTCATAGATCAGTATCCATGGATTTTCATAATCCACCTCCATTTTTTCCGTATTAGTAACAAAATACGGAGAAATGTAACCACGGTCAAATTGCATTCCTTCTACTACTTTGACACTGGTTTCTATTCCTTTAGCTTCTTCGATGGTAATAACTCCCTCTTTGCCTACTTTACTCATCGCTTCGGCAATGAGTTTACCTATGGAAAGGTCATTATTGGCCGAAATGGCTGCAACTTGCTCAATTTTTTCGAGACTGTCTCCAATTTGTCGAGTTTGGCGTTGGAGAGATTTTATTACTTCTGCTACGGCTTTGTCAATACCGCGTTTTATGTCCATGGGATTGGAACCTGCAGTCACATTTTTCAAGCCGTTCACATAAATAGCTTGTGCCAAAAGAGTGGCAGTAGTGGTTCCATCTCCTGCATTTTCGTTGGTTTTGGAAGCAACTTCTTTCACCATTTGAGCTCCCATATTCTCAACCTTGTCTTGTAATTCAATTTCCTTAGCTACTGTTACCCCGTCCTTTGTAATGACTGGGGCTCCAAACGACTTTTCAAGCACTACATTGCGTCCTTTAGGACCAAGAGTAACTTTCACTGCGTCGGCAAGAGCGTTTACACCTCTTTTTAATGCCTCGCGTGCTTCAAAGCCATATACGATTTCTTTTGCTGCCATATTTTAAATGAATTTAATGATTAATTTGTTAAAATTTATTGTTATGAGTTTTCATCAAAGAATAGCCAAAATATCTGATTCTCTCATAATCAGATAATCTTTCCCATCAATATTGATTTCGGTGCCTGCATACTTACCGTATAAGACTTCGTCACCTACTTTTACAGTAAGAGGTTCGTCTTTTTTACCATTGCCAACGGCAACTACAGTTCCTTTTTGTGGTTTTTCCTTGGCAGTATCGGGTATAATTATCCCACCTGCTGTCTTTTGTTCGGCTTCTGCTGGTTCTACCAGCACTCTGTCTGCTAAAGGTTTTAAATTAATTTTTGCCATAATACTTTCGTGTTTTTTAAATTCCTGTTGCCCCAGAAGTCAAATTTTATGCCATGGGGATTTTATCGCTTAAGGACCATTTAGTGAAATACTAGATCAATCGTTTATTCTTTTAAATCATTATCTTTTAGCAATTTATATTTCTGTGTGAAACAAAAAAAGTGTCAGACTTAAATGACAGTTTGACACTTTTCTAAAGCTCCTCAAATAATTTTTATTCTTCTTCAGGTTGTTCGGGCTGGTTGAAATTTTCCATTCCTGGTGCTGGTTGATAATCGATTTGTTTTTTGGCAGCCTCTTGCTGAGCTTTCAATGCTTCAGATGTTATGTTTTCAGTGCTCTTGCTCTGTACATTTCGAGGAATTACAGCAACAGAGAAAAGACTAAGCACTAATAAAGCTACAGCAAGCGTCCATGTACTCTTTTCAATAAAATCGGTCGTACGTCGTACACCTAAATATTGATTTGATCCAGCAAAATTAGAGGCTAAACCTCCTCCCTTACTGTTTTGTACCAAAACAACCAGTGTTAAAAGCAAACAAACAATCAGGATAAGTACAGCAACTACGATATAAGTGCCCATTATTTAATCTTTTTCAAGGTTTTGAATCTGGTTTGCAAAATAAGCACTTTTTTCGGGATATAGCAAATTCAGTTTTTGATAAATTTCAATAGCCTTTTCTTTTTTCCCTTGTTGAAGATAGATTTTTGCAAGAGTTTCGCTAACAATGTCTTCTGAATATGTATTGCTTTTTTCCGACAGATCATCGGGATTGAAAAAGCCAGTCCGTTTGCGTTCAATATGGGGTTGTTCACGAATAAACCGATCTATAAGCTCCATTTTCGTTTGTAATCCTTTATCTTGCGATAATATCCTTTCCTTATCGTCCTCTGTAGAAGAATAAGGATGAGTTTGGAGGCTTTCCTCTTCTTCATTTTCGTTGGTCAATCCTTGGCTAATATTTGATTGTAATTCTTCAGAAAGAAAAGGTGAATTGGAGGTTGATGCAGGTGGATAAGGTTGAGATTTTTCGCCATAACTTAATGCTTCACTGGCAAGCTTATTGGCTTGTAATTTAGATTGTCTAATTTCCTCGAGTTTGCGTTCGATACTTGCCAAAAGAGCTTGTTTTTTATCGTCGGCAGTAAGGAATGGTTGCAAAGTTTCTCCTTCTAATGGGGACGCTTGATGTAAAAGGTTTGGATTGGCCTTCTCCTGATTAAGTAAAGGATTCATTCCTGCAAGCTGGCCTTCATTTAAGTTGGGTTCAAAAGGTGAAGGTAAGGAGGATTCGATGATGGAGATAAGTCTTCTTAACACTGAACGGTCGTTGGCATAGGCAGCCGATACTTTTAATCGGTTGTAATAACGAAGGTCGTTTTTTGCTTTAAGCGAAGCAATCAGCAGCATTTGAGCCGTTTGACAATAGGGATAAAGACCCGTTAGTTCTGAAAGCTCATTTATATTCGATAAGCTTATTTTTTCGGGAGTATGAAGGTATTCTATGAATTCTGAGCGGGTCATAGGATATGGTTTACCAATTCACTACGGCTTTATTGAAGATATCATCTACAAGTGCTTCGACTATGAGTTGAATCAAATTATCTTGAATCGCGTTTAGGTTGGCTGTAAAAGGATAATCTTCGAAACGTGTAAAAGTTTGTTCGAAGTTCTGCTTTTCATCATATTTATTGGTGAATTTGACCCGAACGCTGATAGTCAATCGGTTAAAAGCAGCTTGTTCGGTACTTTGTATAGCAACAGGCTGAGTAGTATAACTAATTATGTTTCCTTCGATGTTCAGATCTCCGTTTCTTTGAACCAATTGCAAGGGCGTTTGTGAAGTAAAACGATCTCTCAAGGTTTCGGTCAAGGTTTGGCTAAGAGTAGGTATAACTATAGAAGCCTGATTGGGGAAATAATCAATGCTGATAGTTTTAGCTTGGGGTGGTATAGAAGCACCAGTAAAAGAGTAGCTCATTCTGCATGCAGAGAAGGCAAAAGCAATTAAAAATAATATAATGGTTTTTTTTATTGGCATAGAAGATTTTGAGAAGAAAATTTTCACAAAGGACTTTTTAGGTCTTGGGTATCTGATGAGGCATTAGGTAAGGATAATTTTTCTGACTTGGTATAATATAAATCGAGGGCTACGATCATGGCATAGAATGCCCAAAACGGAACGCTTAATTTGTCAGTATCCAGGAAATTATTCATGAAGCCATGAATATAATAAGTGATGAGGCCAATGATAAGACCGATGGCCAATTGGCGGTGATGGCGAGAAGTTGCCTTGTAGTAAACTCTAAACCCATAGTAAATAGAAAAAGAGAACAATAGGATAATAATCAAAGTTCCAGGTAGTCCTCTTTCGGCGAGGGGCCCGATATATTCACTGTGAGAACTGCCTTTATCACCGGCGTTGGTCGAAATAATCGTTTTCTCTTTAGAGAGTTGATAAGGAGCATAAGTAAATTGATAAGTTCCTGGTCCCCAACCAACTATGGGACGTTCTTTAAATAAACGAATAGCTGCTTGCCAACGATTGATGCGTTCTAGGTTAGAAGCATCTGTACGGATATTGGATATGGATTTCACATGTTCTACAAAGTTGGCCGAAGACTCTTGTTTGTTTTTTTCGAGGCGATCGATGATTTGTTGCTGAAATGCAAAAAAGACTCCAATGACGATGACCAGGGTGGTTAATATCCAGCGAAAAGGTATTTTCAATAATACCAGAATAAATACAATGGCACCACCTAAGAACCCAATCCATGCTGCACGGCTAAATGAAAGATATAAGCCGATAGAAAGTAAGATAGTAGAAATAATGGCAAACCATTGCCAAAAACGCCCATGGCTCTTGTCGAATGAAAGAGCTATACTCACAGGTATTAATAAAGAAGTAATGGCCCCATAAGCCGTATGATCGTTGTAAAAAGGATACATCACCCAATGTCCGATTTCTTCGTCGAAACCTACTTTTGCATGACGAATAGTTGTATAGACGATGACAATGAGAAGGGAAGCAATGTACGCTCTCAGGAATCTTCGAATGTTTTTGTCGTGTTTAAAATAGAGGATACCCATAAAATAAATAGGTATGATGAACCACATCTGTGAAAGCAGATATTTAAACGAAACCAGAGGTAATTCGCTTGTTATGCAGGTAAGGAACATCCAAGCTAAATGAATGATAATGAGAATGCTTAAAGGATGTCGAAAGAATGAAAAGTCGATATCACGATCGTAAAATAGTTTTACTATAAAAAAGAGAAGTAATCCAATAAGTAGAATTTCTGATGGAATAGAAAGGCTAATCCCTATGTCCATATCGCGTAATACCACTGATAAAGGGGTTGCTGCAGCAACTAACAAAATAACGACGTCGAAAGCAAAAACAAAAAGAAGAGCCAAAGCGAGAACAACAGGAATGGCAATAGCCCAATAAGTATTTTTCGAAATAAGATAAGAATTTAAAATGATGAAAGCGGTCATAACGAGGTATAACCACTTTATCTTGTATTTTTCGATGGTATGTATCTTATGAAAAGAAACTGACATGCTCAGACATTCTCCTTTTTGAGGCGAGTATTTTCAATAATGCCAATTACTAAAATAGATAAAAGCAAAACGCTTAAAGTAGAAACCAGTACAATGATCCATCTGACGGGAGTTGCTTTTTTATCGGGCACTTGGGGGGCGGAAATGATATTCGAATAGGTAAATCTACGGTCGTGATCCATGTAGGCTCGGTCATAATCCCTTTTAATTACTGCATAATTTGCGGCTTCTTGTCTGATTAATTCTTGAAGCATAATTAAATCTCCTCCTTTCTCTTCCATGTTTTTACGAATACGTTGCACCTCGTTCGAATTAATTCTTCCCCCACCGTTATCGGTTGTTCCCAGATAACCCTTTACAACCTGCTGAGTTTGAAAGCTATAGTCGAGAAGGTTGTAGTTAACTCCTAAATCGCGCAGCAGAGCTTTTAGAGAATCGAGTTCATGCGATTTACGAACAAGATAACGTTCGTACATCGCGACGACTTCGTTGAATTTTTCATTGTGCAGGCTGGCAATTTTATGGTTATAAATATTAATGATAGCATTCACCATATCTCTTGCTTGGTAGGGATCAAAATCGAAAACCTCGATAAGAACTGCTTCGTATTGAGTCTTGTTTATTTTGACGTTGCGGCTATAGTTCCAGTATAGATTCGACCTCCAATATTTCTTGGTCGTGTCGATCTTATAATGCTCAATAAGGTTGAATTCTTGAATCAAACTGTCGCGTATATCGGTGGATTGCATAATCTGCAACATCTGCTCAGTGAGGCTTTCATCCGAATATTCCCTGATATTGGAGGGATACAATACGGCTGAGGATTTATATCTTGGTTTGATGAAAGATGGCCCTGAGAAGATTCCCGAAAGCACAATAGTAGCAACTACTAATATAATTAGATGCCATTTCCATTTGGTCAGAATTTCAATCAATTTAATGTTCCTAAAATAATTTTCCATGGTAAGCAAGTTAAAGGTAATTGGTTCAGGCAGAAGATTTTTTAAATTAATGTAAAGATTTTGAGTTTTATTGTGTAGATTAGCATTAAAATTTAAGGGGAAGGTGTTAACGGGTTTAAAATTTTTTTTTTCGTCTTAAAGGATGAAAAATTTTCTATGATAATAATAACGATAATTGCGAGGAACAGAGAAGAAAGGACGGTGATTGTAACGATAAGCCAGCGAATGGGATATGATTTTTTTTCAGCTTTATAGGCAGTAGTAACAACGAATTTTTGTGGAAGGGATTCGAAAGCATCAACCCGGGCTTCTTCGTATTTTGCCTTAAGGTCGCTCAATTGTTTTTTTTCGAATTCGAGTTGATTGCGTATGGATACATAAGCCCCGCCGTAGCGTGCAAGAATATCGAGTTGAGCCTGAAGAGCCTCAATTCCTCGCTTATTTCCTTTGGCAATTTCTACAGCTAATTGCTGATTAATCATCTCGGTTTGTGATTCGTAATCAAAAATCCCTAATTCTCTGAGTTTAACCAGAGAATCTTCCATTTGCTGAATTTCGGCTTGTTTTTTTAGATATTCTCCTTCTACAATATGAAAGGCTTTCAAGGCTCTTTCGCGCTGCATAGCAGTTTTGGTGCTGTCGAACAAGTCGGCAATATCATTAGCTATATCAGCAGCTATCTGTGGATCATGATCGAGAACGGAAACCTTAATGGCCATGTTTTCCGTCCTTCGAAAAGTAATATTGTTCTCGTATTCCTTGTAGAGTTTAGTAAGCCTGTATTTTTCGTTGGGTTTAATGCCATAATGATTGGCTAAATCGTATTTGGCAATGATTCTGTCTCGAATCAAATTGGAGTTGAGAATCTGTAACATTTGTTCGGCTTGTTCTTCGGCTCCAAATTCGAGCACATCCTGCTGCACACCATAAGTGCTAGAAAGTAAAGCTTTTGAAATACTGCTAGTGGAAACCGGATACATGATCAAAGTTGATTTGTACTTGGGTTTTATAAAGTAGGATGAAGAAAATATTACCGAAGCTAAAAACGCAATAATGGCTATTATAATTAATGGCTTTCCCCACACACTTATAAATAGTAATAATTTTTCAGAACTGTATTCTTCTTTTACTCTTGTTGTATCTTCAGTCATGTTGGCCTAAAATTGGCAAAATATTTTAGGGTTCAAAGATAGAAAAAAGTGTAAAATCCAAATAACATATCAACACTTATATATTATCTGACTTTTCAGTGAGTGTTTTCACCAGCAAATTCACATTAATCAGTTTTAGGCTTATTGCCGAAATCAAGCCAATGATCCATATAATACATATTCCTTGAATCCATGAAATCCCTAATTGTTTGATAATGAAACCCGATAAAAGTGCGATAATTGTAAAAATAAGCAGTGCGCTTAAATAACGTTTATCTGTTTTTATCTTGAAAATTTTGATTACCACAACTATTTGTGCCATTGTTGAAAAGGTTTGTGCTGAAAGGCTTGCAATGGCCGAACCCGTTGCCATAATATGAGGAATCAGTAATAAATTAATGGAAAGATTTATAACTACACACATTGCTGCAATGATGTTTAAATGTTTTAAATTCCCGTTGGCTGTCAATAAAGTTCCAAAAACGTAAGATGAAGATATAGAAATGAAAGCAAACATCAAGAGCGTAAATACAAGTGAAGATTGATTCAGCCGTGTTTGGAATTCAATCGAACTTTCGTCGGAGTGCTGAGGATACATCAAGGTCATTAGCTCAGATGAATAATAAAGTGCAGTAAAGGCTATCAGAATTGAAAATACAAATAAGGTAGAAAATGAGAACTTGATGAAGGGGAGTATGTTCCCTTTTTGTTTGATTAATGCAGCAAAAGTAGGTAATAGAAACACTGAAAAAAGATAGGCCACCATATTGAAAGCGTCGAGCAAACGATAGGCGGCTGCATATATTCCTACTTGATAGTTGCCCTGAGGATCGGGTATGAGCCTTTCAAGTATTACCGGATCGATTCGATTATAAGTTGACATTAACAAAGTCAATATCGCAAAAGGAATACTCTGCTTGATAATCATCACTAAAAAGGGGAAATTCCAATGAAGTTTAATTTTTCCTGCTTTTTTCCATACTATTATCAAAGCAATTATACAAGTAATGATATAGGCTAAGGTTTGGGTATAAACAAACCATTCGATGCGGAAATGTAATTTAAAATGCTGGTTAAGCAACAAATAACCCACAAAAATGATCATCAAAAATCTGTCGAGTACCGAGAGAATGCTGTCGGTACGAAACATAAGCAAACCAGAAATATTACTTCGTAAATATAAGATTAGGGCAAGCAAGAATTGGTTGAATCCAACTATTGCCAATAAGTTCATCTGTCGTTTGTCGTATCCTAAGATTATTCCGGTAAGCATGATCACAACAAAGTAAATAGCTGCAAGAATAAACCTCAGCACCAGAATATTGGAAAAGTGTTTACTTAGCAGATGTTGGTATTGTGCAATGTTTCTGTTGTTATAATTTGTAATGCCAAAGTCGAGCAATATGTTGAATAGGAAAGAAAAATTCAAAATAGTAGTATAAAAGCCATATTCTCCAAAACCAACAAGATTCTGAACGCTTCTATCTACTCCTAATATCCAGAAAGGTTTGATTAGAAGATTAAGAAAAAGTAAGAGCCAAAGGTTAGAAATAAATTTTTTTTGCATTGCTGCAAAAGTAGAAAATCCAGCATCGTCATCAGAAAATTGGCTAAAATAATAGAACTCTCTATTTTTGCAAAAATGTATCACGTTTGCGTATCTTAGTTAATACAAGATTGTTGTTATATAATAAACTCGATGGGATTGGATGGTTTATTTTTGAAACTCTTCAACGTATTACCGCCCTTCATCCCGAGCATGAATTCATCTTCGTATTCGACAGGCCTTTTTATCCTGAATTTGTTTTCTCATCCAATGTAAAACCTATAGTGGCTCCACCTCCTACAAGGCATCCTGTTCTGATATTCCTGTGGTTCGAGCTAAGTATCCCTATACTTTTACATAAGTATCATCCTGATCTGTTTCTTTCTCCCGATGGTTTCCTTTCGCTATCGACTAAAGTTAAATCTCTACCTGTTATTCACGATTTAAATTTTGAGCATCATCCAAAGGATTTGCCATGGGAATACCGACTCTTATATCATTCCTTGTTTAAACATTATGCCAGAAAAGCATGTCGCATTGCAACGGTTTCAGAATTCTCGGCTAATGATATCAGCCAATGTTATTCTATCCCCAGTGACAAAATTGATGTGGTTTACAGTGGGGTTGATGAAGGATTTAAACCGCTCAATTCTGTAAGAATCGAGGAAATTCGACGAAAGTATGCTGATGGGAAACCTTATTTTATTTTTGTTGGTTCTATCCAACCTCGAAAAAATATTACTAACCTATTTAAGGCATTCGATTTATTCAGGCAGCAGACCTCTTGCGAAATGAAACTGTTAATTGTAGGGAAGAAGCAATGGTGGAATTCTTCTATGGAAAAAGTTTATCGGCAAATGAAATACCGCAAGGATGTAGTTTTTACTGGGAGATTAAACGATGAAGATCATCGGCAAGTAATAGCATCAGCTTTTGCCTTAACCCATGTATCTTTTTTTGAGGGTTTTGGAGTTCCTTTACTCGAAGCCATGAAGTGCAATGTCCCTGTTATTACTTCGAATGTTACAGCTCTGCCAGAAATTGCTGGTGATGCTGCTTTGTTGGTCGATCCTAATCGTCCCGAAGAAATTGCTGAAGCCATGAACCAACTTGTCAGCAATGAGCAATTACGTAACAAGCTCATCGAAAAAGGAGCCATAAGATGTAAGAATTTTTCATGGGATCGTTCGGCCGAGCTTTTATGGCAAAGTATTTTAAAAACCATTCATCAAACTGGATAATTTCATGGTTAATGTTTTGATTATAGGTTCGGGGGGCCGAGAACATGCTTTGGCATGGAAAATTGCTCAAAGTTCAATGATCGGAAGTTTATATATTGCACCTGGCAACCCCGGCACCAGTCTTTGCGGTATCAATGTCCCTATTTTAGCAACGGACTTTAAAAGTATTGCCAATTTTATAGTTGAAAATTCGGTTGATTTAATTGTAATTGGACCAGAGGCTCCACTGGCGGGCGGAATCACCGATTTTCTTCAGTCTGATTCCCGATTACAACAATTATTGATTATTGGGCCATCGCGAAAAGGAGCTCTGCTCGAATCATCGAAAGATTTTGCAAAGAGTTTCATGATGAGGAATCATATTCCTACTGCTCAATACAAAACTTTTCAAAAGGATGAATGGAATGTAGCATTGCAATATTTAAAATCCTTGGATCCTCCGTATGTATTAAAGGCCGACGGCTTGGCAGCTGGCAAAGGTGTAGTGATTTGTTCCACTCTTGCTGAAGCCACCCAAGAACTCGAAAAAATGCTTTTATGGGAAAGATTTGGACAAGCTTCGCAAAAGGTAGTAATCGAGGAATTTTTAAACGGCATTGAATTGTCGGTTTTTGTAGTCTCCGATGGAAAAGAATATTGTATGTTGCCAGAAGCCAAAGATTATAAAAGAATAGCAGAGGGAGATACAGGTCCCAATACTGGCGGAATGGGTGCGGTTTCGCCGGTTTCTTTTGCCACTCCTGAATTTATGAAAAAAGTGGAACAACGCGTCATACAACCAACCATTGAAGGTTTAAATAGGGAAAAAATTCCTTATCTCGGATTTATTTTCTTTGGATTGATGAATGTAAAAGGCGATCCTTATGTGGTGGAGTATAATGTAAGGTTGGGTGATCCCGAGGCGGAAGTCATACTGCCACGTTTACATTCTGATCTTATTGAACTCTTATTGGCCGCAGCCCATCACCAACTATCGGATTTTCATCTCGAAATATCCTCTCAAACCGCTATTACAGTCATGCTGGCTTCGGGAGGTTATCCCAGTGAGTATAAAACACATCTTCCTATCGAAGGGATCGAAAATCTTTCCAATGCTCTCGTATTTCATGCTGGAACCATACTCGAACACGAAAAACTTTATACGGCTGGAGGTCGCGTATTGGCGATTACCGCAATGGGAAATTCATTAGAAGAGGCTGTTCAAATTGCCTATCAAGAGGCAAATAAAATTTTCTTTCCTAATATATTCTTTCGCAAAGATATTGGAAAAGACCTCTTGCCGTTATGAAAATATGATAAGATATCTCAAGAATGATGAAATTAATAAACAAAGCTGGGATGCTTGCATACAAAAAGCATTCAATGGGAATATTTATGCGTATTCGTGGTATCTCGATGCTGTAGCTTATGGGTGGGAAGCTCTCGTTGATGGTGAGTATGAAACGGTATTTCCTTTACCTGTAAGAAGAAAATTTGGGATTGCTTATTTGTATCAACCTTTGTTTGTTCAGCAACTCGGAATTTTTTCAATATCTAAGCTTAATCCTCGAATTGTTCAAAACTTTTTCGAAACATTGCCTTCTCAGATTAAGTATGGGCGCATTCAACTCAATTATCACAATAAACTCGAATCCACTCCTACCCTCAATGTTCAATATAAGCCCAATATAGAACTTGCACTCACACAATCTATCGAGCAAATCAGAAAACATTACAGCGAGAATACGCGTCGTAACATTCACAAGGCACAAAATTCAAATTTAACGGTTATAGAAAATCAGCCACCCGATTTCATCGTTAAGATGTTTCGTGAAAATCATGTGAAGCATAATATTGCATGGTCGGATGGGGATTACAAAAAGCTTACTCATTTATTATATCTATTGATACATAAAGGATATGGACTAACAAGAGGTGTTTTTGACCGAAACAATAGTTGGTTGGGAGGGGCTTTTTTTGCCTTTTCGCATCAACGCGTCATTTTATTGCTATCGGCAGTTACTGAAGGAGGACGTCAAACTGGAGCCATGCATTTTCTTATTGACGATACAATATCCAGATATATGGAAAATGTTTTAATTTTTGACTTCGAGGGAAGTACCGATCCCAATCTTGCTCGTTTTTACAATAGTTTTGGCTCTGCTACTTATTATTACCCACTTGTAGAACTGAACCGCCTGCCTCATTTAATCTCGAAATTATACAAAAAGCTAAGGAAGTTAGATTGAAATAAAACCCTATTACATCGTGAAAAAATAGTTACTTTTACCGCAAACTCCACAATTATGGTCGTTGTCTTAGGGAATCAGGATTCGGTGTTGAATCAGTTTATTTATGAAATGCGCGATGCTTCCATACAAAGCGATAGCTTGCGTTTCCGTGTCAATATGGAAAGAGCCTCGATGGTTTTTGCCTACGAGATTAGTAAAAAACTTAAATACAAAACGATAGAAGTTACTACTGTATTAGGGACTGCCGAAGTATCTGTTCCAATCGATACTTTGGTTATCGCAAGCATACTGAGAGCCGGTTTGTCTATGCACAATGGAATGCTCCAAGTTTTCGATCATGCCGAAAATGCCTTTATTTCTGCTTATCGTAAATATGAGCATGATGGAGGCTTCCATATCGATGTTGAGTATGTTTCATCGCCTGATTTAACACAGAAAGTTCTTATTCTTTGTGACCCGATGTTAGCCACTGGATCGAGCATGGTACTATGCTATAAGGAGTTGCTTAATCATGGCAAACCTATACATACTCATTTGGTTTCAATTATATCGAGTGCAGAAGGGATTGAATATCTGAAGCAGCAAATTCCGCCTGAAAATTATACCCTATGGACTGGAGCCGTTGATGATGAGCTCACCGCCCAGGCTTATATTGTACCAGGTCTAGGCGACGCTGGAGATTTAGCCTTCGGCAAGAAAGTAAATTAATCGAGAAAATTTCGCCCCAAGCATGCAGTTAAAAAATGTAGTATTCATAGAAAACATTCGGCTTGCTCTATCATCTATGCACAGCCATCTTCTTCGCTTTATTCTTACTATGAGCATTATTGCATTTGGAATAATGGCTTTAGTGGGCATTCTGACGTCAATAGATGCTATTAAGAATTTTTACGAAGAAAATTTTATGCGCATGGGTGCTAATACATTTACTATACGAAATTTGAGAATACAATCCGAAAGCGAGAAAGGAGGTAGAATTGGAGAACCTATTCGCTACACTCATGCCGTAGATTTCAAGGAAAGATTTGAATACCCAGCTGTGGTTTCTATCTCGGTGAATGCTTCATTTAATACAACCGCCAAATACAATAACATAAAAACTCATCCCAATCTCAGAGTATTAGGTATAGATGAAAATTATTTGGTTACATCAGGTGAAGAACTCAAGGTGGGAAGAAGTTTTACTAGCAATGAGGTACAGTCGGGGAGCTTTGTATGTATTGTTGGATACGAAATTGCTAAAAACCTTTTTAAAGAAAAAAACGACCCTACAGGTGAGATTATTACAATAGGTCCGGGAAAATACAGAATAGTTGGAGTGCTCTCTAAAAGTGGTTCGAGCTTTGGCTTTTCAGGCGATCGAAATATCTATCTGCCTCTTAATAACGTGCGACAGCGCTATTCATTAAATAATACTTCTTATTTAATAAATGTATGGGTTAATAATACCACCGAACTCGATGCTGCAATTGGAGAAGCTACTGGCTTTTTCCGCCAAATACGTAATCTTAGACTATCCGAAGACAATAATTTCGAGATAGTTCGTAGTGATACTTTTGTCAATATGATGCTTGAGAATACACGACTTATTTCCCTCGCCGCTACTATCATTGGCCTTATTACTTTATTTGGAGCAGCTATTGGTTTGATGAATATCATGCTGGTATCGGTTACGGAACGAACCCGTGAAATTGGCATTCGCAAAGCGATTGGAGCGAATAAAAAAACCATACGCAATCAATTTTTGGCCGAAGCAATTGTTATTGGCCAATTGGGTGGTTTGCTTGGGATTATACTTGGTATTGCTGTTGGTAATTTAGTGGCCATGATTGTGGGATCTAAATTCATCATTCCATGGATATGGATTTTCTTAGGCGTATTCCTATGTTTTGTCGTTGGTATCCTTTCGGGATATTTCCCTGCCAACCGTGCAGCCGAACTCGATCCAATTGAATCCTTACGATACGAATGAATCTTTATCTGAAAATTTATAATGCCATATCTTCTTGTTACATTTTGATTATCAAATACATGAAAGATAGATAAGCTATTTTTGGAGTGCCTTAACTTATGATAATTTCAATCGCGTAAAAAGTTTTCCCTTCCTCCAAAAGTACGTTTTCGTAAATTTCTTATACGTTCAAAATATATTATATGGCGTTTATTTAATTATTATTTACGTATATCATTAAAAATACACTTGCTAATGCGGTAATCAATATTTTAATTTTGTAAGTTGTTTAAAAAAGGCACATGGCTTAAGTGAAAATTTTAAAGTTACTTTTTAAGTAACTTTGGCTAAGTGGGTTAAACATTTGGTTTGGTACAGCAAGAGTCCCGGAATTCCGGGACTCTGTTGTAATGCTCGTGCATGGTAATAAATTGCAGATTATTCAGGCAGCTTTTATTGAATAAAGTTTAAAATGGTTTTAATAAGGTTCTCGGCTCCAAGAGCTATCTCACTGATTCTTGAGTTTAACATATAACAGGGAGTAGTAAAGATTTTATTAACTCTGTCTGAAACTACTTCTGCTATAGAAGATTCGATGTGATGACCTCCCATTTTTTCAAGATCACGTGCTGTGGAAGCATCTGTCCCAATAGTAGTAGTAACTTGCCCTAAAACTCTCGTTATTAATACCGGACTGATACACATGGCCCCTATGGGTTTACCTGCTTTATGCATGTCTTTGATGGCTTTTTCGACAACGGGATTCACACTACATTTTATCCCATCGAAAGCATAAGTACAGAAATTTTTTGCCACACCAAATCCTCCCGGGAAAATCAATGCATCATATTTTCCAGCATCAAATTCTGATGCGTTCTTGATTTTACCCCTGGCTATTCGCGCAGCCTCAACCAATACATTACGTTTTTCACTGCTTACTTCTCCTGTAAGATGATTGATTACATGAGCTTGTGGGATATCCGGCGCAAAAATGTCATATATACAATCGAATTTATCAATAGCCAACATCGTCATTACTGCCTCATGTATTTCGGCGCCATCTGATACTCCACAACCAGATAGAAAAATTGCAAATTTTTTCATAATATTTTCCTTTATCATTTGTTCTGCTCCAAAGTTAGTGAATTTTGTCGAGAAAGTACTTACCAAACTCTTGCTTTTCAAAAAAAATTAATATTATCACTTGAGTGATCATTGATGACGATCTGCAGAGATTTTTTTGGCCATGATGAAGCAATGCTTGTTTCAATTCGATTAGAATTTTAATATGCCATAAGCATAATTGGCCGAAATAAATGGTATTGATGGCTTAAAATCTATGAAGGGAATTGAACATTTCTGAGGCAAAGAAGTTTGTAGGTTAAAACTTGTTTTATATGGAATTGGATTTGGGACCAATGCGGAGGCAATACTTAAATGGCCAATTGAACGAAGCAGATGTTAAAGCCAATCCTATCGAACAATTCATGATTTGGTTCAACGAAGCAATTTCTTGCGAAGAATTCGATGCAAGCGCTTTTGTTTTATCTACAGTAAGCAGTGAATCAATGCCATCAGGGCGGGTAGTGCTTCTGAAAGGCATTTTAAACGAAGGATTTTTATTTTTTACAAATTATTTGAGCCAAAAAGGGAAGGAAATTGAGAATAATCCTTTTGTTGCAATGACATTTTTTTGGCCAAAATCCGAACGTCAGATTAGAGTGAAAGGCAAGGTGGAAAAATTAGATAAAGTTCGAAGTTTGGTGTACTTTCATTCTCGACCTCGGGATAGTCAAATAGCTTCTTTTATATCTCCTCAGAGTCAGGTAATTGAATCACGTCAAGTCATCGAAGAGGCTTTCTACAGAGCACAGCAGCAATTTTCGGATAAAATTCCTTTGCCAGAATTTTGGGGAGGCTTCATCATTTGCCCTCTGATAATCGAATTTTGGCAGGGAAGAGAGAATCGCCTCAACGACCGTTTGCAATATACCCTTATTGATAAGCAATGGATTATTCAACGGCTGGCACCTTGATTTTTTAATTGAAAAGATTAGATGATCTGTTGAAATGTAGAATTCTAAACAAGAATATGTGAGAGTAGAATTTTAGTTCCAATAGCAATCAAAATGATTCCGCCCACCATCACCATTTTCTTTCCTAGATGAGGACCGGTTTTTTTACCTATCAAGATTCCAAGCATAGCTGCAATAAATGTAACCGAACCTATTGAAATGACTGTGATTGCAAGATTGGTTTCAACCAATGCCATGCTAAAACCCACAAAAAGTGCATCAATGCTCGTGGCTACCGAAAGCCCCATAATCGTTGGTAAACTCATGGGATTGAAAGGTTTTAGGGGTTTTTCTTTCCTAAAACTCGTAACAATCATTCTTCCACCTAAAAAACATAATAGCGAAAAAGCTATCCAATGATCGTAATCTTTGAGGATTTGCTCGAGAGAATCGCCTATAATCCATCCTATGAGCGGCATTATGGCTTGTACGAGTGCAAAAGGAAGGCTCACCTTTATGGCATTTTGGAAAGAAATTTGAGGCAGGCATAATCCGCAAGAAATGGCAACGGCAAAAGTGTCGAACGAGAGGCTGATAGCCAGTAGAATGATGTAAATAAAGGCCATCCATGCAGATTTGGCTGGCAAAATTATGTAAATACTCTCATATTTTAAGCTATAACAATAAAAACTCTCGAGAGGGTAATTTTAAAATGTATATCCCTAAAAAATATCTTTAATATAAGAATAATATGACTTATTGATAGGTAGAATGCAGTATGATGTAGTTTCGCTTTACGCAATATTCTTATTTAATAAAGTTTATTTACCTGAAACAAGGGATTTTCATACGAGTTTTGCTGATTTTTGAGGAAAGGGAAATATTTACACGAAGGTTCATTGCTTCAGTCTTCGAAACCCGCGAATTTTGTGGATGAAGTGGAATGTTTTGTAGAAATTTTGTAGATGAAATAGTTAATAGTTAAAAGAAGCAATGAAAGTAATTGATGAAATTATAGATGGAATTTGCTTTAATAATATTGCTTACATAGTAATGAGGTTATAAGAAAGAAAGTTTATTCAATAGAACGTAGTTGAGGTTAGATTCCAACCTGATTTAAGTTTTGGCAAAAAATGAAATTCTATACTTTTGTTTCATTAACAAAACTTCATTCTATGAGAATAGGAATTCTTAAAGAACAACAGCCAGAAAACAGGGTAGTGCTCTTACCCGAGGCGGCTGCCACTTTAATAAAGCTTCAGGTTGAGGTTTTAGTAGAGCAGGGAGCTGGGATGCATGCTTATGCTGATGATGCTATGTATGAAGCTATTGGAGCAAAGATTGTTTCACATAAGGAAGTAATCGAGCTTTCTGATGTATTATTAATGATCAATGCTTTATCGTCGGATGATATTTTACTTTTAAGTAGAGGAAAGGTTATCATTGGTGCATTAAATCCCTATTATGAGAAAGATTATGTAAAGACTCTTGCGCGTACGGGAGTCACGGCGTTTAGCATGGATGTTATTCCACGAACCACAAGAGCTCAAGCCATGGATATACTCTCATCCATGGCCACAGTGTCTGGCTACAAGGCGGTTTTGCGGGCTGCCAACGAACTGCCAAAGTTTTTCCCCATGCTTATGACAGCAGCAGGTACTATATCACCGGCGAAAGTTTTAATATTGGGGGCTGGAGTAGCCGGATTACAGGCCATAGCTACTTCGCGTAAGTTAGGCGCTGTAGTTGAAGCCTTCGATGTTCGAACGGCAGCCAAAGAAGAAGTGCTTGGTTTAGGTGCAAAATTTGTGGAAGTAGAAGGTGCCATAGAAGATAAATCGGCAGGAGGTTATGCTATCGAACAAACTGAAGAATTTAAACAGCGTCAAGCACAAGCTGTTCACGACCACGCCATCAAGTCAGATGTTATTATTGGCACAGCTCAGATACCTGGGAAACGGGCTCCTCTTTTAATCAGAACCGAAACCGTCGAAGCCATGCGCCCAGGTAGCATTATTATCGATTTGGCTGCTTCTACCGGAGGAAATTGCGAATTAACTCAAAACAATAAAACTATTGTGCACCATGGAGTTAAAATCATTGGCCATTCATTTTTCCCGAGCGAAATGCCTACCGATGCCTCGCGTATGTTAGGCAAAAATTATATCAACTTTATCAAATTGCTCATTACAAAAGATGGTGGCCTCAACCTTAATTGGGACGATGATATAGTGAAAGGTACTGTGGTTACCCATGAAGGTGAAATTGTTCATGAAAGAGTGAAATCATTTATCAATAGTTAATAACCCTTAAAAACAAATTTTATGGATGGTGTATTAAGATTTATTTATGAATATAAGGATGCGATTTTTATCATCATTCTTTCCATTTTTCTTGGGATTGAAGTTATATCGCATGTTCCTGCCGTTTTGCATACTCCCTTGATGTCGGGCGCAAACGCTATTCATGGCGTGGTAATTATTGGTTCTATTATAGTGATGGGCCATGCTCACGAGACTCTTCCCTTGGTTCTGGGTTTCATTGCCGTAATACTCGGAACCCTGAATGTTGTAGGTGGTTTTGTGGTCACTGACCGTATGCTCGAAATGTTTAAAAAGAAGAAAGACAAAAAATAGGGGGGCAAACCATGGAACAAATTACAAAAGTCATAGACTATTCCCAGCAATTTTCGATTCTCGAGATTTCTTATATTATTGCCTCCGTTTTGTATATCATAGGATTAAAACGCTTGAGCAGTCCCGCTACAGCCCGAGGTGGAAATTTATGGGCTGCCGCGGGCATGTTTCTGGCTATTTTGTTCACCATTGTGTTTCACAAAGTTAAGCAAGATGATGGAACTTATGAAGGGATTCAAAATATTCCTTTAATTATGTTAGCTATTGTGTTGGGAGGTATAATTGGGTGGACAGCTGCCAGAAAAGTTAAGATGACGGCAATGCCCCAAATGGTTTCATTGTTCAATGGAATGGGTGGAGCATGCGCAGCATTGATTTCACTGATGGAATTTCCCCATGTACCTGCCGAACTGGTCGAATACCATGGAATGCTGAATGGCTACACCCTGTCAGTAATTCTTGGGTTAATGATAGGCTCAGTATCTTTTGCAGGCAGTATGATTGCATTTGGAAAACTCGACGGGAAAATAGGTGACATCAAGGCGAGCTGGCTAAGATATCTGAACATGATTATTCTGGCTGGATTGCTCATTTTTGTTATTTATATCCTTCAACTCGACTATAAACCTTCTATGGGTTTGGTTTACATCTTTGCATTTTTGGCTTTGTTTTATGGAGTCAGTTTTGTAATGCCTATTGGAGGAGCCGATATGCCAGTAGTTATTTCCCTTTTAAACTCTTTTACTGGGGTTGCTGCTGCCATGGGGGGATTTCTTTATGATAACCGAGCAATGCTCACTGGTGGGATTCTCGTTGGTTCGGCCGGTACCATTCTTACTATTTTAATGTGTAAAGCCATGAATCGATCTCTTTTAAATGTGATTATAGGCGCGTTTGGAGGTAAAAGCAAAGAAGGAGCTGCCGACATTGATAAAACCACTAGAGAAGTCACATTAAGTGATGCTGCTATACTCTTAAGTTATTCTCAAAAGGTTTATATTGTGCCAGGTTATGGTTTAGCCGTAGCTCAGGCTCAACATCTTTGCCACGAACTCGACGTTTTGCTATCCAGCAAAGGTGTGGAAGTTAAATATGGAATCCATCCTGTTGCAGGGCGTATGCCTGGACATATGAATGTTTTGTTGGCTGAGGCAGATGTTCCATATGAAAAATTGGTCGAAGCTGAAGATGCTAATAAAGAAATGCCCAATACAGATGTTGTTATTGTGATAGGAGCAAATGATGTTGTAAATCCTGCAGCCGAAGAAGATCCATCGAGTCCCATCTATGGAATGCCTGTAGTTAGGGTTTGGGAAGCAAAAAATGTCATCGTTATGAAACGTTCTATGGCTAAGGGATATGCCGCTATAGAAAATAATCTTTTTTATCATCCTCGCACTCGAATGCTTTTTGGAGATGCCAAAATTACCTTGCAAAAACTCATCGCTGAGATTAAAAGCCTTTAAATTTTAGGCTTCAAACAAAAAGCCGGCTTAGTTAGTCGGCTTTTTGTATTTAATTCGATTACAACAAAGTATTTATATAGAATTGATGCCCATAGATTTCTTCTTAAATTTTGATGGTATAATATCAGATGACCGCTTCGCTTTTGTATATTTTAGAATATTTTTGTGAAAAAAAATTATGAACATCGAGAAAATATTTCAATATCTTGATTTACGGGAACACATGGAGGATTATGCAACTGTTCATCAAGAAATAGATAAGGGAGCGACGTTTCGTGGTACAAATATATGGATACTTGCATGTGCAATTATGGTGGCTTCGGTAGGTTTAAACATGAATAGTACGGCAGTAATTATTGGTGCCATGTTAATTTCGCCACTTATGGGACCTATCAATGGAATTGGATATAGCATTGCAATTTACGATTTCGCCTTGTTACGTAAATCGCTTAAGAATTTTGGTTTTGCTGTATTAGCTGGTCTACTAGTCTCGGGTTTGTATTTTTTTATAAGCCCACTTTCTTCCGCACATTCAGAACTTTTAGCTCGCACAAGCCCCTCTATTTATGATGTATTGATTGCTTTTTTTGGGGGGTTGGCTGGCATTATAGCCGTAAGCTCACGTATAAAGGGTACTGTTATTCCAGGTGTTGCTATTGCCACAGCTTTAATGCCTCCCCTGTGTACTGCTGGTTATGGCTTAGCTACACTTCAGCCTACTTTCTTTTTTGGTGCTTTATATCTTTTTACCATCAATACTGTCTTCATTGCTCTTGCCGCTTTATTGATTTCACGAATTTTAAAGTTTCCAATTCGGGAAGATGTAAGCCCTGAAAAGGCTAAAATTATACGTCGTTATATATACATTATCATTGCCGTGACGCTTATACCGAGTATTTATTTTGGATATTTGCTTGCACAAAAGGAAAGATTCATAGAAAGTAGTAATAAATATATAAATAATGTCAGAATTTTTGAGGGGAGTTATTTACTCGATTCAGAGGTCGATCCTCGAAAAAAGATTATTAATCTCACTTATGGAGGATTGGCTCTTGATGAGGAGGCAAAAAGAGTTATTCAACAAAAGGCCAATGATTTCGGCATTAAGGCGAAAATTGAAATAAGCCAAGGCTTTGCTTACCAAATGCCTGAACAAGAAACTGACGATAGAACCAAATTGCTTTTACGTATTAATGCACTCGAAGCCGAACTAAATAAAAGCAAGACTCGGCTCGATAGTATTAATAAACGACCCATGTTGGCTCGCGACCTCCTTGATGAATTAAAAATCTTGAATCAAAACATTGCGTCATGTGCATTAGCCGATACTTATGTGATAGAATCAGACACCTCTTCTAGGAAAATAACTGTTGTAATGGTTGGATACTTAGGAGAAAAATTGTCACAAGAAGAGGAAGATAAAATAAGACTATGGCTCCAAGTGCGTTTAAAAACTTCTGAGCTGTTAGTGTTTTTCAATGAGGTGCCTTCTCAATAAAATATAAGAGGATTTCAAAATATAAGTTTTTATATTTGCCCTGAGAATTTCGTAGCAAATAGAAATGCAATCAAATTCTCATTAGATAAATGGGATTATTCTCAGCGAATGATGTCTGATGTATTGAAATTATACGGGCTCAATATACGCATCCCTTTAAGGGTTAATGTTTTACAATTTAGAGACTCACTTCAGAAATGGAGGCTAAAAAAAATTTCTGACCGTCGGTTGGTCAATATTCTGGGGGTTATTATAGGCTTTTTGAGTGGTTTGAGTGCTATTATCCTGAAAAATACTGTTTATTATACGCATGCGTTTATTACGAGTGATTTTGGCTTTGGCAGTAATAGCTTCCTTTTGTTTTTTTTACCTTTAATAGGGATATTGCTAACAGTACTTTTCATTCGTTATTTTATAAAAGACGATATATCTCATGGAATAAGCAAGGTATTATATGCTATTTCGAGGAATAGCAGTTTATTGAAGCCGCATAATACTTTTTCTTCGATGATAGCCAGCACTTTAACCATTGCCTTTGGAGGTTCGGTGGGTGCTGAAGCTCCCATAGTGCTCACAGGTGCTTCCATAGGAAGTAATTTGGGACGAATAGCTAAAGTTTCATATAAACATCGAACTTTACTTATTGGATGTGGTGCCGCTGGAGCCATTGCCGGCATTTTTAAGGCTCCCATTGCCGGTATTGTTTTTACTATCGAGGTCATCATGATTGATTTGACCATGGCCACTTTAATTCCTCTTCTCTTATCGGCCATCACGGCTTCTGTCATTTCTTTTTTCTTTCTTGGCGATGAAGTATTGTTTTCATTTACCCTCGAAAGTTCGTTCGAGCTCTCACGTTTGCCATTCTATGCTATTTTAGGCTTGTTTTGTGGATTTGTTTCCTTATATTTTATAAGGGCTTCCGATTATACGGAATCCAAACTCAAGCGCATTAGTAATCCTTTTCATCGACTTTTGGTAGGAGGGGTTATATTGGGAGTTTTTATTTATATATTTCCTTCGCTTTATGGTGAAGGATATGATGCTTTGATGCTGATGCTCAATGGCCATGGCACCGAGGTGGTTAATCAGAGTTTATTTGGCAACCTTCAGATGTCGTCCTTTATGTTTCCTGTCATCTTGCTTATCATCATGTTAACAAAAGTAATAGCTATGGCTCTTACCAATGCTGCAGGTGGTATTGGTGGAGTTTTTGCCCCTTCTCTATTTATGGGAGGCTTGAGTGGCTTGTTTTTCACTCGTACACTCGATCTTCTTACAGGAATTCGAATGCCCGAAAATAACTTCGTTCTGGTGGGAATGGCTGGTGTGATGGCAGGAGTAATGCACGCTCCTCTTACGGCTATATTTCTAATTGCCGAAATTACTGGAGGTTATCAGTTGCTTACCCCTTTAATGCTAACTTCTGCTATTTCTTTCATCACTATACAATATTTCGAACCTCATTCCATCTATACAAAAAAACTTGCCGAACGTGGTGAATTGATTACTCATCATAAAGACAAAGCCGTACTCTCGATGATGAAGGTTACCGATTTGCTCGAAACTAATTTCAAGACTGTTTCTCCCGATGCAACCTTGGGAGATTTCGTAAAAATAGTAGCAAGTTCCGAGCGTAATGTTTTCCCGGTCGTAGATCACGAAAATAATTTTCTAGGTGTAGTTTTCATCAATGATATCCGACATATTTTGTTTCAACAAGAACTCTATAATAAAATTTTCGTAAGAGATTTGATGTTTATGCCCGATGTGAGAGTAAGTCCCAATGATACCATGGAAGACGTAGCTAAATTGTTTCAACAAACTGCTCATTATAACATTCCTGTGATAAAAGATGGAAAATATATCGGTTTTGTTTCCAGAGCCAATGTCTTTTCGAACTATCGTAAATTGCTCAAAGAATTTTCAGAAGATTAAATCTCCTTTTTTTGGCAGATCTGATTTTTCTATTTTTAAAAACAATGTATATTTGCGGCCAAAGCGAAAGAATGTTTCATTAAATAACAAAGATTATGTTTAAAAATCATCCCAAAGGATTATTGGTTTTAGCGATCACCAACATGGGAGAGCGCTTTGGCTACTACACCATGTTGGCTATTCTTACCTTGTATATGCAAGCCAAGTTTGGTTTAACTTCGGCTACAACTAGCATGATTTATGGAACCTTTCTGGCTCTAGTTTATTTCCTCCCCATTTTAGGAGGTGTTGTAGCAGATAAGGCTCTGGGTTATGGGAAAACGATTCTCTTAGGCATAATGGTCATGTTTATCGGGTATCTGTTGCTTGCCATTCCGCTCGAAAGCAATGCGGTAGGCATGGCCATGATGATTTTTTCACTGGTTCTTATTTCTCTGGGTACCGGTTTTTTTAAAGGAAACCTACAGGCTCTCGTTGGCAAGCTCTATGACGATCCACGCTATGGCAAGAATAGAGATATTGCTTTTTCGATTTTTTATATGTTTATTAATATTGGAGCCTTTTTTGCACCCAGTGCAGCAAATTATATCAATAAGACGGTATTGAGATCGTCTGACTTTACTTATGATGCTTCAGTACCTAAAAACTATGTCATTCTCAATGACGAAAAAAATGCCATTGATAAAAAAACTTTTGTTTTAGAATATTTGAGTCCTGAAGACCAAAAGTTACCAGAAAGGGAATTTGAAGCCGTTTTGAATAAGGCAAAAAAAGAACATAAAGCAGTCTTCACCGATGATATCGAAAATGCTTTATTTAGACTAAAAGCCGCAGGTCTTTATCAATATACTCAATCGGGTAAGATTACCGATTCATCCATGATGATCAGTAGTTATGAATACGAGTTATTGCAGAGTCGTGATCCGAAAGAGGCTCAAACTAAAGCTGATGTAGTAGCAAGAATACAGGCAGTTCATGTAACAGACCCGAATTTAGGCGGTGGTCCTAAGCCCGATGATTTTGCCCGAAATTTTGGTAAGCATTATGTTAGTCAATCACTGTCTATCTCTTATAATCTAGCCTTTGGCGTAGCTTGTATTAGTTTGATTATTTCAGTTCTAATCTTCCTCCTCTTTAAGAAAACATGGAAAGCGGTTGACAAAACGGTAAAACAAGAAATCGCTGAGGCTAAGGTAACAGGCAAAGAGATAAAGATGATGCCAAAAGAAGAAGTGAGAGAACGCATGATTGCTCTATTTCTGGTATTCTTCGTGGTTATCTTCTTCTGGATGTCTTTCCATCAGAATGGATTAACACTTACCTTTTTTGCACGTGATTATACAATGAGCACTATACCGGCAGGATGGACTATGCTGTTTAATCTCTTCCCATTGCTGTCATTGATTGTATTCCTATATGGCATCTACCTTTCAACTATAGGATTGCTGGGCAGCCAACGCAATAGAAAGATCGGAATTTTACTCGTTATTTTAGGCATTGCGGGTTTGGCAGGTTATTACTTTACTAGTATTTATGGTATTGATAATATGACCAAAATAACCCCTCAGATCTTCCAGCAATTCAATCCAATGTTTATCATCATTCTTACACCACTAACGGTTGCACTGTTTAGTTATCTGGCCAATAAAGGGAAGGAGCCATCTGCGCCGCGAAAAATTGGCATTGGAATGTTTTTGGCTGCTCTCGGTTATGCCATTATGTTGTTCGGTTCTATTGGCTTACCCGCCCCTGCCGAGATTTCCGGAATATCCGATAAACTGGTTTCTCCCTCATGGCTCATCAGCACTTATTTTGTACTTACTATAGCCGAATTATTCCTCAGCCCAATGGGTTTGTCTTTTGTTTCGAAAGTTGCTCCTCCGCAGTATAGTGGGATAATGCAAGGAGGATGGCTGGCAGCTACGGCAATCGGAAACCTTTTGGTTGGTGTAGTGGGTACCTTCTGGGAAAAACTTCCTTTGGTGGGCTTCTGGTCAATTTTGATCATTTGCTGCGTACTCTCAGGTATATTCATTTTTTCCATTATGAAGAAACTCGAGGCAGCAACTAAATAAACTATTCTAAATCTATTTTCTGTATCTAATGAATTCCAAGAAGTCAGAAAAACTGGGATTCGTAAAAAATGGTTATGATATATCCATGGGCCGACGAAAAACCCTATTATACTTATTCGACTTATTTTAAGAGGCTGTTTGGCCGAAGAATTCAAAAACTTTCTATTGATGCAGGTTTTACTTGCCCTAATCGTGATGGTACGAAAGGGATAGGAGGATGTTATTATTGTAATAATGATGCCTTCAATCCTTCCTATTGTCGCCCTGATAAAAGTATCACTCAGCAGATTACAGACGGAATAGCTTTTCATTCATGGAGATACAGAAGGGTTACTCGGTATTTGGCATATTTTCAGGCTTTTTCGAACACTTACGGGTCTTTGTCGTATTTAAAGAGGGTATATGCCGAAGCATTGAGCCATCCCGAAGTGATTGGCCTAGTCATTTCTACTCGACCCGATTGCCTGCCTGATGAAACTTTAGATTATTTATCGGAATTATCCAAGAAGAATTACATACAAGTAGAAATTGGGATAGAATCATGCTACGATGAGACTTTAAGGAAGCTCAACCGCGGACATAGTTTTGCTGAGACCGTAAAAGCCTTAGAAACTCTTTCGAGGAGAAGAATACCTAGTGGAGGCCATCTTATTTTTGGCCTGCCGGGCGAAACTCTTGATATGATGTTGAACGAGGCTCAAATAATATCCCAATTACCTTTAACTAGCATTAAGCTTCACCAGCTGCAAATTATAAAAGGTACGGCCTGGGCAGCCGAGTATAGTTTGCATCCTGATAATTTCAAACTTTTCGAGCGTAATGAATATGCCGATTTTGTAATAAGATTTATTGAAAGGCTTAGGCCAGATATGGTAGTAGAACGACTATCAGCCGAAGCTCCTCCACTTATGGTGGTTGCCCCCAATTGGGGCTTGGAACGTGCTGATGCATTTCAGCAAGACATTCAGAAAAAAATGATTAGCTTGCAAACCTATCAGGGGAAATATTTCAAATTCAATGAAAAATAGGCAAGAAAATAAAATTTTCTTAAATATTTTGTGGAATATGAAAAAATATATTAAGTTTGTAACCGCATTCATAAGTATAACTAAAATCTAAAACTATGAAAAAATTGTATTCTTTTATCGTTGCAATGTTCCTGATTTTAGGAGCATTTGCTCAAACCCCGCCTTATAGCGATGATTTCGAATCTTATACCTTAGGCGGGTATCTTGCAGCTCAAAATCCCGATTGGTGGACTACCTGGAGTAACAATCCAGGTTCGGGTGAAGACGGTATCATTTCGAATACGCATGCTAACTCAGGAGCTCAATCGGTTCTCGTTGACGAAACTGGTGGTGCTACTGACCTGATTTTAAAACTGGGGAATAAAACTGCCGGTTCATATAACTTGGGTTGGTATATGTTTGTCGATAATGGCAAAGCTGGTTATTACAACATCCAGCACTTTCAATCTCCTGGCACTGAATGGGCTTTCGAGATTTATTTCAATACCGATGGTAGTGGTACTCTTAATGCAGGAGGCAATACTATTAACTTTACCTATCCTAAAGCTACTTGGTTTAAGGTGTATCATGAAATTGACATTGATAACGACCTGATAAAACTTTATGTCAACGGAGTGCTCGTTCATCAGTGGCCATTTAGTTATCAGGCAAGCTCAACCACTGGTACAAACCAATTGGGAGGGGTTGACTTTTTTGCAGGTGCTCAAACAGGTGAAACTCCACAATATTGGTTTGATGATGTTACATTCGAAGTTGCTCCTACAATTCTTTACAGCCAAAACTTCGATGCTTGGACAGTAGGAAGTTATGTCGCCGTAAATGATCCCGAGTGGTTTACAACTTGGAGCAATGCCCCAGGAACGGGTGAAGATGCTTTAGTGGACAATGCTTTTGCCAATAGCCCTGCCAATTCTGCTCGGGTAGATGAAACAGGTGGCCCAACTGACCTTATTTTAAAGCTTGGCAATAAAACAACAGGTCATTACAACCTTTCATGGTATATGTATGTTGAGAATGAGAAGGCTGGTTATTACAATATTCAACACTTCCAGTCTCCTGGCACTGAATGGGCTTTCGAGATTTATTTCAATGCCGATGGCAGTGGTTCGCTTGAGTACGGAGGCAACACCGTTACGTTTACTTATCCTAAGGCTGCTTGGTTTAAAGTAGAACATGATATTGACATCGATAATGACTGGATTAAACTTTGGGTGAATAATGTGTTGTTGGGCGAATGGCCTTTTAGCTATCAAGCAAGTTCTACTACTGGAACTAACCAACTTGGAGGTGTAGACTTTTTTGCGGGTGCCCAAACAGGTGAGACGCCTAAATATTTCTTCGATGATGTTGTTTTTGCTGCTTATGGTTCAATTCCAGAAGCCAATATCGAAGTTAATCCCACTTCCTTAAACGCTTATTTGGAACCCAATACCACCATTACTCAACAGATTACCATAACTAACAGTGGTACGCTCGATTTGAATTTCGATGCATTAGTAATTTTAAATTCAGGTAAAATCTCTGGTAAAGTATCCGAAATTCAACAATCAGCTGTATTGAGCAATGCCATTGCTGGCCCTGTATTGAATGGAGGGGCTCCTGCCACCGATGCCACTGTCGTATTGCATTATGACGGAGATAATGCCTCTGCTATAGGTTGGAGCAGTGCACCTATAACCGTTACAGTAGCTGCTATGTTCCCGTATACTATGACTTCACCCTATGCTGGCATGGAACTTACTTCGGTAGATGTTTATATCAACGATCTGAATCCTAGTGGCAGTAATGAGATGACAGTGAAAATCTATGGAATGGGAACAACCTACGAGCCCGGCCCTCTTATCTATTCTCAAACTTTCACTCCAATGGGTGGTGGATGGGAACATATTATTCTGAATACTCCAGTACTAATTACAGGTGAAGATATTTGGGTAGGGTATCAATTTACGCAAAATACAACTGGAATTTATATTCCAGGCACCGATGCCGGTCCAAATCATCCTTACGGCGATTTCCTTAGCACTGGTGTTGGTTGGAGTCACTTAAGCAGTAATCCTTCGCTGCCTTATAACTGGAATATACGTGCAAATCTCGAGGGCGAACCTTTCAATCAATGGCTTAGCGTAGCTCCTACTACTGGAACTATTGCTCCTTCAGGTTCTCAAACTCTCGATGTTACCTTCGATGCTACCGACCAGCCTTTGGGTATTTATGAGGGAATTGTACGCATTCTGAGCAATGACCCCGATTCTCCTTCAGTTGATGTGTCCTGTGCTCTTTCGGTATCAGTAGGCATAAACGATATGAATAAATTGGCCGTGTTAACCTATCCTAACCCAGCTCAGGATTATATCAATGTAATCACTAACCATCAAATCACTGAGATTAGGATTATGAATATTGCAGGTCAATTGCTCTACAAAGGCATTGAAAAACGTATCAATGTTAGTGATTTGCCTCAAGGAATCTATTATTTGCAAACTATTACCCCTGAGGGGATTTCCAACATCAAATTCATTAAAAGGTAGGATTCTTTTATCCGAACTATAATTTACCGCCCCTGCTTTTATATAGGGGCGGTTTTTTTGTGCTTTTTAACTAAACTTTAGCATTTCTTTTTGTAATACTTTTAACGCCATCCCGTTTTTCTTTATACATTTGCAAATTTTAAACTTCTGACTGACTTATTTGTTGGTGAAGATATTCTTAATCAATTTTTTTTCTTAGTAAGATGAAATACCTTAAATCAGTAATTTTAATCGTATTACTTATTTGGATACTACCTGGTTGTAGGGCTCAGGTCGACGAGCAGAAAAAGAATCTTGTTTTGATGGACTTGCTCAAACGCTCGGTAGAAGAAGGCCATTTTAACCCTGTCGCTATTGACGATGAATATTCGGAGAAAGTTTATAATTTATTCATCGAACAACTCGATCCTTTAAAAAGATTCTTCACCGAAGAAGACATGGCCGAGATGAAAAAATATGAACTTCAACTGGATAATGAGTTTAAGGATTATAATACCAACTTTTTTGAACTGGCTTATCATATTCTTCAGAAACGCTTGCAACAGATTGAGGATTTTTATCCTGATATTTTGAAACAACCTTTTAACTTCGAGGAGGAAGAATATATCGAGATGGATCCTGATAAACGTCAATATCCCAAGAATGATGAGGAGCTGAGAAAGGCCTGGGAGCAAATGTTAAAATATGAGGTACTCAACTGGCTCACCGATAAAATGGAGCAGCAAGAAAAAGCAATAGCCCGTGCCGATACCAGTTTTACTCCTAAAACTCTCGATCAATTGGAAACCGAGGCCAGAGAAAAAATTAATAAAAGATATGCAGATTGGTTTCACGAAATGAACAAGCTTGAAAAAGCCGACCGCTTTGCCGACTATTTAAATTGTCTTGTCAGTGTTTTCGATCCACATACAAATTATTTTCCTCCCAAGGATAAGGAAGATTTCGACATTCAATTTTCTGGTCAACTCGAAGGCATTGGAGCTACACTGCAATCGAAAGACGGGTATATTACAGTAGTAAGTATAGTACCAGGAGGTCCTGCATGGAAACAGGGCGAGCTCGAGGTGAATGATAAGATTATCAAAGTGGCTCAGGAAAGTGGTGAACCAGTTGATATTACCGATTGGCGGGTAGATAAGGCTGTACAACTTATCCGAGGGAAAAAGGGCACTATTGTAAAACTTACCGTACGGAAATTGAATGGAGTAGAAAAGGAAATTGCTATCCAACGCGATATAGTAATTATAGAGGAAACTTATGCCAAATCGGCTATAGTTGAGGATACGCTTACTGGAGGCAAAGTCGGTTATATTTTCTTGCCTTCTTTTTATGCCAATTTTGAGGATCCTAATGGTCGAAGCTCTTCACGTGATATGCTTCAGGAAGTTGAAAAGTTAAAGAATGCTGGTGTGCAAGGAATTATTATTGACCTTAGAGGCAATGGAGGTGGTTCACTCCAAGATGCTATAGAGATTGCCGGTATTTTTATCGATCAGGGACCAGTTGTTCAGGTAAAAGGTCGCATGGGTAACCCAAGAGTATATGGAGATCCTCAGCCTGGTATCGTTTATGAAGGGCCATTAGTCATTATGGTTAATCCTATAAGTGCATCGGCTTCCGAAATTTTAGCTGCAGCACTACAAGATTATCATCGAGCTATTATTACAGGAACTTCAAAGACCTTCGGGAAAGGAACAGTTCAACGATTTTTTAATCTCGATGATTTGGCACGCGGTTTCGACGAAGTAAAACCCCTCGGCTCACTTAAACTTACAATACAGAAATTCTACCGCATCGATGGGGGTTCTACTCAACTCAAGGGTGTTACACCCGACATCATTATGAGTGATCCTTATACTTATCTCGAAATAGGAGAAAGTGAACTGAAATATCCTATGGAATGGACACAAGTGAATGCCGCTAATTATTCTACGTTTAATAATGAATATCTTTTTACCAGTTTGAAAAAGAGAAGCAATGACAGAATAAAAAATGACAAACGTTTTCAAATGCTCGATGAACATGCCAGGCAAATTAAAACGCGTAGAGATAAAACTCTGATTCCATTGATGATGGAAGATTTTAAACGTCAGAATGATGAAAACCTTGAACAATCAAAGGCTTTCGATAAACTGATGAAAGATACCTTAAGCCTGAAATCTACTCCACTTTCTGTTGATTTGCAAAGAATTGGCTCTGATACTACTAAAATCAATATTTTGAAAAAATGGACGAAGGGCTTACGCACTGACCCTTATCTGCTCGAATCAGTACGGATTGTTCGCGACTGGAATGCCGCAATCGTCCAAAAGAGATAATCTATATCGATTTATCTTCCTTAGTTTTAAAAAGCAAAGATTTTTAAGCCTTTTCACATATATTTGCATTTAAAATGTGTTCATGTGAAAGCCTCTGCCTTTTCTAAAATTATTTTATTTCCTGTATTCTTTTTTACTTTTATTTACTCAAAAGCTCAGATAGAAGTGAGTGTGGGACATAATGCCAATGAGTTAGTTCAAATGCTGCTGGGGCAAGGAGTAACCATAAGCAATATAACGGGAAGTGGACTGCAATCGTCAAGCAATCCTAATATCTGGCAGGCTGGAAAATTTAATGGAGGTTTACCCGATATTGGCATCGATAGTGGAATCGTTCTTACCAGTGGGAATGCTCTTTTAGCTCAAGGCCCTAATAATAATTCAAGTGCAGGTTATGGTGCAGGCAACCCTGGCGATCCTATGCTTACCAGTCTTGCAGGCGTGAATACTAATGACGCCTGTATCCTAGAATTCGATTTCACTCCATATTATGATACCATAGTTTTTAGATATGTCTTTGGATCGGAAGAATATCATCAATATGTTACTTCATACAATGATATTTTTGCCTTCTTTATTAGCGGTCCAAATCCTATGGGAGGAAGTTATAATAACGAAAACATCGCTCTTATTCCAGGTACTAATTTAGCAGTGAGCATGTATAACATCAATTTTGGGAATGATTATGGTGATTGTCCCAAGGGGAATTCCTGTATAAATTGTGAATATCTGATTGATAATTGCGAATCGGGTACGAGTATAGAATATGATGCTTATACTGTTGTTTTTACGGCAATGGCTGTTGTAGTTCCTTGTCAGACTTATCACCTCAAATTGGCTATTGCCGATGCCTTGGATAGTTCACTGGATACAGGTGTTTTTCTTGAGGCAGGTAGTTTTAGTAGTCCAGGTATAACCATTACCCCACAATATTCTACTGCTGCAGGACAGGCAGTGGCAGTAGAAGGCTGTTCGTTTGTTGATTTAGTGGTTTCCCTCCCTATGGTGCAGCCCGATACTGTTTGGCTTGTATTTGATAGCATAAGGGGCACAGCTACCAACGGAGTTGATTGCAATTTTATTAGTGACAGTATATTTATCCCACCCAGTGAACTCTCTAATTTTATCCATATCGTTCCAGCGTATGATGGAGAAATAGAACCCCTCGAAAATTTTATTTTTTATTATTCTTCTACATCTTGCTCGGGGACTCAGGTTGATTCGGTGAGAGTGGATATTGCTGACTGGAACCCTGTGGATATTGGAAGTGATACCATAATTTGTGAAGGTCAATTTATTACATTTGATGCAGGTGAGGGTTATCGTACTTATCTATGGCAGGATGGAAGTAGCCAAAGATATTTTACAACAAATCAGGCCGGAACTATCTCAGTTACTGTGTATGATGTTTATCAATGCCCATCCTTCGATGCATTGCAGCTCAACGTCGCACCATTACCCCAACCCTTGATGATAAAACACAATTGAGGCAAGAATTTCTATAGACTCAAGTCAATGAAGAAGAATTTTATTTTTTTAAATTAAGGACGACAACACTTTCTATATGAGGGGTTTGCGGAAACATGTCGATAGGTTGAATTTCTTCAATTTCGTATTTTGATATAAGCATTTGAAGGTCACGAGCCAGAGCCTGAGGATTGCAACTCACATAAATGATCTTCTCGGGAGATTCGGATAAGAGTATTTTTTTTATCTCGATAAGTGTACCTGAGCGAGGAGGGTCGAGAATGACCACATTGGGATGCCCATATTTTTTAATGAAGTCAAGAGTTAAGGTGGACAATACATCTCCCTGAACGAAAGTGCAATTATGAACTCCATTCAGGATGGCATTTTCTTTGGCGTCTTCTACAGCTGCCGGTGAAAACTCTATCCCTATTACTTTTTTGGCTTGTTTTGCCAAAAAAATTCCTAAAATCCCCGTTCCACAATATAAGTCATAAACCGTATCATCTGCTTTCACTTCGGCCTTCTGCATCACATAACGGAAAAGTTTTGGCGCTATAAAACGATTGGTTTGAAAAAAACTTTGGGGACTTACCCTGAAGCTAAATCCATCGATATTATTTATTCTAAGAAGTCGATCTTTGCCATCAAAACAATGAACCTCCATTTCACCAAAAGCCTTGAAAGGATTGGAATAGACCTTCCAGAATACCGATTTCACACCTGGCATATTTGTTAACAGATGTTCGAGAAAACGAAAAGCTGCTTCATCCGGCTGAGAGGCAAAACCAATCATTACTATCACATTTTGCGTACTATCTTGCAGGATTTCAAGAGTACGGAGCGTACCACTTCCATTCTTGAAATTAAAAAATGAAATATTTAAGTCTTGAGCTATTTTTTTCGCTTGTTGTGCTATGGAAACGGAAGGTTCTGGTTGAAGGTAACACTCGGTAATATCTACAATTCTATTGCTTAGTTGTGCAACATTGAAGCCAACTGCTAGTCGCTCTTTTGCATCATCAATCTTCCCTTCTTCATCATAGAACCATCTTTGTGATGAGAATGAGAATGTTAGCTGATTCCTATAAAAGAATTCATTTTCTGAGGGAATTATTGGTTTAATTTCTTTAAAGGGTATTCCCTTATAATTCAAGGCTTCGTCAAGAATTTGACTTTTCAATTGCAATTGATATGGATATTGAATATGCTGCCATAAACATCCGCCACAAAGCTTGAAATGTTTACAAACAGGTTCTCGCCTGTAGGGGTGCTGTTTTTCTATTTCTATTAGAATTCCGCTTAAAAATTCCGAACCTCCATATACAATCTCTCCCGAAATGATTTCGCCAGTTATGGTGTTTGGGATAAAAACCTTCCTCCCTTGAAATAATGTCCAACCTTTTCCTGAAGGATGTATGCCCATTATTTCCAAATGGCGTGCAATTTTTCGTTTCTTCTGTTTACGGCTCATGGAATTTCAAAAATATAACAAACCACCTTAGCATGTATAGCTATAGGTGGTTTGTCAGAATGTTGATACAGTTTAGTTTGATTTGTTAACTAAACCACTAAACCATAGTTTCTATATTCCAGACGAAGGCATGTATACCTTGAGTTTCTGCTATTTTATTGATTTGTTCGACTAAATTGAGCAGAGTTTTAACTTTTTCGTCTTCTAAAACGATAAGAATACCTGAATTTAGGGCCGGCCAAGTATGAGAACCCAAGTGAGGCTCACCTTCATTAGAACCCGAGCCAGCCATTTCGTTCCATTTACTAAAGCCTTTAATTTGAGCTAATTCTAAGGCATTCTCCACTTTATCGGTAATTGCCTGATTAAAAACGATAAATACTGCTTTCATTTTTTTTATTTTTTAATGAGAAAAGGTGTCAGTGCTCGAAAAATAAGCACCAACACCTGAAATTAGACTTTATTCGGAAGGGAGGAATAATTCCTGGGCGGCTTTATTGTTTTCTTCTCTTCTCTTTTTCGCATGAGCAAATAAACTGTAAATTACTGGCACGATGATCAGAGAGATAAGCATAGAGAAAAACAATCCTCCGATAATAGAAATTCCTAATGGACGCCAGATTTCAGAACCCTCACCTTGAGAAATAGCGAGAGGAAGCATACCCAGAAGGGTGGTAAATGAAGTCATTAGAATAGGTCTTAACCTTGATCTTCCACCAGCTATAATGGCGTCTTTTATGGAATATCCTCTGCTAACGAGCAAATTGATGAAATCGACCAATACGATGGAGTTTTTCACTGCAATTCCGACTAGCGTTACTATCCCAATACCCGAAATGATATTGATACTGGTGTTTGTAATGGCCAATGCGATTAATACACCTGTAATAGCAAATGGTATTGAAAACATGATAATAAAAGGTTCGCGCATCGACTCAAACTGAGAGGCCATTACAATATATGTGAGCACCATGATAAGAATGAACAAAAGCCCCAAATCTCTAAAAGTATCGGCCATATCTTTGGCGGCACCACTTATTTCGACAAAAATCTCAGGAGGGATGTCGAGAGTCTTCAGTCGAGAATTGATCATATTGGTAGCTTTTCCAAGGTCAGTGCCACTGAGCGAGGCTTCGACTCTAACTACACGGGTTTTATTTTCATGTTCGATATTTGGTGTAGTATAAACCTCCCTAACTTCGGCTACGTCGTTTACTCTGACCAAATTGCCCTGGGGTCCTCTAAAAGTGATATTTCGTATATCATCGATCGAAACCAGGTTATCATCGTTATATTTAACAATAACATCGTATTCATTTCCTTCTTCTCTATATTTTGTAGCCGTAAATCCTAACACCCTATTTCTAATAGCGCTCGATAACATGGCTGTATTCATACCCAATTGGGCCAGTTTAGTTCGATCGGGTATTACCTGGATTTCGAGGCGGTCCTTATCGCGGGAAATGGTAACGTCTCTGAAACCGGGCTGTGTTTTCATATAGCTTGAGATTTGATCGGCTATATAGTTAGTTTTATTAATATCGTAGCCAAAAATATTTACCACTACATTATTACCTCCACCACCCATAGCTGTGGCTGCCATTTGATTTCTTGAACCACCAACACTAACATAAGAAGAAGCTATGATGGGATATTTGGTTAAATCGTTGCGCAAACTATCGACTATTTCAAAAACACTACGTGAACGTTCTTCTACACTACTTAATCTAATGGTCATGGTAATAATGTAAGAACCAGCCTTCTGAATGGCACTGGCCATAGAACCTTCTTCATCTATGCCGATACTGGTTGAAATTAATTCGATTTCGGGGTATTTTTGTCTTATAACATTCTCAAAATCCCGAGCTAGCTTCTTAGATTCATCAATTCTGACTCCCTGAGGAATTTCAATATTTATACCTATTCTGCCATTATCTTGTTCAGGCATAAATTCGGACCTAATAAAATTGAGTAAGAATAAGCTTCCAACAAAGAGAACAAATCCAGCAGAAAGGATAAGTTTTTTATGTCGAAGGGCATAACTTAGAGATTTTGCATACCAATTGTCGAACCTCCCCCAAAATCGTGTTACAGCATTTAAAAGTTTATTAGGATGGTAGTTATAATAGAGGTTGCTTTTCAAAATACGAGAAGATAGCATGGGAGTTAGCGATAATGCGGCTAATGTTGAAATTGTGATAGTTATGCTGACTATCCAACCCAATTGTCTGAATACGACTCCAGTAAGGCCTGTCATTAAAGTCAATGGGAAAAATACTGCTACAATAACTAAGGTACTTGCTACAACGGCTAAACCTACTTCTCTTGTTGCAAATACTGCCGCTTCCATAGGATTACTACCTCGCTCTATATGTTTAGTAATGTTTTCCAACACTACAATAGCATCATCCACAACCATACCTATGGCAATGGCAAGTGCAGAAAGTGAAATGATATTCAGTGTTCCACCGATGGCGTAAAGGAAGATAAATGCTGCGATAAGTGAAACTGGAATAGTGAGTAGGATGATGAAGGTTGAACGCCATCTGCCCAAGAAAATAAATACAACTAAAGTAACAAAAATAAAGGCATATAAAAGAGTTTCGGAAAGATTGTTGATAGAACTCTGAATGAATTCGGATGTATCGATGATATTTACTATTTTTACATCACTAGGGAGTTCCTTGCTGAGTTCATCCATTCTTTCACGCACCAAATTAGCAATTTGAACGGTATTTGCTCCACTTTGCTTCTGTACCATCAATCTTACTCCAACTTCCCCATCGATGCGTTCATCTACATAAATATGTTTAAGTGTATCCTTAACTTGGGCAACATCTCTTAAATACACTAAACCCGCACTCGATTTCGAAACCACAATATCTTTCACAACATCGCTGTTTTTGAATTCACCATTGGTTCTAATTGGGAACTCCATTTGTCCGACTTCCATTCTTCCGGCTGGTAATGCAAGATTCTCTGCACCAATCGCATTACCTACCTGCTCGAGGGTAAGACCATAAGAATCTAATTTGCGAGGATCAACCCTCACATCTACAATACGTATGGGTTTTCCCATTACGGTTACTGCACCTACCCCGTCTATACGACTTAATCTTTCAGTAATTCGTTCATCAATGATTTTTTCTAGCGCAGGATAACTTTCTTTTGCTGTAACCCCGTAAATTACTACAGGTATCATCGAAGAATTGAATTTGAACAAGGTAGGCTTTTCAGCGTCTTCGGGTAAAGTGTTCTCTACCAAACTAAGTAAATCTCTTACATCATTACTCGACTGATCCATGTTAGTACCATATTCAAATTCAATTAGTATGAACGAAATATTATCCTTACTGGTAGAAGTTACCTTTTTCAAGTTTTGAAGTGAATTTAATTGATTTTCAAGTGGTTTTGTCACATTCACCTCTATATCTTCTGCACTGGCTCCTGGGTAAAAAGTAATTACACTCATCGCCGGAATATCCATGTCAGGCATTAAATCAATGGGTAAATTCACAAGTGAGAATACTCCCAATACGATAACAGCCACAAAAATCATGATGGTGGTTACCGGCTTTCTTACAGATTCACTATATATACTCATATTTTTTTCCTATTTAAAAAGTTTAGCTTATCTGGTCAATGCTTACTTCGACACACGATTGACACTCTGTCCATCTTTTACAGCCATTTGACCTTCGATAATTAATTCATCTCCTGGATTCAATCCACTTACAATTTCAACTTTATCATCAAAAACATCACCCACTTCTATCGACTTACGTATTGCTTTACCATCTTCATAAATAAACACAAAGCGTTCGTTGGTTCCCGATTGTTTTTGAATGATAAATGATGGTATAACCAAAGCTTCGTCTTTTCCAATATCTATGGAGGCAGTGGCAAATAAACCAGGTCTGAGAATGTGGCCTTGATTATTGATGATTACCTCAACCGTAAATGTCTTACTCATATTATCAACTGTCGGATATATTTTGTCGATACTTCCTGTAAAAACTTTCCCAGGATAAATCTCGGAAGTTATATCTACTTTCATACCTCTTTTAATGTTGGGAAGATACTTCGAGGATACACCTACCAGCATCTTCAATCGGTTCAACTGCATGATTGATACAATGGCAGGTTTACCGATGCCGGGTGCCGGACTCATGGTGAACATCTCTCCGTCGTTAAGATATTTACCCGTAACTTCTCCATCGATGGGTGATTTCAAAGTAGTGTTATCTTCCAAAAATTCAAGATTGGTCTTGGCAATATCATATTGCATTTTCACCTGATCGTATTGTTGAGGAGCAATAGCGCCGACTTTCAGAAGCGAGTCCATGCGCATCAAATCTAAAAGTATTTTTTGGTATTGAATATAAGCTTGTTGGTAATTTGTTCTGTCCAGTTGGGCCACTACCTGCCCGGTTTTTACCGGATCGCCAATATCTACAAGAATTTTTTCTACTCTCCCAGCAGTAGCTGGAGCAAGATGATTTTCTTTATAGGCAAGTATAGTAACAGGATACCTGATAATCCTCTCGATGCTGGAGAGTTCAACGGTGGATGTCACCACATTAGGAGTTTGTTGAACTGTAGTTTCGGAGCTTTTACTATTGCTGCATGAAATCAAAAAGGCTAAGTTCATAAGCAGCACTATTGCTAAGAAATTTTTATTTTTCATAGTTGTATGTATGTTTTAATTTAAAATGATTCTTGTTGAATTACATTGTTTTGCCAATAATCTTTTGATATTCATTACGGGCATTTAGATATTCCGAACGAGCTTGAATGAGGTTGAGTCTGGCTTGCATCATAGCATTTTCGGCATCATTCAGCTCAACCAGTGTGGCTTGACCAGTATTATATCGTGTTTGTGCGATCTTATATCCTTTTTGTGAAAGTTCTACATTGCCCGAGGCGGCATTTACCTTCTTTATAGCTGTGTAAATGGCATTCTTTGCATTTTGTATTTGGGCCTCAAGATTATTGCGTGTATAAGCTTCTTGAAGATCGAGCTGACGCAAGCCAATTTCAGCCTGGCTTAACTGCCTGCGCACAGAAAAACCTTTAAAAATGGGTATATTAAGTTGTAAACCCACCGCAGAGGAGGCAATCCATTGATAATCGCTAAATTTGAAATCATTGGCCTGAGTTTGATAAGTATAATTGCCAAAAGCTGCCAGCGTGGGTATGCTACTGTTTCTTATCATTTTCTTTTGAATATCTAATAATTGACGATTAATACCGAATTGTCTCAAGGTTGGATTATCGTTATACCAGTTTGATGGTATAGTATCGAGTTCTTCTAGTTGAACTTTTATTAATTCATTTTCATCAAGTGTTATGGGAGTCGTAGTTTCAATATTTAGAATGATTTTGAATATATTTATGAGATTCTGGTATGAATTTTCAGCTTGTAAGAGATTGGGATAAAGATTATCTACCTGAACCTTTGCTCTTATGGCATCATATTCCGAAACCAAACCATTGGCCTGCATTTGTTGAATGTTTTTTAAATTTTCAGTCGCATTCTGGTAACTTCTTTTATAAACCTCGACGGTTTGTTGAAGTAAGAGTACATTATAATAAGTGTTTCTAACTGTAGCAGCCAGATTAATACGATTTTCCCTTTCTTTTTCTGCACTCATTTCAACATCCTTTTTCCCTAATTTAATAGATTCATAAATATTCATGGCAAATAAAGGAAGTGAAAAACTTAATGAGCCATTATAGGCATTGTCAGAACCTATTTCGAGGGTAGGTCCAAAAGGTGATTCGGGTGGCATGAAAATAACGGGTTTCTTGATGTTCCGCGTATAACTTCCACTACCCTGAATGGTTGGATATAAGGCCGCCATGTATTCCTGAACCTTAACTTGTTTCCTCTCGATTTCAAGTGCTGAAACCTGTTGCATAAGGTTTTGCTCTATTGCTCTATCAACAGCCTGTTGAAGTGTGATAAACAAAGTATCATTCTGGCTTTTTGCTTCTATACTGCAAAATAAAAAGAAGCTGATGAATAGGCTTCCTAATAATGTCATTCTTAATTTGATTTTCATATTTTAAAGATTATTACTTTTTAAATCTTGCAATTGGATACTCTTTTTTGAAATGGTTTAATCTGTTAAACGATGCTTGCTATAATAATAGTCTATGAGGTCAATCCCTTCTTTAGTGGCCATCCCTCGTATGAAATTGATGGAGATATGCTCGAATACTTCGGCTGGTGAAAAATAATGCATTGAAAATATCTTTTCTCCATTCTCCATCAACAGTTGCAATTGTTCGAATAAAATGAGGGTTGCTAATTCTACATTAACTTCGGGCCTAAAAATATTTTCTTCCTTCCCTTTTTCAATAAAATTTTTTATCCCTTCTTTGATTCTCGATTCGAATTCTGTTGTCTTGCAATAAATACTGCTCGGATAGAGCTGCCTTAAGTCTTTTATAAATAAATAATTGGTTTGGCGTAATTCCTGAATATGACTCCGCATAAATAAAAGATAAGTTTCAATAATATGTGAGCTATTTTGAGTGATGGCAGTATCTTTTTCTATTAACCTATTTAACTCTGCTTGTACACAGGTCTCGACCAATTCATCCTTCGTCTTGAAATGTTCATACAAAGTACGTTTCGAAATCCCGATTTCATCTGCTATCATTTCCATGGTGACAGTGCGTATGCCCATACTCCTAAATAGCCTGATAGAATTACTTATAATGTTGTCCTTCAGCATTTTTATCTCTTCAAAAACTCTAAAAACTATTTAAGTTTTTAGAGTGCAAATGTATAACAATTGATTTTATATTTTGTTCGTTGACTAAATATTTAAGAAAACTTAATACCACTGTTGCTGCATATAACCCCTTACAAAAGTCTTGCTGTTCTTGGTTATCAAGTTTGATTTCTCATTCATGAAATTTATTGAAACAGCATACTATCATTAATGTTCAAATGGATTGATATTAGTTTGAATTTGGTGGTTAAAAGTTTTTGTTGACGATGGAGTGTTCTTGGAAAAAAGCAGAAATAGCTTTGCAAACAATTTTGATCTTTCTTTTCGAGAGTCGGGGATAAAATGGAGGACGAATAATGGTAGCCGAAAATTTCTCGGTATTTGGTAGAATTCGTCCATCATGGCGGGTAGCAAAATATGGGCTTTTATGAAGGGGTAAATAATGAAATACGGCATGTATGCCTTTGTTTTGTAAGTATTTAAGCAATTCCTCTCGAGTCGAAGCGTCGTTTACCCTGAAATAAAAAAAATTTCCATTCACGCTGGCATATTCTGGAACTACAGGAAGGCGTATAAATCCTTTTTCTTCTAATGGCACAAGATATTCATAATATAATGTCCATACTTTTTTACGAAGTTTTTGGATGCGTTCGAACTTGCTTAATTGGGCATAAAGAAATGCAGACACCATTTCGGCCGGCAAAAATGAAGAACCAATATCTACCCATTCATACTTGTTGACTTCTTTACGTCGGAAGGCAGCTCTATTCGTTCCTTTTTCCCATATAATTTCCGCTCGTTTGATGAATCTTTCATCGTTTACTACCAACATACCACCTTCTCCTGAGATGATGTTTTTTGTTTCGTGAAATGAAAAGGCTGCCATATTACCAAAACTTCCTAAGGGTTTCCCTTTATAATATGAATCGATGGAGTGAGCAGCATCTTCGATCAATAGTAATCCATATTTTTTTGTCAAACGCTCGATAGCCTCCATGTTGCAAGCTATGCCACAGTAATGCACTACGACAATAGCGCGAGTTTTTGGCGTGATGAGGTTTTCTATGGCTTCGGGATCTATGTTGGGTATATCAGCTAAGGTATCGGCAAAGATGATTTTGGCACCCCTCAGTAAAAACGCATTGGCGGTTGAAGGGAATGTAAACGAAGGCATGATGACTTCATCTCCTGGCCCAACTTCAGAAAGAATGGCTGCCATTTCCAAAGCATCACTGCATGAGGTGGTAAGTAAAGTCTTTGCAAAATGGAATCTGTTCTCGAAAAATAGTTGGCTTTTTCGGGTGTATTTCCCATTTCCTGAAAATTGACCACTTAGAGCAACATTAAGCGTAGCAAGAGCTTCTCGCAGTCCAAAATAGGGTTTGTTAAAAGGAATATGCACCTTTGTTAGATTGATAATTCAGGCTGCGAAATTACATATTCTTGGGCTGGAGTCGAAATCCTTATCTTCGCATACAATTTATGGCAAAACATAGTCTTATTAGAGATATTAGCGGAGTGCTGGGCAGCAATATTCTGGCCATGGCCAGTACATTGGGTATAAGCATTCTGCTTTCCCGAATTCTTGGACCCCGAGGATATGGCCTCTATACTTCCTTATATGTTGTCCCTCAAGTAGTAATGGGTTTGGTGCAACTGGGCATGAGCCGTTCGGCTGTATATCATCTAGGCCATAAAAAATTCGACGAAAGCCAAACTATTTCATCCATCTACGTCATGTTGAGTTTGACTTCTACGGTTGGTATCATGGTATCGGCTATTGCTTATGTCATTTTGAATAATCCCTTGCTTGAAACGAATTGGATTTTATTGGCGCTGTGCATCATTCCATTCGCACTGGGCAACATCTATACCTCGGGAATATTTATTGGCAAAGAAGATATTCAAACTTCCAATAAAATTTATTGGATTCCAGTTACCCTTAATTTAATTTTGACGGCTATTACGGTTGGCATTCTTCGAATGGGCATTGCAGGAGCGCTTATAGCCAATTTATTAGCCACAGCCACCTTATTTTTCGTATTCTTCTTGCGCATTTACCATCAGTATGCTCTTAGATGGCATTTCACTGCCGAAATCCTCAAAAGCCTCGCTAGTAAAGGTTTTGGTTTTGCTCTGGCTTTCGTGATGCTCCAATTAAATTATAAAATGGATATTCTTTTACTTCAGAAATTAGCCAAACCTTCTGAAATTGGCTATTATGCTCTTGGAGTTTCTGTTGCCGAACAGTTATGGTTATTGCCCTACGCTATTGGAGTTGTTTTAATGAGCCGAACAGCCAATGCGGCTAATGAAAGAATGATGGCCAGAACCACAGCCCTGATGATGCGTCTTTGTTTACCTGCATCATTAATTGCGGCTTTGGTTCTTGTTGTACTTACTCCTCCTTTACTTCCGTTAATTTTTGGAAAATCCTTCATTCCGAGTATTCGGGTCGTTCAAACCATATTACCAGGTATTGTCATTTTTATGATTTATAGAATTATTGAAAGTTATTTCGCGGGTTTAGGGAAACCCATGCTTAGCATTAAAACGCTTATCCCTTCACTTGTGTTGAATATTATCCTTAACTTGCTCTGGATACCTCGATATGGCATTATTGGCTCGGCAATGGCTACTAATCTTAGTTATGCTTTCGCTACACTTATTTTTCTTATTGTTTTTCAGAAATATAGTAGGCTTTCATTCAAAGAATTCCTTATCCTGAGACCCTCCGATTTGCATCAGCTTAAAAAGACATAAAGCCAAGCCTCTCAATGAGAAAATTAAAATTAAGAAAAGATTAACTAAATTTCACTATTCACTGGCCACGAAGCACACACCTCATTCTCTAATCACCATTCACCATGTACCATAAATTAATCCCCATTAATTTTTTCAAAAAATTGTATAACTTTGCAGCCCTATTTATTTAACTAATCATTTAAAGCGAGGTATTTATTATGATCATTGTTCCTGTTAAAGAAGGCGACAACATCGACAGAGCGTTGAAGAAATTCAAACGGAAGTTCGAAAAAACCGGCGCAATGCGTGAACTGCGTGAACGCCAGAAATATACAAAACCTTCCGTCAAAAAACGCGAAGTGAAGACTCGAGCCATCTTTATTCAGAAACTCAGGAATCAAGAACTTAGTTGAGATTGCTGAGCATACAGGATGAAAACTTTTCCGGATAGAAATTTTTTTCTATCCGGATTTGTTGTAATTTTACTTAAGTAAATCATCAAAGTGATTGAAACTTTTATAACATATTTGGAAAAAGAGAAAAGATACTCTAAACATACCTGCAAGTCTTATTTATATGATTTACAGCAGTTTGCGTTATATTGCCAGTTGCAATATGATGATTCCAATATTGATGGGGCAAGTACGGAAATTATACGTAGTTATCTAGTATGGCTGATGGATAAGCATTATTCAGCCAAAAGCATTCATCGAAAGATCATTTCATTGCGTCAATACTATAAGTTCTTAATTAAAGCTGGGGTTATTCAGAGCAATCCGGCTCAAGGGATTCCATTGCCAAAAATTCCTCAGCGTATTCCGGTTTATGTGAACGAAGATAGCATGAAATCCATAGGAAGTGCTGATGGCCAAGATATTGAAAATTACGAAGCCATAAGAGATGAAGCGATCATTGAGATGCTATATGCTACTGGGATGCGATTGTCGGAACTGATACATTTAAAGATAGCCGATGTAAATTTTGAGGCTATGAATATTAAAGTAATGGGGAAAAGAAGCAAGGAGAGGTTGATTCCGATGGGGCAGAAATTAGCCGAACATCTTCAACAATATCTTGACTATCGTCAGCGTTTTAAATTTGAAAATTCACCCGATTCGTGGTTATTTTTAACTCGAAAAGGACAAATCATGTATCCCTTGTTAGTATATAGAATTGTCAATAAATTTTTAAGTAAAGTAACCACTTTGGAGAAGCGGAGTCCGCATATTCTTAGGCATAGTTTTGCGACGCATTTGTTGAATGCAGGAGCAGATATGAATGCCATCAAAGAATTGTTAGGACATTCGAGCTTAGCTTCTACTCAAATCTATACTCATTCTGACTTCGAAACTTTAAAGAAAATATATCAAAAATCTCACCCTAAAGCTTAAAAGAAAGGAGTAAACTATGAATGTAACAATTAACGCGGTACATTTTAAAACAGATAAGAAACTGGAGACATTTATTACTGAGAAGGTTGGGAAGTTAAATCAATACTTCGACGGGATTATTGGGAGCGAAGTAATTTTAAAATTGGAAAACACCGATACACCTGAGAATAAAGTTGCCGAGATAAGGCTTCAGATTCCGGGTAATGATTTATATGCCCGAAAGCAGTGTAATACTTTTGAGGAGGCCACGGGAGAAGCCGTTGATGCCCTAAAGATTCAACTCAAAAAATACAAGGCTAAACTTAAGGGAAGTTAAAAATTTTATTAAAAAAGTTTTGTTTGTAACGGAATATGATTTACTTTTGCAGTCCCATTTTTGGGACTGTTTTTTTGTTGGCAAAGATAGAAGACTATTGATGAATGCATTGAAACGAGGGGAGATACCAGAGCGGTCAAATGGGGCAGACTGTAAATCTGTTGGCGATGCCTTCGGAGGTTCGAATCCTCCTCTCCCCACCTTGCAAGACCAAGCGGAAGTAGCTCATTTGGCAGAGCGAAAGCCTTCCAAGCTTTAGGTAGCGGGTTCGAATCCCGTCTTCCGCTCCTTGAAAAGCCGATGTAGCTCAGCGGTAGAGCACTTCCTTGGTAAGGAAGGGGTCACGAGTCCAATTCTCGTCATCGGCTCCAGATTTATTCAATATTCATCTTTGATAACTTTTTCAATTAATACATTTCTCTATGGCAAAAGAAAAATTCGATCGTTCCAAACCTCATGTAAATATTGGAACAATTGGTCATATCGACCATGGTAAAACCACTTTAACAGCCGCTATTACTAAGGTTCTTGCCCAAGCTGGTCTTTCCGAATTTCGTTCATTCGATTCGATTGATAATGCTCCGGAAGAAAAAGCGCGTGGTATAACCATTAATACAGCTCATATTGAATACCAAACTACCAATCGGCACTATGCGCATGTTGATTGCCCTGGCCATGCCGACTATATCAAGAATATGATTACTGGAGCAGCTCAAATGGATGGTGCAATTTTGGTTGTTGCAGCCACTGATGGTCCTATGCCTCAAACACGTGAACATATTCTTCTGGCAAGACAAGTTGGAGTTCCTCGGTTGGTTGTCTACATGAATAAGGTTGACTTGGTCGACGACCCCGAACTGCTTGACTTGGTTGAAATGGAAACCCGTGACCTTTTGAATTTTTACGGTTTCGATGGTGACAATACACCGATTATTCGTGGATCGGCTTTGGGTGCTTTGAACGATGATCCTAAAGGAGTTGAATCAGTCATGGAACTCATGAAAGCCGTTGACGAATGGATTCCTTTGCCTCAACGCGATGTGGAAAAACCATTCCTGATGCCAGTAGAAGACGTTTTCTCCATTACCGGCCGTGGTACAGTTGCTACCGGAAGAATTGAAACCGGAATTATCAGAACAGGAGATCCTGTTGAGATTATTGGGTTAGGAGCAGAAAAACTGAAATCTGTAGTCACTGGTGTAGAAATGTTCCGTAAAATTCTTGATGAAGGAAAAGCTGGCGATAATGCAGGTTTATTACTTCGAGGCATAGATAAAGATGAAATTCGTCGTGGCATGGTAGTTGCTGCACCTGGAAGTATTAAGCCTCATAAACATTTCAAAGCCCAAGTTTACATCCTTAAGAAAGAAGAAGGAGGACGTCATACTCCATTTCATAATAAATACAGGCCCCAGTTCTATTTTCGTACCACTGATGTAACGGGTGAAATTGTACTTCCCAATGGTGTTGAAATGGTTATGCCTGGCGACAACCTCGAAATCGAAGTGAACTTAATATATGAAATAGCTATGAACCTTAACCTTCGTTTTGCTATACGTGAAGGTGGCAGAACAGTTGGTGCAGGTCAAGTTGTTGAAATTTTAGATTAATTCGAATTTTTTAATCCTCAATACTTATTCATAGTTTCTTTTTAAAAGGCTATGATAAGTGAAGAAGAAGATGAACGGGTGTAGCTCAATTGGTAGAGTGGTGGTCTCCAAAACCATAGGCTGGGAGTTCGAGTCTCTCCACCCGTGCAAACTTGCATAAAATTATGGCAAAGTCAAATAAAGTTGTAAGATACGTCAAAGAAAGCTACGACGAGTTGATGCACAAAGTAACGTGGCCTTCTTGGAGTGAATTGCAAAATAGCGCTGTGGTAGTATCTATTGCTTCCCTGATTATAGCCCTTGTGGTTTTTCTGATAGATATTGCCTTCGAAAATATCTTGAAATTTTTCTACGGCTTATTTATGTAGATGAGGATGTTTGCGAAAGCGCAGAGAATTACCGAATCTATTCCTAAAATAAAGGAGTGTGTATGAGTGAAGAAAAGAAATGGTATGTAATTCGAGCCATCAGTGGTGGCGAAAAAAAGGTGAAGCAATATCTTGAAAATGAAATCAAGAGGCTTCATTTAGAGGATTATATCTCGCAAGTGCTCATACCCACTGAAAAAGTTTATCAAATACGTAATGGGAAGAAAGTTTGTAAAGAAAGAAACTATTTCCCGGGTTACATACTCATTGAAGCCGTATTAACAGGAGAAATTCCAGGTATCATTTTGAATATTCCTGGAGTATTAGGTTTCCTTGGGTCAAAAGATAAACCTCAACCTTTACGCAAGTCAGAAGTGAACCGTTTATTAGGTAAAGTTGATGAACTTGCCGAAGCAGGTGAGGAAGTCAATATCCCATTTATTGTGGGAGAAACCGTAACGGTGATAGATGGTCCATTCAACAGTTTTAGTGGAGTGATTGAAGAAATTAATGAAGAGAAGAAGAAGCTAAAGGTCATGGTGAAGATTTTTGGCCGTAAAACTCCACTCGAACTGAGTTTTATGCAAGTTGCCAAAGAATAGATGAATCCCTCAAATGGCCTGCCCATGAAGCATGCTTTTAAAACACTTAAAAATTATTCATTACAATGGCAAAAGAAGTAACCGGAATCATTAAGTTACAAATCAAAGGAGGAGCTGCAAATCCTTCCCCTCCCATTGGTCCTGCATTAGGATCGAAGGGTTTGAACATCATGGAATTTTGCAAGCAATTTAATGCCCGTACTCAGGATGTAGCTGGGAAAATCGTACCGGTTATCATTACTGTTTATAAGGATAAAACTTTCGACTTTGTAATCAAGACGCCTCCAGTAGTGGTTCAATTATTTGAAGCAGCTAAGGTTCAGAAAGGCTCGGCAGAGCCCAATCGCAAAAAAGTTGGTAGTGTTACCTGGGATCAGGTACGTGAAATTGCCAAGATAAAAATGCCCGACCTGAACTGCTTTACAATTGAATCGGCCATGAAAATGGTTGCTGGTACTGCACGCAGCATTGGGATTTCCATAACAGGAGATTCTCCTTTTGCTCAATAATTTTTTTCTTTATTCAATAAAGCACTTAATAATTAAACATTAAGTTTTAAAAATGGCACAACTAACACGAAAACGTAAAGAAGCCTTAGCACAATACAACAGGAACAAGGTCTATACTTTGGCCGAAGCCTGCGAGCTGGTTAAGAAGATTAGCTATACTAATTTTGATGCATCGGTTGATATGGATGTGCGTTTAGGCGTCGATCCACGTAAAGCCAATCAAATGGTGCGTGGTATGGTTACACTTCCCCATGGGACGGGCAAGACCGTGCGCGTATTGGTGCTATGTACGCCCGATAAAGAAGAAGAAGCTAAAGCAGCCGGCGCTGATTACTATGGACTGGATGATTACATCAACAAAATAAAAAACGGTTGGACTGATATTGACGTGGTCATTACAACGCCCAATGTAATGCCTAAAATAGGCGCTTTGGGAAAGATTCTCGGCCCACGTGGCCTGATGCCCAATCCAAAATCTGGTACTGTTACTATGGATATTGCTACGGCAGTTAAAGAAGTGAAAGCTGGCAAAATCGAATTCAAAGTGGATAAGTATGGAATTATTCATGCTCCAATTGCTAAAGTATCGTTCGATGCAAACAAAATTTATGAAAATGCAAAAGAACTTATACAGGCAATCATTCGATTAAAACCTGCCGCCGCAAAGGGTACTTACATTAAAAGTATTTATTTATCAAGCACTATGAGCCCCGGTATTCAGATCGATCCCCGCTCTGTGACAGTTTGATGAATATTTTCGATTAAAAATGCCAAAAATTGCATAATGAGAAAAGAAGATAAAAATCAATTGATAAACGTATTAGCTCAGCAGATCAAAGGCAGTAACTATTTTTATGTTACTGATGCTTCTGATCTGAGTAGTGAAACTACTAATCAGCTAAGACGTTTGTGCTTCAAACAGAACATCCGAATAAAAATGGTGAAAAATAGCCTGTTAAAGAAAGCCATGGAACGTAGCGGGCGTGATTTTAGTCCCTTGTATGATGTACTTAACGGTCATACTGCTATTTTCTTCTCTGAAACAGGCAGTGCACCAGCTCAACTCATTCAGGATTTTCGACAAAGAACTAAAAATCCTAAACCTCTCTTTAAGGGAGCCTATATAGAAGAATCCTTCTATGTTGGCGAAGATCAGCTCGATGCTTTAGCACATCTCAAAACCAAAAACGAACTTATTGGCGATATTATCAGTTTGTTGCAGTCGCCTGCTAGAAACGTAATTTCGGCTTTGCAATCGGGTGGAGGAAAGCTTGCTGGAATCGTTAAAACTCTCTCAGAAAAGTAAAATGAGGTTCCCTATTCAAGTTATAATACATTTTTCGAAAACAAATTTAAAAACACTTAATACTTAATTCAAAATGGCAGATCTGAAAGCTTTCGCAGAACAATTGGTTAATCTAACTGTTAAAGAAGTCAACGAACTTGCAAAAATTCTTAAGGAAGAATATGGAATAGAACCTGCTGCCGCTGCTGTGGCAGTAGCGAGTGCTCCTAATGCTTCGGCAGGTACCGCACAGGAAGCGGCTGAAGAAAAGACCGCTTTCGACGTAATTCTAAAGGATGCTGGAAAAGAAAAACTAAAAGTAGTAAAATTAGTGAAAGAGCTCACAAGTTTAGGCCTTAAAGAAGCTAAAGACTTGGTTGATGCCGCTCCTAAAGCTATAAAAGAAGGCATCTCGAAAGACGAAGCCGAAGGACTTAAAAAATCGCTCGAAGAAGTGGGTGCAGTTATTGAAATTAAATAGATTTATCATTTGTTACTCTTCTAAAAACTACCGTCCTTCTTAGTTAAGGACGGTAGTTTATATCTTTTTTTTTTAAGTCTATTGTTCTTTATTGATTTATTCGTTTGAATTTAAAAATTAATACCTTGGCGCATAATAACATGGAAAGGATTAACTTCGCAAATACGAAGCTTACCATTCAGTACCCCGACTTTCTCGATATTCAATTGCAATCATTTAAGGATTTTTTCCAGTTGGAAACCATCCCTGAGAATCGTGTAAATGAGGGGCTTTATAAAGTTTTTTCAGAGAATTTCCCTATTTCTGATGCACGCAACAATTTTGTTTTAGAATTTCTCGACTATTTTATCGATCCTCCCCGATATTCAATTGAAGAATGTTTGGAAAGGGGCTTGACTTATAGTGTCCCCCTTAAGGCTAAATTAAAATTATATTGTACCGATCCCGAACATGAAGATTTTGAAACCATTATACAAGATGTATATTTGGGGATGATACCCTACATGACTCCAAAGGGAACTTTCGTCATTAATGGTGCCGAAAGAGTTGTGGTTTCTCAGTTACACAGATCTCCGGGTGTGTTCTTCGGACAAAACTATCATGCAAATGGTAGCCTTCTTTATTCAGCACGTATTATTCCCTTCAAGGGTTCTTGGATGGAGTTTACAACAGATATTAATAATGTATTGTATGCGTATATAGATCGGAAGAAAAAATTACCGGTTACAACGCTTCTGAGAGCCATTGGTTACGAAACCGACCGTGACATATTGGCTATTTTCGATCTCTTTCAAGAGGTTAAAGTCACAAAAGCTACCGCGAAAAAGTTAATAGGACAAAAACTTGCAGCACGTGTGGTGAGAGCATGGATTGAAGATTTTGCTGACGAAGATACGGGTGAAGTTTCTTCTTATGAACGTACAGAGGTTATTATTGAAAGAGAAACCGTTCTTGAACAATCACACATAGATAAGATATTAGAATATGATGTTAAAACGGTACTTATCCATAAGGAGAATCCTGACCAAATGGATTATAGTATTATCTTCAATACTTTGCAAAAGGACCCAGCTAATTCGGCAAAAGAAGCAGTTGAGTTTATTTACAGGCAATTGCGTAGTGCCGATCCCCCTGACGAAGAAACGGCCAGAGGCATTATAGAAAAATTATTCTTCTCCGACAAAAGATACGACTTGGGAGATGTAGGCAGATACCGCATTAACAAAAAACTCAATTTAGACATTCACGAAGATGTCAAAGTGCTTACTAGAGAAGATATCATTGCCATAATAAGATATATTGTGGCCATGGTAAACAATAGAGCCGAAATTGACGATATCGATCATTTGAGCAATAGGCGTGTTCGTACTGTTGGAGAACAATTATATGGTCAGTTTGGGGTTGGGTTAGCCCGCATGGCACGTACTATTCGTGAAAGAATGAATGTAAGGGATAATGAGGTGTTTACGCCAACTGATCTGATTAATGCAAAAACACTGTCTTCTGTTATTAATTCCTTTTTTGGGACCAACCAACTATCACAGTTCATGGATCAAACCAATCCCTTGTCGGAACTTACGCATAAAAGAAGAATTTCGGCATTGGGACCCGGCGGTTTAACCCGTGACAGAGCTGGTTTCGAAGTACGTGATGTTCATTATACACACTATGGACGCCTCTGTACCATTGAAACACCTGAAGGACCTAATATCGGACTAATTTCTTCGCTATGTGTATATGCTAAGATTAATAATCTTGGATTTATAGAAACTCCCTACTTTAAGGTTGAAAATGGTAAGGTTCTTATGAATGAACCTCCGGTTTATTTAAGTGCCGAGGAGGAAGAAAAAAAGGTTATTGCCCAGGCAAATACGCCCATAGACGAAGAAGGCAATCTTATCCCTGATAAAATAAAGGTAAGATATTTAGCTGATTATCCTATTGTAAGCCCTCAAGAAGTTGACCTGATCGACTGCGCTCCCAATCAAATTGCATCTATTGCTGCTTCGCTCATTCCTTTTCTCGAGCATGACGATGCCAATCGTGCGCTAATGGGATCGAATATGATGCGGCAAGCTGTTCCATTGTTAAATCCTGAAGTTCCTATCGTAGGAACAGGTATAGAAGAATTTGTAGCACGAGATTCAAGAGTTCTGATTAATGCTGAAGGAAATGGAGTGGTAGAATATGTTGATGCTACTCGTATCACTATTCGTTATGAGAGAGACGACAAGGAAAGACTAATCAGTTTTGATGACGATGTAAAAACCTATTACCTTGCCAAGTTCCAACGAACCAATCAAAATACGACTATCAATCTGAGGCCTATTGTTAGAAAAGGCGACAGGGTAGTGAAAGGTCAGGTTTTATGTGAAGGATATGCTACCGCCAACGGAGAGTTGGCCTTGGGAAGAAACCTGATGGTGGCGTTCATGCCTTGGAAGGGTTATAACTTTGAAGACGCTATTGTTATCTCCGAAAAGGTAATTAAGGAAGATATTTTTACCTCTATCCATATAGAGGAATACACGCTTGAGGTAAGAGATACAAAGCGCGGACAAGAAGAATTAACCAATGACATTCCCAATGTAAGCAGTGAAGCTACAAGAGATCTCGATGAGAATGGGTTGGTAAGAATAGGTGCCGAAGTAAATGAAGGAGATATTTTAATTGGTAAAATTACACCTAAGGGTGAGAGCGATCCTACACCTGAGGAAAAGCTACTCAGAGCAATATTTGGTGATAAGGCTGGCGACGTAAAAGATGCTTCACTGAAGGCACCTCCTTCTATGCATGGAGTAGTAATTGATAAAAAACTCTTCAGTCGTGCCATAAAAGATAAAAAAGCTAAAAGCAAAGAAAAGGAAGTGCTCAAAGAACTCGAAGAGGATTTCAAAAAGAACTCGTTGGAGCTGAAAACCAAATTGATTGAAAAATTGCTCATTTTGGTGGAAGGCAAGGTTTCTCAGGGTGTTTATGATAACTTCAAGCAAGAAATCATACCCAAGAAAGCTAAGTTCACAGAGAAAATTCTTAGAGACATTGATTATACTACTGTTAATCCTAATCGATGGACACTTGATAAGGAAAAGAACGAACTCATAAAAGGCCTTATCAATAATTATAATATCCATTATCGTGAGATACTTGGCGTATATAACCGTAAGAAGTTTGTTGCTACGGTTGGAGATGAACTTCCTAATGGCATAGTACAAATGGCAAAGGTTTACATTGCCAAGAAGCGTAAATTAACGGTAGGAGATAAGATGGCTGGTCGCCATGGGAATAAGGGAATAGTGGCCAAGATAGTGAGAGAAGAAGATATGCCATTTTTACCTGATGGAACGCCTGTGGATATTGTTTTGAATCCTTTAGGTGTACCATCACGAATGAATCTTGGACAGATTTATGAGACCATTTTAGGATGGGCTGGGAAAGAACTTGGTTTGCGTTTTTCAACGCCTATTTTCGACGGTGCCACCCTGGATCAAATTAATGAATACATGCGAAAGGCCGGTCTACCAGAAAATGGAAGCTTGTATTTGTATGACGGTGGAACAGGAGAACGTTTTGATCAACCAGCCACAGTAGGTTACATATACATGCTCAAACTACATCATCTGGTTGACGATAAGATGCATGCCCGTTCTATCGGCCCATA
>DIEY01000089.1:60008-61556 GCA_002418865.1 Bacteroidales bacterium UBA5762 | reverse complement strand
GAAGCTTTTGGCGCAGCCAATGTATTGCAAGAAATTCTTACTGTTAAATCCGATGATGTAACCGGTCGTGCCAAAGCTTACGAAGCTATTGTGAAAGGTGAAAATATGCCTGTTCCCAATGTCCCTGAGTCATTCAATGTATTGGTTCATGAACTGCGTGGCTTAGGCCTCAACATATCTTTCGAATAAATTCGATAGTACACTTCATTTATTTTATTTATTATAACTTGTTTGCTGAAAATTAAATTTAAATATGGCTTTTAGAAAAGATCCTACTGCTCCAATCAGCAATTTTAACCAGATCATGATTAGTTTGGCTTCTCCCGAATCTATTCTGGAAAGATCATACGGAGAAGTTTTAAAACCCGAGACAATTAATTATCGTACATATAAGCCGGAAAGGGATGGTTTATTTTGCGAGCGGATTTTTGGCCCGGTAAAGGATTGGGAATGTCATTGTGGGAAATATAAACGTATCAGATATAAGGGTATAGTCTGCGATCGTTGCGGTGTAGAAGTAACCGAGAAGAAAGTTCGACGTGAACGTATGGGGCATATTCAGCTCGTAGTGCCTGTGGCTCATATCTGGTATTTCCGTTCCCTTCCCAATAAAATTGGTGCCCTTTTGGGATTGCCTACCAAGAAACTGGAATCAATTATATACTACGAAAACTACGTAGTAATTAATCCTGGGGTAATGGCAAATCAGGGCATATCTTATATGGATTTCTTATCTGAAGAAGATTATTTCAAGATTATTGAAAGTCTTCCCCCCGATAATCAGAATCTTGATGATAGCCACCCGGATAAGTTTATTGCTAAGATGGGAGGTGAAGCCTTGTATGACTTGTTGTCTCGTATAGATCTCGATAAAGAATCTTTCGAATTAAGATACAAAGCAAGCATAGAAACTTCTCAACAACGTAAACAAGACATATTAAAACGCTTACAGGTTTTTGAGGCATTTCGTGAGGCTAACCGTAGAACCGAGAATCGTCCAGAATGGATGATGGTAAAAGTGGTTCCAGTAATTCCGCCTGAATTAAGACCCTTGGTTCCTTTGGATGGTGGTCGTTTTGCAACTTCCGACCTTAACGATTTGTATAGACGTGTAATAATCCGTAATAATCGTTTAAAACGCCTCATCGAGATTAAGGCGCCTGACGTTATTTTGCGTAATGAAAAACGTATGCTGCAAGAAGCCGTAGATTCGCTTTTCGATAATTCTCGCAAAGCTAGTTCGGTGAGGACCGAATCGAATCGTGCACTGAAATCACTGAGTGATAGCCTGAAAGGCAAACAAGGTCGATTCCGTCAAAATTTGCTTGGTAAAAGAGTTGATTATTCTGGACGTTCTGTCATCGTTGTTGGCCCTGAACTCAAACTTAACGAGTGTGGATTGCCCAAAGAAATGGCCAGTGAGCTTTTTAAACCATTTATCATTCGTAAGCTTCTCGAAAGAGGAATCGTAAAAACTGTAAAATCGGCAAAAAAAATCGTCGATCGCAAAGATCCTATAGTTTGGGATATACTCGAAAATGTTCTAAA
>DIEY01000089.1:44101-59829 GCA_002418865.1 Bacteroidales bacterium UBA5762 | reverse complement strand
AATATACTCAACCCTGCAAATGGGGCTCCCATAACCGTTCCCTCCCAAGACATGGTTTTAGGATTGTATTATATTACAAAACCTCGTAAATCGGAACCCGATCATCCTGTAAAAGGTGAAGGAAAATTATTTTATTCTCCCGAAGAAGTTGTAATTGCTTACAATGAACAAAAGGTTGATTTGCATGCCATCATCAAGGTAAGGATTACGGATCATTCTACTACTCCTCCTAAGACCTCAATTATAGAAACAACTGTTGGAAGAGTCTTATTCAATCAGGTTGTTCCTGAAGAAATAGGTTTTATTAATCAGTTACTTACTAAGAAAAACCTCAGAGACATCATTGGAGAAGTTTTGAAACGTACAGGTACGGCTGTAACTGCGAAATTTCTCGACGATATTAAAGAAATGGGCTTTATGACAGCCTTTAGAGCTGGGCTTTCATTCAATATGGGTGATGTAATCATTCCAGAAAATAAAGACGAATTGATAGCCGAGGCCAATGCCGAAGTGGAAGAAGTAATGGCCAACTTTACTATGGGGTTCATTACCAATAATGAACGTTATAATCAGATTATCGATATTTGGACGCATACCAATTCTAAACTTACGCTTACCTTGATGGATAAGCTTACCAAAGACAAACAAGGATTCAACTCTCTATTTATGATGCTTGATTCTGGCGCCCGAGGTTCGAAAGAACAGATCAGACAATTAGCCGGTATGCGGGGTTTGATGGCAAAACCTCAGAAATCGGGAAGCAGTGGAGGAGAGATTATCGAAAATCCTATTTTATCTAATTTTAAAGAAGGTCTATCGGTTTTAGAATATTTTATTTCGACCCATGGAGCTCGTAAAGGATTGGCTGACACCGCACTAAAGACTGCCGATGCGGGTTACCTTACTCGACGTCTTGTTGATGTTGCTCATGATGTAATTATTAATGAAGAAGATTGTGGCACCTTAAGAGGTTTAACTGTAACTGCCCTCAAAAAAGATGAAGAAGTAGTAGAAAGCCTCTATGATCGTATTTTAGGACGAGTTGCGCTTCATGATATATATCATCCTTATACCAATGAATTGATAGCGGCAGCTGGTCAGGAATTAACGGAAGAAATTTGTGAGATTATTGAAAAATCGCCTATAGAATCCGTGGAAATTCGGTCTGTTCTTACCTGCGAATCGAAAAGTGGAGTATGTGCCTTATGTTACGGGCGAAACCTCGCTAAGGGCAAAATGGTACAAAAAGGTGAAACCGTTGGTGTGATTGCGGCTCAATCTATAGGCGAACCAGGAACTCAGCTTACGCTTAGAACCTTCCACGTTGGTGGTGTAGCTGGTAACATTGCCATGACCTCACGTATAGAAGCAAAATATGACGGGCAACTGCAAATAGATGAGTTGCGTTCGGTTGAATATACTTCAGAAACAGGGAATACTTATCAAGTGGTTATTGGTCGATCGGCCGAAATGCATATTATCGACCCCAATACTGAAATTATTCTTACTTCATCTAATATTCCTTATGGCGCCAATTTATATTTTAAGAATGGGGATATGGTGAAAAAAGGAAATTTGATATGCGATTGGGATCCCTATAATGCATTGATTATTTCCGATGTTCCTGGAATAGTTGCTTACCATAATTTAATAGAAGGTATAACATTTAAGACGGAATCGGTTGAACAAACTGGCCATCCTTATAAGGTGGTAGTCGAAAGCCGTCAAAAAACCAAGAACCCAGTCATACGCATTTTAAATGACGACGGAGAGGAAATTAAGGTATTTGATATTCCTGTAGGTGCTCATCTTTCGGTAGAGGATGGCCAAAAAATTAAAGCAGGAGACATTTTGGTGAAGATTCCGCGTGCCATTGGTAAATCGGGTGATATAACAGGAGGTTTGCCTCGTGTAACTGAGTTATTCGAAGCACGTAACCCATCCGACCCTGCACGTGTTTCAGAAATAGATGGTATAGTTACCTTTGGGAAGAAGCTTAAACGCGGCAATCGTGAACTCATCGTAACGAGCCGTGTTGGAGAAGAAAAGGTTTATTTAATTCCGACTACCAAACAAATTTTGGTTCAGGAAAACGACTATGTGAAAGCCGGTCAGCCTTTATCTGAAGGAGCCATCTCTCCTGGTGATATTCTTGCCATTAAGGGCCCTATGGCCGTTCAGGAATACATCGTCAATGAAATTCAAGAAGTTTATCGTTTACAAGGTGTAAAAATCAATGACAAGCATTTTGAAGTAATTGTTCGCCAAATGATGCGTAAGGTTGAGATTGAAGACCCGGGCGATTCGAAATTTTTAGAAGGAGAATTGGTTAATAAACCCGATTTTCAGGAAGAAAATGACTGGTTGTTTGGTAAGAAAGTAGTTATCGATCCAGGTGACTCACCTAATCTTTCTGCTGGACAAATTATTAGCGCTCGCAAACTACGTGATGAGAATTCAATGCTCAAACGCAAAGACAAAAAACTTGTCGAAGCTCGTGATGCCCGCCCAGCAACTGGGCGCCAAATTCTACAAGGAATTACGCGTGCTTCTCTTCAAACCAAAAGCTGGATCTCTGCGGCTTCCTTCCAAGAAACCACAAAGGTGCTTACACAGGCAGCCATTAATGCAAAGATTGATACCCTTCAAGGACTAAAAGAAAATGTTATTGTAGGGCATCTTATTCCAGCAGGTACGGGTTTGCGTGAGTATGAAAACATCATCGTAAGTAGTATTGAAGAATATGAAGCTCTTAAAGCCTCAAAGGACGAATAGCACTTTTATAATTCATTAAAATCATGGAACCTAAAAAGAATCCTCCCAATCAGATTCAGGTAGATTTACCAGAAGACATAGCCAATGGTATTTATACGAATCTTGCCATAATTACTCATTCAGATTCAGAATTTCTGATCGATTTTCTGAGTGCTTTGCCTGGGGTGCCCAAGGCAAAAGTCAAGTCACGTGTTATTATGACACCTTTAAATGCAAAACGTTTGTTACGCGCACTGAAAGACAATATCTCGAAATTTGAACAGAGCCATGGAGAGATAATAGATGGCAGTGGATCAGAAGGGTTTCCAATGAATTTGGGGCCAACAGGAATGGCGTAAATGAAGTATAAGTTTGAATAAATGAAGTTTTCTCATAAGGGGGCAGGGGGCAGTTTTAAACTGCCCCCTTATAGCTTATGTAAAGGAATAATGGCTTAAAAATAATAATACAATGATAATCGCAATCCCTAACCCAGCTAAAATAGTTCCACGCCATTTTATTCCATTTTTGCCCTGTAAAATGAGTAAACCACTGATAGCCAATATAATTAATGAAGCTGCATAAAAATCAGAAAAAAAAGTCCAAATTTTTCCGGGATTGTAATGCAAATAATTAAAAGCATGAAACAATGGCCGTCGTTGAATCTTCTCGATAGTGGCCTGCTTTGTTTTAGTATTAATAGTAACAGTGCCCTGCTCTATAAAAATTTTTATGAGGCTATCCGAAGGAATATAAAATTTCTTAAATCTACCATTTTCGCCGCAATATTCCAATAATTCCCTAATATCGCTGTTTTGGATGTTGTCGGCGGATGGGACTTCATTAAGGGTGATGATTTTGTTAGTGATGATAAAACTTGGATTCCAATCGTTGATGTGATTTAAAGCTATTCCAGAAAGAGCATAAACCAAGCTCATTCCAACAAAAAAATATCCCAAATCACGGTGAATGGCTCTATTATATTTTCTCCATTTGAACTTTTTCATAATGAATAGCTCATAAAAACATAAAAGAAGCTTATTTAGGTTTATTTATTCGCCTTTTTACGCCGGATTATTGAAGAATATGGGGAGAATCAGTCGTTTCCCTTTTCGCTATCGAATTCTTCAACGATTTGATATTTGAGACATCTTACAGAATAAAACGACAAATAATCCTTACCACTATCGTAAAGAGCAGTGCGGTAATCGGCAATTTGTTGAAGCTCATTTTCCATATTATTTTCAGTTTTTTCATGCCCTTCTTCACCAGTATGAACTTTTGAAGCTGCCTCGCCACCTTTGTTGGCTCTTACCTCTTGTTCCCATTTGTCGAGGTAGGCACTGTCTATTCGAAGTTCTTCCAAAATTCCAGTAACATATGCTGTATTCCCTTCCCAAGCCGGATCGAATTGCATATCTTCACCTGCATCTATACGAATACGCTCGCTCGGAGTTTTCCCAACTAAAAACATTCTAGCCCCTCCATGCTCACAGACATGGTCTATGGTTCCTTTTAAAACTATCTCTTTCCCCACAAATTGTGGAGCCATTTCTTCCAATTGCGAAAGCTCAAAGGTAATTGACGGAGTTTCTTGCTTTTGTTGATTGCTACAGCCAATAAGCAAAGAAAGCATTACTACGGCGAAGATCATCTTTTTCATTTTCATAATTTATTGGTTTAAAAGTTAAATTAAAATAATTTCTTTTGTTCTGCTCAACAGCTTTGTCATAGTGCGTGCAATATTAACAAATATTTTAATTCGGAACAACATTATGGAAGATGCAGCAGAATATTAGGATATAAATTTTTATAAGTCAATATTTTAAATTAAATTACATAAATAAATCGGATTTTTAATCCTTAGGCTCTTTTATGAGTCGTATATATTGATTTGGATTATGAGGCCATAACTATGGTAGGATGGCCTGCGTTATTTATCTTTAAAAAGGTAAGAGATGCATTATGGATTGAAAATCATATCAACTACTTACGCATTTTTTTAGCTATTTCCTCCTACAGACGATTAATCTTTGAGTATTGGGGGATACTATCCATGGTATTTATTTCGTATGTTTGCAGGCATGATATAAGGGGAATATTAGTTAACTTAAAGAATTATATGTCAACATTAAAAATTGGGATTCGCCATGAAGATAAGTATTTGGCAGAAACTAGAGCACCTTTGGTGCCAAAGCATGTGGCGGAATTAATTAGAAAATATGGAATAGAAGTCTATGTACAGTCTTCTTCGAAACGAGTTTTTAGCGATAAGGAATACGAAGAAGCGGGTGCAAAAATTGTAAGGGATTTAATAGAAGTGCCTGTAATTTTTGGTGTAAAGGAGATACCCATAGATAAATTTGAAGTGGGAAAGACTTATATTTTTTTTGCTCATGTTATTAAGGGTCAACCCTACAATATGGGTATGCTTCGCCAAATGATGAACATGCAGTGTAATTTGATTGATTATGAACGTGTAGTGGATGATTTTGGGAGGCGTTTGATTTTTTTTGGACGATACGCTGGCTTGGCGGGCGCTATCAATACTTTATGGACCTTAGGCTTACGGTTGAACTACATCGGTTTTAAAACGCCATTTTTAAATATTCAACAAACACATCACTATAAAGATTTAAATGAAGCCCGCAAAGAGGTTTCGAAAGTAGGGCAGGAAATTTTAAAAAAAGGTTTACCAAATGAATTGCTTCCATTGACTATTGGGGTTACGGGTTATGGAAATGTTTCGAGTGGTGTACAGGAAATATTATCACTTTTACCAGGGATAGAAATCTTGCCCGAAGATTTATTCAAATTGAAGGATTCAAATAAGTTCCAGAATAATCTGATTTACAAAGTGACATTCAAGGAAGAACATATTAGTGCTCCCAATGATCCACATAAGGCCTTTGATCTGGACGAATACTATACTCAACCAGAAAATTATCATGGAGTTTTTGAACAATATCTGCCTCATTTATCTGTCTTAATTAATGGAATATACTGGGATTCGCGTTATCCACGTTTAATCAGTAGGCAATATCTGAAGGAAAAATTTTCAAAAGAAAAACGACCTAAACTTATAGTTGTGGGAGATATTGCGTGCGATCCAGAAGGTTCTATTGAAGCAACGCTCAAAGGTACTACTATAGAGGATCCCATATTTGTTTATCATCCGCAAACCCATAGCTTGACCAGTGGTTATGAGGGAGAGGGATTGCAAATAATGGCTGTCGATATTCTGCCTAGTGAGTTACCACGTGACTCTTCTTTGGGTTTTAGCAATATTCTGAAGAATTATGTTTATCCCATTGCCAAGGCAAATTATAATGCTTCGACTATTGACGAGATCGAATTGCCTTTACCTATCAAACGTGCCCTTATTCTGCATAAAGGACAATTAACACCTGATTACAAATACATTCAAAAATATTTAGAATAAAAATTTTTAATTTATTAATAAATAGAAAAAATATGAAAAAAGTATTAATTCTTGGAGCTGGCATGGTAGCACGGCCTATTGTGCAACATCTGTTAGAAAAGGGTTATGCAGTTACGGTTGCAACACGTACGAAATCGAAAGCAGAAGAAATGATTAAGAAGCATCCCAATGGCTCAGCCATAGCATGGACGGTTGAGGATGAAAACATGCTCGAGAACATGGTACATGAAAATGATTTAACTGTCAGTTTATTACCCTATGCTTATCATGTATTAGTTGCCAAAGCCTGTATAAAGGCTCAAAAACCCATGGTAACCACATCTTACGTTAAACCCGAAATGCAAGCCCTTGATGAACAAGCCAAAGAAGCCGGTATTATTATTCTAAATGAAATGGGGCTCGATCCTGGCATTGATCACATGTCGGCAATGAGAATCATAGATCATATTCATCAAAAGGGAGGAAAAGTTGAAAAATTTTATAGCTTGTGTGGAGCCTTACCTGCGCCCGAAGCAACCGATAATTATTTTAGGTATAAATTTTCTTGGAGCCCAAAAGGAGTCGTCATGGCAGGCAATAACGACGCACGGTATTTGATGGAGGGAAAAGCCATTGAAATTCCATCTAAAGACTTGTTCAAAAATCCGATGAAAGTATGTTTCCCTGAAGTAGGAATGCTCGAAGTTTATCCTAATCGTGATTCTATTCTCTATAAGGATATTTATGGAATTGACGAAGCCAAGACCATGATGAGGGGAACTTTTAGGTATCCTGGGTGGTGCATAACCATGGATGCTATGAAAGCCTTGAATTTGATTTCATACGAAAAATATAATTTCTCCGGGAAAACTTATGCTGAATTTGTTGGGATGTTGATAGGAACCGAGGATGCATCAAATATCCGTCAAAAAGTTGCCGATTATTTAGGAATGGATATCAACAGTTATCCCATACGTGCCATGCAATGGCTTGGACTTTTCGATGATAAGCCCATGGGACGTGCCATTGATTCACCCTTCGAAATCACTTCTGATTTAATGATTGCAAAAATGCCATTAAATGAAAATGAACGCGATATGGTCGTATTGCAGCATAATTTTTTAGCCACTTATCCCGATGGGAAAATTGAAGTAATACGTTCTCGCATGCTCGATTACGGAACTCCAGCCACAGATACGAGTATTGCACGTACCGTAGCTTTGCCAGCTGCTTTGGGAGTTAGAATGATTTTGGAAGGAAAAATAAACATTAAGGGTGTTTACCGGCCTGTATTGCCCGATATTTATAATCCGGTTCTTGATGGCTTAGAAGAACTTGGAATTAAAATGAAAGAGGAATATGGGCTTCCAGAATGTGAGATGCTTTTATAGAGGCAAGCATTACGAGGATAAATTTTTGGGCCGACAAAAATATTTTTTGTCGGCCCAAAATGCTTTCATGATTGTTGGCATTGTTTTTTGAACAAACAGGTTTTTACTTGTAGATTTTTCTGAATCATTTATGAAGTCAAGTAGTGAATTTTCAGATTTGGGTTTGTTCAAGGTATGGGCTTCAAAATTAAACCCTGACTTTTCTTTCCATTAATTTTAACAATGAGAGGATGTTGAAACCGAATGATTCGTAAAAAATTGTCTTCGTAAATGGCCTCCTGTCTATTGAGATACTCAAGGTCGTAAAATCCATCGTTGATATAAGGATTTATCGTAAAATAACCGACTTCGAAAGAAGTAAGATTATGGAAAAAATGTGTACCTTGACTGGGATCTACTTTGTAATTGGCTAAACCTGATTCTACTATTACTCTAGCTGCCGAAATTTGTGGCCATTTAACTGGAATACCTAACCATGGATCGGATGAACCCCATCGACCTGGTCCAACCAGAATGTAGTTTCTCCCTTCCTTCAGATATTGATGATTGATGGTTTCTATTCTATGAGCAACTTCTAAATTATTTGCCGCATTAAAAGTTTCAGGCCTGATATAAATAAAATCGTAAACATTGTCGATAACGCCGTTTCCTAATGCGGAATTCGATTTTAGAAGAATTTCTTCTTGCGAAACAGCCTCAAGATTTTCGTGCGGTTCTTCATTTAAATTTACAATAGGTCTAATTTGCAATAGGCTGAATATTTTAGGCATGCCTTCAGGAGGATGAAGATTAACGGCAAATTCAATTTCAATAGGATTGTTCATTTCTTGTTGGCCAACCTGTAAAATTCTTTGAAGAATATCCGCCAGTGGGATATAATTGTTCTTCAGTATATTGGCGAAAGTAATAACACGTTTCCCATGATGAAGCACACCATCTCTGAGCATATTATTTTCGAAATCGTAGGTAGAGGCAACAAATTTCATGGTATTATCGCCTTCGGCATCTTCAATATTGAGTTTTAAGAGATTGACAGTATCATCAACGGCTGGGCGGAAACTTTCGGGCCTGAGGTCAAGGGCGTAGAAGGTTTTTTGGGTTTCGGCAAGTGCAGTCTGTGGAGAGCTTAATTGAAGAATCTTGCGGGGATATTTCGGTACAAAACGAAGAGTAATTCCTCCATCTACAATATGTTTACCCAAACCGAAGGCAATTTGTACGATACCATCTTCAGGTTTTTCAGGTTCTATAGGATAATAATTGAGTGAACGAGCCACACCCGATATGGCAGGATAAAAGCGATGATTATGTTGGTTGCCTACAACTTCTTGTAGAACAATTGCCATTTTTTCTTCATCAATCAAATTATGAGTAGCTGTCATGTAAGCCTTACTATCAGCGTAAAAAACAGATGCATAAACGCATTTGATGGCAGTACTCAACATATCCATCATCAATCGCTCATTGTTGTGGATATTTGGGATCATGAAAGTTGAATAGATTCCGGCAAATGGCTGATAATGTGAATCTTCGAGTAAACTCGAAGATCGAATGGCAATGGGCCCATCAATATGTGAAATAAAGGTGTATAAATCTTCATGAATACGAAAAGGTAATCTCGCCCTGACGAATCGTTCGAGAATTTCTCTATCTGTAACATCGGACAAGGCATAAAAATATAAGTCATTTTCTTCCATGAATTCATCAAATACATCAGTAGAAATCACAACAGTTCTGGGAATGGTAACCAGAAGATTTTGAAATTCATTAAATTCTCTATGGCGTTTTATCATGCTATCGAGGAAGGCTAAGCCACGTGCCTTGCCGCCAATAGAACCTTCGCCAATACGCGTAAAAGTGAGGTATTCATCATATCGATCGCGATAAAATTGGGCAATGACTCCTCTTGCTTTATTCATTCTAAAGCTTGCAATAGCGTCATAAAGATATCGTCTAACTTCATCCAGATCATTGAAATCGTCGAGGGTGAGTGATTTAAAAGTTCTTGCAATGGGGAACAATGCGCGAGCATAGAGCCATTTCGAAAAATGATTTTGCGATAAATGATAGCGAAGTGAATCATCGGGAATTTCGAAAATTTTATTTTGAAGTTGTTGTAAATCGGATGCCCTATTCACCTCGGCTTGGGTTACTGGATCACGGAAAATAAAATCTCCAAAAGCAAAATGTTCAATTATAAAATCTTTTAAATCTTGAAGCAGGGTTTTTGAATTTTTATTCAGAAAGCCCATCTTTAATTCATCGGCTATGGGTTGATATTTCAAATCGGCTGACTGAAGAATAATGGGGATATCGGGGTCTTCTTTTTTTACCATTCTGGCTAAATTGATTCCTGCTTGCTCATCCATAATACCCCCGTGCTTGTAACTGATATCTGTAATTATACCCAAAAAGTTCTCTTTATATTTTTTAAAGTACGACACTGCTTCTTCAAAAGTGGTAGCCAGTAGAATCTTTGGTCGGCCGCGCATGCGTAAGGTCTTTTGATGCTCATTTAACCCTTCGGTCATAAATAAACGCGATTGCTTGAATATAATCTTATAAATCTGAGGTAAATAACTTGAATAGAATCGTATGCTGTCTTCCACTAACATGATTACCTGTACACCTGCTTCTTCCACATCGTGTTCTAGATTCATTTTATCTTCAATCAATTTAATGATTGCCAATAAAATATCAGCATTGCCTAGCCATGAAAATATATAATCGATGATGCTCAAATCATCTAAACTTACTTTCAAACTCACTTCTCTTGAAAATGGTGTTAATACTACAAGAGGCTTAGCGGGATATTTCGCCTTGATGGTTTTTGCCAGTTCGAAAGTGTCGATTTTTTCGATATTGAACATGGTAATAATAAGGTCGATATTTTCTTCTTGTAAAATCTTAAAGGCTTCTTGAGTGGAAGTAGAAATGATGAATTGAGGAGGATATCTGAGATTTAGCGAAACATATTCATTGAAAATCTGTTCGTCTATACGTCCATCGGTTTCAAGCATGAAGGCATCGTAGGCGCTAGCTATAATGAGCACATGATAAATGCGCTTTTTCATCAAGTTGTCGAATGAGGTATCCCCAAAATAATATTTGGGTGAGGGTAAAAATGAACGATTGACCATTTTTAGATTCTACAGAAAATATCGGTAAAAATATAAAATTTGCCTCAATTTTAACGGGGATTCTCTATATTTGTCATAAAATTATGAATGAGCGATAATCGAGCTAATTAAGAATTGGTAAAATTTTAAAATCCAATGAAATGAATTATGGAACGTAGGGAATTTATGAAAAGGCTTTGTTTGGGTGCAGCAGGCGGAACATTAATAGCCAAAGGAATTAAAGCCCAGACTGAAACTTTAAAGTTGTTGGGTTCTTCATTTATTCCTTCTGGAACGGGATATGATTTAGTGGCCGTGAAAGGTGGGGAGCCCGAAGTGATGTTTGATAAGGCAATAGCTGCACTGGGTGGAATGTCACAATTTGTCAAAAGCGGACAGAAAGTTGTCTTAAAGCCGAATATAGGATGGGATGTAGCACCAGAAAGAGCAGGTAACACTAATCCTCAGCTGGTAAGTCATATCATTAAGCGTTGTCTTGAAGCTGGTGCAGCTGAAGTATGCGTTTTCGACAATTCGTGCGATAACTGGGTAAAAACATATAAGACAAGCGGGATTGAGGAAGCAGTTAAATCCGCTGGTGGCAAAATGTTTCCTGCCAATGAAGAAAGATTTTTTAAGACGGTTAATGTTCAAGGGAAAGTACTCAAGACCGCTGCTGTTCATGAACTCATACTCAATAGCGATGTGTTCATTAATGTTCCTATTCTAAAAAACCATGGTTCTACCTTGTTTACTGGTTCCATGAAAAATTTAATGGGTGTGGTTTGGGATAGGCGCTTTTGGCATCGCAATAATCTTCATCAATGTATAGCCGATTTTCCAAAGTTCAGAAAACCCGATCTTAATGTTGTAGATGCCTATCGAGTGATGTATCGTAATGGTCCAAGAGGTTTATCAATGGCCGATGTAAAACTAATGAAATCGATGATTGTTTCGCGAGATATTGTTGCTGCCGATGCCGCTGCTGCTCGCCTGCTTGGCCTCGATCCCAATGAAATTACCCACATAGTTATGGCCAATAACAGCAAAATTGGGACAATGGATTTGTCGAAACTTAGTATACAACGCATTAATATTTAATGAAAGTACAACCTAAGCTAAGGATATTCCGCATAATCGTAGCTATTCTGTCGTTGGCGCTGATTATCTTGGCTTTTTTCGACTATGAAGGGAAATGGTCTTCTTCCTTTTTTCGTAGTATTCTTTTTTTGCAATTCGTTCCATCATTCCTTCAGTTTGTCCACTTTCCCTCGATTTTTGCTACGGGTTTTATTCTGGTTATTCTGCTTACTTTTTTGTTTGGTAGAGTGTACTGTTCCTGGATCTGTCCGTTAGGAATACTTCAAGATGGATTACGCAAGCTAAAACCCCACAAAAGGAAAAGAAGAAATAGATATCAGTTTTATAAGACCAATAAATGGCTAAAATACAGCGTACTAACTTTGTCTTTTGTGTCTATATTATTTGGTTCTGCATTTTTTTTACGATTTGTCGATCCTTATTCACTTTTTGGAAAATTGATTTATCAGTTAGGGAGCCCTGTAGTTATTGGAGCCAACAATTTGGTTTTTAATATACTGCAATATATGGGTAATTATTCGCTCAAGCCCTTGCCCTATCCTTCTTTCCACTTATGGGCTTTTGTTTTTTCAATAGGCGTTTTGGGGATTTTAATTTTTTTAGTTTTTTGGAGGGGAAGGGTGTATTGTACTGAATGGTGTCCTGTTGGAACGCTATTGGGCGTGGTTTCTAAATTTTCAATTTTCAAGCTTCAAATTTCAGAAAACAGCTGCACTTCATGTGGACTTTGCGCTCGAAATTGTAAAGCAGGATGCATAGAAACAAAATTAAAAACCATCGATTTCGAGAGATGTGTTGGATGCTTCAATTGTTTGAGTATTTGTACTACTCAGGCCATTGTTTTTAGGCGTCGTCGGGAAAAAACCTCTGAAAATGATTTATATCAACCTGATTTGCAACGCAGAAAGATTTTGGGTTTATTAATTGCCGCCACTGCAGGGTTAGGACTAAAATCTGCTATGGCTCAGACAAATGCCGGTGCTAAGGCACTGCTGCCAAATCCTAAACCCAATCCTGTCACTCCTCCGGGTTCTCTCTCAATCGAACATTTTAACAACAGCTGTACGGCATGCCACTTATGTATAAGCGCCTGCCCAACCAAAGTTTTACAACCTGCTCTTTTTCAATATGGATTAAATGGTCTTTTCCAACCCTATCTCGATTTCCATAAAAATTTTTGTAATTATGATTGCGTGCGTTGTGGAGAGGTTTGCCCTACTGGAGCTATTGTACAATTAATTCCAGAGGACAAAAAACTGATTCAGATAGGCCGAGCGCATTTTCTCAGAGAGAATTGTGTGGTTTATACCGAAGAAACTGCCTGCGGAGCATGTTCGGAACATTGCCCCACAAAAGCAGTTCACATGGTGCCTTATAAAGCAGGACTTACGATTCCTGAAGTAAATCAAAATATATGTGTAGGTTGTGGTGCATGCGAATATGCCTGTCCTACTATTCCCAATAAAGCCATATATATTGCTGCCAATCCCGTTCATCTTAAAGCTCTCCCTACCGAAAAAAGTAATGAGATTATAGAAGAAATACCCGAAGAATTTCCATTCTAATTTTTCCTGTCATAAAAGAAATGACAGCAAGAAATCATGAATTTTTATAAGAATATTATATAATTGTGTTTCAATTATTTATATCAATAATTAAAGATTTTAAATTTTTAATTCGAAGAAGATATTCTTTAAAGTGTTAAGAGGATTTTTGTTGCTTACGAAAGCTACTATTTTTCTATGCTTGGTACCGCTATAAAATAATATTCCTTTTCTGAATTGTATAAATCTTCGAATTCCAATTGACTTAAATACTGTTTCGCTCTTGTGTAACCATAGAGTGTAAAAATCTGTAAACCAATTTCTTGGGTTAAGAAAATAAACAAGTCAGATGGTTTTGTGCCATAGTAATCGCTGGCGCCTTTTCCAAATTCGAACAATATTATGGGTTTATTTTTTTTGAGTAAATTTTTCCCTCCCTTTAATACACAAAATTCGGCTCCTTCCACATCTATTTTTATAAAATGAATAATTTCATTCTTAGGGATGATTTCATCGAGGGTTCTCAATTCGACGAAAATCTCTTCAATATTGGGGTTAGCAATATCGTAATGCCGTTTTTTTATTCCGCTATAGGCTGGAGCATTCTTTACCAATTGAAATGATGTTTTGCCACTCGTGTCGGAGAGTGCAAAAGGATAAACCATTGCTTTGTCTTTATATTTTTTCTGAAGTTCATCAAACAAATAGGGAATGGGTTCAAAAGCATAATGTTTTCCTGCAGGTGCATATTTGATCATCAAATCTAAAATTTGACCCTTATGGCAACCTATATCTATGCAATTGGAATTATTTCTCAGCGAATTTTTGATAATGGTTCTTGTGAGTCTATCATATTTGATGTTCTTTGTTAAATCGATGTGAAAGAAAATAAGTAATTCTCTTATAATGTCTTTAAAATTCATGATGAGTTTCCAATGAGTTATTTTGTGATTTTTTTATAGAAGAATTGAAAGATAAGTAGTCGTTCTAAATGTGAATTGAAGGCTATTTTATTCAGTTGAAAATCTTATTCTACGTGGAAATCATATAATGTTAGTATTTTATGTTTTTTGTCGAAGTGATATAACAAAAAATAGAGATTGTAAGAAGCATAGCTTGATTCTGAAGGTTTCGAAATGATGATCGCTTGATTATTTATATTGATCTTGTTGATTTTATTCATGACAAATGAGTTCCTCCTTTACGAACATAATGGCTGGATCGTTTTTTAAATAAGCTGGTATTTCTTTATTGTTAGAATTGAGTATTACGATTTGCTTTCCTTTTTCTGTAAGGTCTTTACATTGATCGGATGAAGGGAAAAAATTATAGGCAGGAAAACCCGTATAGAACATGGCATCGACATAATATCTACCTTCGACATTGAATAATACACTATTGGGAGGTAATCTCAAGGAAGTAAATATTTTTTTATTGTTAATCATCATTCTCGTATAATAATTGTTTTCTTTCCAAAGGGTATGTTTTTTTCTTAAGGTGTTGATATCGAACCTAAAGGTGAATATCGTGAGAATAGATACAGCAAATATTAAATGATTAACTAAAGGATTTTTAATTAAATGACTAAAATAATTCAATATAAAATCAATGAGCGTGGCAAAAGCAATAAAATTTATCATTGCAACGATTATAGTGTATGATGGCATTTTAGTTGCAGCCAATGAATAGAAAACATAAACTATTATTACAATGCAGGATAATGAATAAAATAATTTTTTATCTTTACTTTTTATAAAAAAAGTGATAAAGGCAGGAATAATCAGATATTTTGTCCATGAACCATATATTCTTGTCATCATTTTGAAATGATAGAACAAATCGCCTCCATGTCCTTCAAGACTTGTCTTAAAATGCAGAGCAGTATATTTGTATGAAGCAATTGCCTCTGTTGGAAATTTCAATAAAATATAAATTTGCCAAGGTGCTGATATAATTACAGTAATTAAAAGTGAAAGTAATATATCTTTGTTTTCAGTTATTTTAAATCTTTTTTGTAAAAACCTTAAGACTATCCATCCAAGATATACGATTAGACCCATCAACCATTTACATAAAATCGCCATGCCCGCGAATAAACCGATAAGGTAAATCCATATTTTCTTATGTGTGTATTGATATTCAATAAGAGACCATACACTTAATGAAATATATGCCAAAAAGGAAACATCGTTATGATCGAGCTCTTGCCTACCAGCTATTAATTCAATGATATAAAGTGTAGATAATGTCAATAGAGCCGCAATATAACCCACTCTCTGGTTGACGAGTAATTTGCCCGAACGGTAGGTAATAAGAACCAAAATAGTTCCTAATATTACACTGGGCAATCTTAAAGTAAATTCAGAAATTCCGAATAATTTGAAACTCAGGGCAATTT
>DIEY01000089.1:0-44079 GCA_002418865.1 Bacteroidales bacterium UBA5762 | reverse complement strand
TATCATACTCCATCTGTACGATGGGATCATCATATAAAGTAGGCATTAATGGATGTTTTATCAAATTTTTGCCTACCAGAGCATGGAAGCGTTCATCCCAAAGATTCAAGAACGGGTCTAACAGTGCTGCAAAACAAAAAATACAGAAAGCACCCAATCCTAAAAATATTATAGAAATATTGTTTTTCTTTTTTAGCTGAAAATAAAGACTGGTAAGCAAGAATGCTCCCCCAAGCATCAAGAAAATAATTTGTGTTGTATTGAAATAAGAATTAAAGAAAATATTCTGCGAATTCATTGAATTCCCTTTAATATTTTGTTCATTGGACTAAATCGAATAAACCATGTACACTTCATTATAGGAGACAAAAAAATATTTTACCCATTGTATAAAATTTTATTGAATTCTTTCCCCCTTCAGAATATAAGGTTGAAGCATCTGATAAAGGCGCAAATATACAATTTTTGAACAGATTTGAGTAAAGATAAGTGACTCGAGAATCAGTTCAGTTAAAAATGCGGAATTTAACAGAATGAAGATGTTTTGAAGAAGATGTAATTTTGAAGAATGAACCACTTTTTCCTTGAGTCGAAAATTTATCGCAATATTTGTAAAGATTTTATTTACGATTCATTTATTTACAATTGTTTGTTTTAGAATTTGTTAAGACGAATGCAAACTTTATCAGTCGTCATCATCACCTATAATGAAGAAAGGAATATCGAACGCTGCATACGGTCAGTAATGGGAATTGCTGACGAGATAGTTGTTGTAGATTCATTTTCGACTGATCGAACCAGAGAAATTGCTGCTGAGTGTGGCGCAAGGGTCATCAAGCATGAGTTTGAAGGTTACATACAGCAGAAGAATTATGCATTGGAGCAGGCTACAAATCAATGGATTCTTTCTCTTGATGCCGATGAGGCTCTTTCTGAAAAGCTGAGGAACAGTATTAAAGAGATTAAATCAAATCCTTCGGCCGATGGTTACACTATGAATCGGCTAACTTATTATTGTGGAAAATGGATACGCCACAGTGGCTGGTATCCTGATAGGAAGTTGCGGATGGTTTTGAAGAATAAAGCCCATTGGTCGGGTATTAACCCCCACGACAAACTCGAACTCGTTGGAAGTAAAAATATCCGCCATATCCCCGGAGATATTCTTCATTATTCCTATTATTCTTTGGAAGATCATCTTCAGCAAATCGATCGTTTTACGCAAATCCGAGCTAATGAACTTTTCGCCAGACAACTCAAACCCAACGTCTGGCATCTCTATTTCAAACCCTTGCATAAATTTTTCAAACATTATTTCTTTCAATTGGGATTCATGGATGCTTACGAGGGTTATCAAATTGCTCGCCTATCGGCATTTGGAATTTTTATTCGTTATGCAAAACTTCGTGAATTATGGCAGAAAAAAAAGCCTTAAAAGTCTTGCACGTTTCTACCCAAATTGGTTGGCGAGGGGGTGAGCAACAAATCATGTATCTTATCAGATTGGGCAGGGACATAAGCCATTACTTGTTTTGCCCTGAAGAAGCCGCTTTGAAAAAAGAAGCAATAAAAGAAGGAATTACCTTAAGAACTTTCGATTCTTCATCAAGATTTCAGTTTTTCTTTGAGGTTCCATTACAATTATGGCAATTTATAAATGAAATTCATCCTCATCTCATTCATGTTCACGATAGTGGGGCTCATACCCTTGCTTATTTATTGGCCAGAAGGAAGGTCGTAGCTTCTCCTTTGATCGTGAGCCGTAGAGTCGATATTCGCCGAGGGAAAAATATGTTCTCACGGAAAAAATATAATCAATCGGAAATTGCTAAAATTTTCTGCGTTAGTAATTATGTAAAGACTATCATGGAGTCGGTAGTTGACGACAAAAGTAAATTGGTAACCATATATAGTGGCATCGATTTACAGCGTTTTCCCTATCGGAGCCCTCATCCCAAGTTACGTAATGAATTGGACATTCCCGACGATTTTCTTATCGTTGGTAATATTGCGGCCCTTACGAAGCCTAAAGGATATCCGATTTTTGTAAAAACAGCAGCAGAAATCTTAAAACATTGGCAAAAAATTGTATTTGTGATCGCTGGTGATGGCCCTATGCGAGTGAAAATTGAAAAAATGATACTAAACTTAGGATTGGAGAACAAGATTATTTTATTGGGATTTAGAAACGATATACCTGAGATTTTGCCTTCTTTGGATATTTTACTTTTCCCATCCGAAAATGAAGGGCTTGGAACGACTATTTTGGACGCCATGGCATGTGGTGTAAATGTAGTAGCAACATCGGCAGGTGGTATACCTGAGATGATTACTCATCAAGAGGATGGATTACTGGCTAATGTAGGAGATACTCAACAACTGGCTTCGAATGTCTTAAGCTTGGCTCGAGATGTTGAGTTGCGAAATAAGCTCAGGGAAAATGCTTACAAAACAGTGGAAAATTTCACAGTGGGAAATATGGTAACACAAACCATCAAAACTTATTACGAGATTCTTGGAATTGATTAATTTTTTGCTAAAGGAGGATGATTAGGCTAAAAATGACCCCAATCTGTGTGGTGCAATCCACACTATGGCTAAATGAGTACTTTTTATTTGAAAATCTTTGATTTGTAAAGTATCATGTTTGTTTTTAGATAAACATATATGTAAGCTCTGTTTTTTGGTGTTGGATTTCTGTGCCCAATTAAAGAATACTGAAGTATTTTTGCGGAAAGAATTTGGGGTATTAGCTCAGTTGGCTAGAGCACCAGTATCGCACACTGGAGGTCATCGGTTCGAATCCGATATACTCCACTTATAATTGATGGTTCGTTCTTTCTTATGCAATGACTTTCTTATGCAATGAATAGAGATTGAGAATGATAACAGGGTAACCCTACTGACCAATGCTGAGATTTTGAGAGAGTATTAATGGATTTCGTAAAAACACACAAAACTGGTTCAATGGATAGGTCTAATTTTGATTGAATAATTTTCTTTAATTTCAGATATGGGTTTTCTTTTTCGCATTAAAGTTTGCGTATTTGTTTTATAATATGATCTTGCCTACTTTTTCTTGAAAGTTTTAATAATTATGAGGTCTGAATCGTAAATCTTTATCATTGAAATTAAATTTCAGTGGGTTTGCGATTAGATGAGAAATTCTATAAGCCATTATTTTAAAGGTCAATTCTAAGGGCTGAAGTAGGTGTCAGATTTATGAGTTAAGGGGAAAGGGGATGGTAGCTTATAAGGAATGGTTTCATGGGTTTATTCAATCATGACATCTCATTGCTTATAGGCCCACTGCCTATTAATTCTTCATGGTCATACCATGCAGCAAATTGCCCAGGAGTAATTCCTCTTTGCATTTTATCGAAAATAATATAAAGTCCATTTTTTCTCATAAAAAGGTGAGCAGTTTGCAATGGTTGCCTGTATCTTATTCTAACCAGTAAGCTCCTTGTTTCGTCTTCTTTCATTTTTAGATCAGGACGTAGCCAGTGAACATCTTCTATTTTAATCAACAGGCCTTGCCTGTATAGGCCTGGATGATTTTGTCCCTGTCCCACATAAACAATATTTTCTTTAGTATCGGTTGAAAGAACAAAGAGGGGTTCAGTTTTTCCGCCAATATTTAAGCCTTTTCTCTGCCCAATAGTATAGAAATGAGCTCCATTATGCAGCCCTATCATTGTACCATTTTCTGGATGATAAGTAAAAGCCATTGACCAGAGTTTTAAATTCTCCTCATTATTTTCATTATTTACTTTTGCTTCTGAACTGAAAGTCGGCAATGAAGGGTAAGGAAAATTTTTGGCTATTTCGATGATCTTTCCTTCCTTAGGTTTGAGTTTTTGTTGGAGAAAAACTGGAAGGTCAACTTTTCCAACAAAGCAAATTCCTTGAGAATCTTTGCGGTCGGCAGTGGGCAAATTTAATTTTCTGGCAATCTCTCTAACTTTAGTTTTCGTAAGTTCACCAATAGGGAATAGGGTTTGGCTTAGTTGCTCTTGACTTAGTTGACAAAGAAAATAACTTTGATCTTTATTTTTATCAACTCCAGACAATAAACGATAAACAGGTTTTCCATTCACCTCAATGATTTCTTTTCGGCAGTAATGGCCAGTAGCTATGTAATCGGCACCAAGTTCGTGCGCCTTAGCTATAAACAAATCGAATTTAATCTCGCGGTTGCATAAGATATCTGGGTTAGGCGTCAACCCCCGACGGTATCCTTCGAACATATAGTCCACGACTCTTTTTTTGTATTGCTCACTAAAATCCACTACATGCAAGGGAATGTTGAGATGACGGGCCACTAGCTGGGCAATAATGAGATCATGTTCGGCAGGGCAGTCTCCCTCGAGCAAACCAGCAGTATCGTGCCAATTAATCATAAAAATTCCAAAAACATCGTATCCCTGTTGCTTTAGAACCCATGCAGCAACACTGGAATCCACTCCGCCCGAAAGGCCAATGGCTACTGTCTTACTTTTTTGACTTTCATTTTTCATAAGCAGCTGCAAAATTACTCTGATTTTCAGTAGGATTGATTACTTTGGATATTTTTAAACATACGTCAGGGAATGTTTCCAGTTTCCGAGAGCCTTCTGTTTATTGAAAGCCCTCGATATGAAAGTAGGAGGTGTTGAAAATGTTTAGATAATCCGAGAATTAGATTGGTTTTATCCAATAATTATTCTTTAATAATGAAAATGGTTGAAACAGAAATCAAATTAAATATTTGATGCTCAGGTTGATTTACAATCCTATTATATTACCATTTTCATCGATATCGATTCTTTCTGCGGCGGGTTCATCGGGCAGGCCAGGCATTCGCATTATCTGTCCTGTAATGGGAATGATAAATCCTGCTCCTGAAGCAATTTCTACCTCCCTAACTGTAATAACAAAATCTTTAGGTCGGCCAAGTAACTCGGGGTTATCGGAAAGTGATTTCTGGGTTTTGGCAACGCAAACAGGTAGCTTGTCCAGCCCGAGAGAATAGACCTTTTCCATGTCTGATTTTGCTTGTGCAGTATAGTCAACCGCATTAGCTCCATAGATTTTTTTAGCTATGGTTTCAATTTTTTGTTCGGGTGTCCAGTTCCAATCATATAAAGTATTATGATGGTTGGGGCACATAGTGGCAACATGTTCAACAATACTGGCTAAATTCAAAGCTCCTTCTCCTCCTTTTCCCCAAACATCTACTATAGCTGCTTCAACGTTTAAGCGCTTACAAACTTCTCTTATGTATTCCAATTCTTCTTCGCTATCAGAAGTAAACCTGTTGATGGCTACTATGGGATGTATTCCAAATAATTTCATATTTTCTACATGTTTCTCAAGATTTCCAATTCCTTTTTTCAAAGCATCTAAATCGGGTTGGGAAATTTCTCTCAGGGGTTTTCCACCATGATACTTCAGGGCTCTCACCGTAGCCACAAGCACGACTGCGCAAGGGAATAACTTGGCATATTGACATTTAATGTCGATAAATTTTTCGGCACCTAAGTCGAAACCGAAACCTGCCTCTGTCACTACAAAATCACTTAAAGATAGACCCATTTTTGTAGCTACTACCGAATTAGTTCCTTGAGCAATATTAGCGAAAGGCCCTCCATGAATGATAGCTGGAGTTCCTTCTAAAGTTTGAACAAGGTTAGGCATAAAGGCATCTTTGAGTAAGGCCGCCATTGCGCCATTTGCCTTTAAGTCACGAGCATAGATGGGCTTTTTATCATAAGTATAGCCAACGAAAATGTTGCCCAATCTATTTTTAAGTTCCGTAAGGTTTTCGGCTAAGCATAAGATGGCCATTACTTCTGAAGCTGCAGTAATATCAAAACCAGTCTCACGGGGCACTCCATTCAGGGTTCCACCTAAGCCTACAATGATACGACGCAGCGAACGATCATTCATATCCATTACTCTTTTCCATTTCACTGTGCGCGGATCTATTCCCAGTGAACGTTTCTTACTTTGTATGTTATTATCGATTAAAGCTGCAAGTAGATTATGCGCTCTCTCTATGGCAGCAAAATCTCCAGTAAAATGCAGATTGATATCCTCCATGGGAAGAACCTGTGAGTAGCCTCCTCCTGTAGCTCCTCCTTTTACGCCAAAAACTGGACCTAACGAAGGTTCACGCAAAACTGCAGTGGTTTTTTTGCCAAGTCGATTTAAAGCTTGTGCTAACCCTATTGAAACGGTTGTTTTCCCTTCGCCAGCCGGTGTAGGTGAAATGGCCGATACTAGAACTAATTTGCTTCCCTTTATTTTATCAGAATTAATGTAATGTAATGGAATTTTCGCTTTATATCTGCCATAAAGAACCAGATCTTCAGTATCTATTCCAAGCATCTCTGCAATTTCATTGATGTGTTTTAACTTTACTTCATGAGCAATTTCAATATCGGTTTTCATATAGATATAATTTTAGTATTTTTTCCCTCGATTTTTATACTTCATTAAATATCCAACTATTTGAATATAAAATATTTATATAAATTATATTATTTGAAATTTCATAATATTTTAAATCACAAATTTAAATGTTAATTTTTACTGAATGTACTGACGTGTAAAAATCTTTTTTATATCGCACGTTAACATCCTATCTGGGGAAAAGATTTATGGAGAAATTTAATCCGAGAAGTTTGCCGAAAATGGGAGTGTAGTGGAGATTCTCGCAGATATTCACTGATTTTCTTACAGATTTATTCAGAAAGCAATCATCGAGAATCAACAAAGGGGAAAGTTCTCGCAGATATTTTTTTATTTCGACAAGTACATCTTTCGGAAACATTAATAAGTGAAAGATTACCCTATTTCTGAGCATTGAAATGCTAATTCGTATAATTTAAATAAACAAATAAAACAGAGAATCGTTATACCACTGAATTTATATTTACTTTTTGAAATGAGTCCATTCTGAAAGCAGAATAACTATTAATGGTTTGCTATATCCAGCAATAGTCATTAGAAAAAATCATAACTTTGCCTCGTCTTTTTTGGCCCCATAGTTCAACGGATAGAACGGAAGTTTCCTAAACTTTAAATCCAGGTTCGATTCCTGGTGGGGCTACACACATGATTATCTCTATAAAGCTTTCATTTATTTTATTGATAGAGATAGTGATATTCATTGAAGCTTAGTGTTTTCAGTAAATTCCTTCATTTATTTAACGAAAAGATTAAAAGCATTTTATGTTCTATTTGAAATAAAAAATTAATTTTTATATCTTTAAAATCATAAATAAGTGGCATGATTATAAAAAAGTCACTTGAAGTGATTATTCGGTAAAAGTTCTTCATTGATATTTCTTTTCTTTACTTTTTCCTCTAAAATACCATATCCCTTTATCAGTAAAAAAGTTTATTTCATCACCCCAGAGATAAGTCATAATCCTTTGTGGTTTCATGAGCTTGGTATAGATCATGAAGTTTTTTAATCATTTGGATATTAGGTTGAAAGCTCTAAAAATCTGTAATGAAATTGTATAAAGTAAAGCAGAATGAGGAGGCATCTAAATTTTTATCTTACAAGAATAAAGCTTCCTTTTAGTGTTTGGTTTGCTCCAGGCGATTGGGTTCCATTGCCACGATATTCGATCAAATAAACGTAAACGTCGGCTGGAGCCATTTCTCCATCAATTTTGCCATCCCATCCTTTTTCGATATCGTCCGACTGAAATACCAATTGGCCATGACGGTTATAAATATAAAGGTGAAAGCGAATTGTAGGGTCTGTAGTAATTACCTTGAAAATGTCGTTCAAACCGTCATTATTCGGGGTGAAAGCATCGGGCACATAAATAAAGCCTTCGCAAAGCTGTACATTTATAGTATCTACAACTGCGCAGCCTTCATTAAATTTACGTACCCAGTATGTTCCATTAGTATATACTTTTAAGGTCCGTTTTGTGGAACCATCCTGCCATTCATAAAAGTCACTTCCATCTCCGCCTCCTGCGTCTAACACAATAGGATCGCAAGAGAATAAATAAAGATCTTCTCCAAGATCAAGATAAGGAGTCGGTTTTACAGTAACATGAATAGGGAGGGTATCACGGCAGCCTGAACGATTTATCCCAATCAGAGAATAATCCATATCATGGCTCGGTGAAACCTTGACTATAGGACCATAAGTTGTGTCGATAGACTGATTTGGCATCCATTTAAAAGTTTCTGCTCCCGAAGCAGATAATACCAAAATAGAATCCCGGCAAAGGGCAGGATCCGGAGGAGTTAACACTAATTCGGGTTTGGGGTTGATGGTAAGTTCTATACTGTCATTTACCATGCCACATGGATAATTCCCAAAAACATTCACCTTCAGATAAATCACTATTGGATTTGCAATATCCTGATTCCCGTAATAATAAACGGGAGATTGCTGGGTTGGATCATCAAAACTACCAATGCCATCTACCGTCCATTTTAAATGATGAAAATTCGATATAAGATCACCCATCACCTGGTAGTGGCTTCCTTCACAAATAGAATCGTTGGCTATAATGTTTACAACTGGGGCAGGAACTGTTCGTATATGTGTGAGAACCCCATCACTTTCGCCGCATGGGGTTACCCATGTTGCCATGAAGTAGGAAGTACCAGTAGGAGGTAAAATACTTAGTGTATCCCCACTGTATAGGAATACGGGATTTTGTCCATAAGCATCGGTGGAATACCATTTGACAGTATCACCCCATCCACCAATCGTCCATAAATGTATATACCCAGGATAATCGGAACAAACTAGGCTGTCTACATCGCTAACGATTAACAAAGGTGGTTGTGGGAGGTTTACAACTATATCGAAAGGTAACCATTCTGAAATGCCACAATAATTCTGCATACGCACTAGATAACGAGTAGTGGTATTCGGAGCTGCTATATGTAGTGGATTGGTTGAACCTGCAGCTATAGTATCATTGCCATATATTTTGGCCCATAAAATTTGATCACCTACTCCTCCCCATGCCATTAACGAAACGCTGTCCACACTACCTGGGCAAAAGTAATTCGTATCGGCAGTTATTGAATCAGGAGGTCGAGGAGTATAAACTATCAAATTGAAAGAATCGCAAACAGAGACTCCACAAGCATTTTCCCAGCGAGCAAAATACCATGTCGAAGTAACGGGAGCAGGAATTGTGATGTTTTTCCCTGTACCTATAGTAGCACCTCCGCAGGATTTGACAAACCAGCGCAATGTTTCACCCCAGGGTGAAAGAGTATCTCCATAGCCTCCTAAAGCCGTAAGAGTGATATAATCCACATCACCAATACAATAATAGTTGGTATCAGAAAGAATTTGAGTAGGGGGAGAGGGAATCTCGACTACGTAAACGGGAATGCTTATGCAAGGCGATTCTCCACAATAATTTTCCCATCGAGCATAAAAAATTGTAGTTGTATCAGGATATGAAATGGTGATGGAATCACCTTGACCAATTGTTACTCCACCACATGAATCGGCATACCATGAAATGAATTCACCATTGCCTCCGAATGATTTTAATGTTAGTTGTCCGGTATCTGAAACGCACTTGAATAAAGGATCTGCAGTAAGCAGTAGGGGAGGTTCAGGAGTATTGACTATAACTTGAATTGATCTACAGATTGATTCTCCACATGAATTATTGTTGTTGGCATAGTAGGTCGTGGTAACATCAGGTGCAGCAATAGTAAGTGAATGGCCTGAGCCAAGGAAATTTTGGCCGCAACCTCCTTCATACCATCGAACAGTATCACCGTATTCGAATATTCCATATGCGGATAACTGAATGTTCCCATTATAAGAGATGCAGAAATAGTTAGTATCAACAGATAATGAATCGAGAGGACGGGGTTGTGGTCTAACATTGATGATGATAGAGTCGCATTGGGACTGTCCACAAACATTGGTCCATCTCGAATAATATGTTGTGGTATCGTCTGGAGCGCTAATCAAAAGTGGAGAACCTGTTCCAATATAAATTCCACCGCAACTGTCTTTAAACCATTGAAGGGTGTCGCCCGAACCTCCATTAGCCGACAATTGTATTACTCCAATTTCTCCGGCACAAAAATCGTTTTCATCCACACTCAGGCTAACTGGTGGAAGCGGCATCTGCAGCACTTCAACTTCAATCGAAAGGCAGTTACTTAGGTTGCAGTTATTCCCCCAGCGTGCATAATAGGTTGTAGATGAATCGGGAGCCATTATAGTCAGGGGTGTTCCATAGCCAATAGGATTTCCTCCGCATTCATCCTCAAACCAGTACAAAGTATCCCCAAGTCCACCTATAGCCGTAAGGTTGATCTGGTTTATGGTACCAATACAGAAAAAATTAGTATCTACTTGCAGAGCAAAAGGCGCTAAAGGTTGAGGGGTTACATTTACCTGTATACTATCGCAAGTAGAGATACCGCATTGATTTTCATAAGTAGCCCAATAGGTGATGGTATCGCTGGGGGCCGTAATAATTAAAGGCTGACCAATACCAACCAACGTGCCTCCACATGAATCTTTCCACCATTTCAAAGTTGAACCCACACCACCACCGGCAGTAAGGGTAATAATATTAACCGTACCTGCACAAAAGTTATTCGTATCTACACCTAAAGAGTCGGGGGGCAAAGGCAGAGGAATAACATTGATTACGATGGAATCGCATTCTGAGTTTCCACAAGCATTCACCCAACGGGCATAATAAGTTGTAGTATCGGTCGGAGCCGTAATCGTTAAGACCGAAGGAGGTTCGAACATTCCTACGAGTACTCCGCCACAGCTTTCTGTATAAACTTCTACCGTATCTCCATTGCCTCCGATAACTCCAAGATATATCTCAGTAATTGAACCCGTACAAAAGTTATTGAGCGAACTCGTTACTGCAATTGGTTTTTCGGGGAGAGGAATAACATGAGTAGTTTTAGTAGTATCGTTGTTACAACCATTATTGTCCGTAAATGAATAAGTAATGTGTTTTATACCTGGACCAGCGGCAGCAGGATCAAAAATAGCCGTACCATCCCCTTGATCTGAAATTCCAGGCCCATAGAAACTGCCATAAGGCAAATGATTTCCCGACAATAATACAGGATCATCATCAATGCAATAAGAAGCCAAAAATGGATTGAAATCGACTGGAGGCTTTGGTAATACTGTAACTTGATAGGTTGTATCGGCCGTACATCCGTTGAGATCGGTATATGAATATACAATATCGTATGGGCCGCCAACTCCAGCAGAAGCAGGATCAAAAATTGCTTGCCCTATATTTAAATCAGTGATGCCAGGTCCACTAATGGAACCCAATGGATAAAAATTCCCAGTAATCGTATCGGGGGATGCATTTACGCAATACTGAGATAATATATCGGTAATAATGGGGATAGGAAGAGTGTTTACATTTACTTCTTTGAACATGGTATCAGTGCAAGAATTCCCATCAGTAAAATAATAATATACGGAATGTATACCCACGCCAGCCAGAGCAGGGTCGAATGTAGCCGTCCCATTCCCATTGTCTGTTATTCCTGGTCCACCAAAGTGGCCTTGAGGCGCTTGATTTCCGGTAAGTGTGGCTGGAGTGGAGTTAAGGCAATAAGAGCTTCCAAGTCCAGTAAAGCTAACCGAAGGAAGAGCATTGACGGTAGTTTGATGGGTTTTACTGTTTACACAACCATTCAATGCTTGATAGGTATAAGTAATAGCATACGGGCCTCCTACTCCTGCTGCAAGCGCTGAGAAATTGGCAGTTCCATTCAGATTATCAGTAACTCCTGGACCCGTAAATGATCCGAAAGGAGCAAAATTGCCTGTAAGCAAGGCTGTTGGTGAATTGAGACAGTAAGTAGAATCCAGCCCTGTCAAATTAACAGCAGGAGCTGGTAAAACAGTTGTGTTTTGTGAATATGAATTTGTACATCCATTGGAATCGGTATAGGAATAAGTAATAGTATGCACACCTGGGCCTGCGGTATTAGGATTGAAACTTGCCGTGCCGTTGGGGTTGGAAGTTATTCCTGGGCCTGAGAAACTACCCTCAGGTGCCATATTCCCAATTAAAATAGCAGGTGGATCATTACTGCAATAAGTGCTCAACAAACCTGTGAAGCTCACTTCTGGCAATGAATACACAGTGGTGAGCTGATTCACTGAATTTGTACATCCATTCAGATCGGTATAAGTGTATGTTATGACATAAGGCCCGCCTACTCCTGCAATAGAAGGATCGAAAACCGCTTGTCCAAATCCAATATTGATGATACCAGCTCCTGTGAAAAAACCATCCGGTGCATAATTTCCTGTTAAGGTAGTTGGTCCTGCATTGAAACAATACCCTGGTTGTAAACCCGTAAAACTTAGTGTTGGAAGCGCTATGACGGATGTGGTTTTGTTCATACTATTAGAACAACCATAATTATCGGTATAGGAATAGGTGATTGTATAAGGACCACCAACTCCAGCAGCAGAAGGACTAAATATTCCCACTCCATTGTTACTCGAAGTTATACCAGGACCGCTAAAAACTCCGTAAGGAGACATGTTTCCCACAAGAGTGGCTGGATTTGCATTTATACAATAGGAGGGATCGAGTCCGGCGTAATTCACATAGGGCAGAGCTCTTACGGTTACAAACTGAATATCATCATCAAAACATCCATTGACATCTGTATAAGCATAAGTAATAGTATAAGTAGCTCCGGCACCTGCTGCGGCTGGATCGAAAATGGCTGTTCCATCTCCGTTATCTGTAATACCAGGTCCTGAAAATGTTCCATAAGGCATGTGATTGCCCCAAAGAGTATCAGGTTCATCATTCTCGCAATAGAAATTCGATAAACCCGTAAACGAAACATCAGGTACAGGATAGACGGTAACATAAGTTCCAACGCAAGCTGAGAATCCGCAGGCTGTTTCCCACCGGGCATAATAAACTGTATTTACATAAGGGGCTGGAATAGTCAAGGGATTTCCTGTGCCCACAACTTGCTGACTTCCACAATAATCCTTGAACCATTTTACTTCATCGCCCGAACCACCAATCGCTGTGAGAGTTAAATTATTGATACTTCCATAGCAATAAGCAGAATCGCTTAAAATGATACCAGTAGGGGCAACGGGTGGTTCAGAAACAAAAATGGTGATAGAATCGCATGCGGATGGTCCACATGAATTCTCCCACCAAACATAATAGGTAGTGGTAGTATTGGGTGCATCTATTATTACCGGATTGCCTTGATTGATTGGTGTTCCATGACAGGATAAACCCCATTTAAGGATATCACCCGATCCACCAAAAGCGGTTAATTGAATATTACCCGGATAATTATAACATAAATGATTAGTATCAGTGGTAACTGCTGTAACTGGCTTAGCAAGCGGCAAAACTGTAATGCTACCCGAAAGACAATCGGAAACCCCGCAAGAAGTCTCCCAACGTCCGAAATAAGTTGTAGAAACACTAGGTGCAGGAATAATTGCAGGGTTACCGCTAGCTATCAAAGTACCATTACATGAATTCTCATACCAACGAAATATTTCACCACTTCCGCCTGAGGCTGAAAGAATTACCGAACCTGTGCCTTCACAAACCGTAGAAGGAGTAATTTGAATACTAGTAGCAGATGTAGGCAAAGGAAGAACATTTACTACAATATTGGCGCAAGTAGTGACTCCACATGGATTTTCCCAACGAAAAAAATAAGTTGTAGTCGTATCGGGTGATGCAATAGTAATAGATACACCTGTCCCTATAGAATCACCTCCACAAGAATCTGTATACCATTTCAGGGTTTCACCACTCCCACCTATGGCCGTAAGCGTTATTGTCCCAGCATCATCGGCACAAAAGCCCTGCCGATTGACGATGGCAGAGACTGGAGGTGTAGGCATCAAATATTGCGATGTAATGATAAAACTTGTGTCTTTTATACATGCATGAGCATCATGTATCGAAAGAGAATAATTCCCTTCCGGAATGCTTGTGAGGTTTTGAGTTGTGTCTCCATTCGACCATTCAAAAGTATAATCGGGTGTGCCTCCAGCAACGCTTATCTCAATAGAACCATCATTACCACCCTCACAGGTAACGGGAGTAATGTTGGGTGCAACATAAAAACTCGATTCTTTCAGACCCGCATAAATCATATCATTCTGACCCGAGCTTATGAGAGTTGTGCCCGCTAAAAAAAGGCTGTTAGTAAAACTCCCGGTAAAGATAGGATTGTATTCATCGTCAAGAGTCAAATCATAGGATACATCATTTCCAATATTACCGGTACTTTTTGCCATACGAAAAATGCCATCAGAGTCGAGGCGGCAAATAAAAATATCTGAGCCTCCTGCACTTGCTAAACTGAAAGAATCCCATTGAGCCAATCCACTGAATTTTCCGCTAATATATATCTGCTCAGAGGGAGTATATACAAGAGCATAGGCAATATCTTCCGAGCTTCCTCCAGCACGCTTGGCGAAAATTGCATTTCCTGAAGGATTTAGTTTCACCGCAAAAACATCTTTGCTTCCGGCACTTGTCAGGTTTACTCCTCCAAATGCTGCCGTAGCACCAAAATATCCCGAAATAAAGATGTTATTTTGCTCATCGGCATCCAAACCAAAAGGTTGATCATCAGCGGTTCCGCCAGCGCTTTGCAATGAAATCAAATTGCCATACCGGTCATAACGGACAATAAAGATATCGTTGTCACCAGCACTATTCAGCGAGGAAGTACCAAATGTAGCATTCCCTTGAAATATACCGGCAACTACTATATCTTCGGCAATCGTCTGAATTACAGTATGGCCTCTGTCGGGCGAAAGTCCGCCTCCTTGCTGGATCCAATCTAATACTCCGCTACTATTGTAACAGGCAACAAAAAAATCATCCCCGCCACTGCTAACAAGAGAATGACCCTGAAAATTAGCATTCCCTTGAAAATATCCAGTCAGAAAACAATTCCCATTATAAGCAACATAGAGGCCAAGTGCTTTATCTTCGAAATTTCCTCCGGCTGTTTGTACCCATAAATTATTACCTAAGGGATTAAATTTTGCAACGAAAATATCGCTTTCTCCCTGTGCAAAATATTGATTTCCTCCAAAAACCGCCATCACTCGAAATGATCCTGATATATAAATGTTTCCTAAACTATCGAGACCTATTCCGGTAACTTCATCATCGAGGCTTCCACCAATTTGCTGTATCCATTGTAAATTTCCCAATTGGTTGTATTTGGCCAGAAAAATATCTTTTCCTCCCATACTGTTAAGCGATGTACTGCCAAAAGTTGCATTCCCGCCAAAAGTACCTGCTATCAAGATATTTCCAGCTGCATCGGTAATAATACACCTTCCTTCGTCTTGTGCAGCTCCTCCACCTCTTCGAGGTAGGAACCATTCACTGGTATCCTTTCCAAAAATTAAAGCCGATGGCTGAGTAATAGTAAAATGTTTGCTTAGTTTACAATTTTCATGGTCACGAATAGTAACCTGATAGGTATTAGGAACCAATCCAGAAATACTCGAGGTGTTATCTCCAGAATTCCATGTAAACAACAAAGGCTCCACTCCTCCTGTAGCATTAATTTGTATTGAGCCATCTGCTGCACCAAAACATGAAACATTTTCTTTGATAGCCGTAATCGACAATGTGCAATAATCATCTTGCCATTTCCACAAATCGTTGAAATAGCCTGTTGCGTTATCACCCCCACATGAAATATAAGCAGCATCAGAGAAAGCAAAACTTATCGAGTTTTCACGAGGAAGAGCCGGAAGATTGCTTTTTCGCGACCATAAGTTGGCATTTACGTCGTATTCCCATAAATCGTTCAAGAGTGTGCTACCATCATCTCCTAAAGCAATATATCCTTTTTGATGAAGAGCGAACCCAACTGCACCACTTCTTCCATAACCCAAACCATTTATGGAAGACCATGTATTCGATGCTCTGTCATAAACATAGAAATCGGAAAGATAAGTACCATTATAACCCAGTCCCACATAAGCTTTTGTCCCTATGCTAAAGGCAGAAGCATATATTCTTCCCTCGCCGACAAAATTTGTTCGAGGAGTCCAAATATTGCTTGATGCATCGAATTCGTAAAAATCTTTTCTATAAGCACCGTCGTATCCAAGACCCACATAGGCTCTGTCGCCAATTACAGTAGATATGCACCCTTGACGAGGGCCTCCAGGAAAGTTTACACCCGCCGACCATGTATGTGTTGAGGTGTTATATACCCAAGTATCGAATAAAAAAATGCCATTGTATCCAGTAGTAATATAGATATTGTTTCCCAAAGCAAAACATGCGGCATACGCTCTGGCCTGCCCCGGCATATCGGGAAGTTGAACCCAGGTGTCTGAAACAGGATCATATTCCCATAAATCCTTATGATAAACCCCATCGAATCCCAGACCTACATAAGACTTGACCCCAAGTGTACATCCTATAGCTCCTTTCCTACCACTGCCCGGAAAATTATTCATTCGAGTCCATGTGTCTTGGCCTTTAATTTTGTTCTGGGAAAAAATCATCAACACAAAACCTATTGCAAAAATGAGTTTTCGATTATTGTTCATGAATTTATTAATTAAATCTTTGTGTTATAAGCCTCTATAATTTCTTTAAGGCTTTGATTAAGTGGATTTAGTTTATGATCTTTTATATTTTATGAGGATTCTTTTTGCTTTTATAGAGCCATTATATTTATCGGATAATGAAACTAAGCATCATCAAGATAATGAACTCTTAAAGATAGTCTATTTAGTGTCTGACAAAAAATTAGGAACAACTTCCATAAGTTAGAGTTTTTTCTTTGAATGGAGCTATAATTTCTATAACTTTTTGAATGAGTGTTGAATAATTGGTAACTTCTCTCACTCCTTTTAAAAGTGAAAGGAGCACTAGATGGTAATCTGTCAAGAATAGCTATTGAATTTGCCATTTCTATGTTAACATCTTATGACTTTAGCAAACAAGGTTCAAATTTATGAATAAAATTTCTGAAGGCTATTGTTTATCCACTCGATCGATTTTCTCTTAAAAGACAGTAAGAACCTAAATCTTGTTGTATTGGAACCCATTTATAATATTAATCCAAGGATGAAATGTTGTCGAGTTCCTGATAGTTACTTCGATATTCCTCGAATTGCGAAGGTTGTGAGGCTGTACCGTGGATAATAATTCTTTGTCTATCTATCAATCCATCAGAACGGTAGTATCGCTCTACTTCGAATAGTAAATCTCCATCTTCATTGAAGGATTTTCGCGAAATTTCTCTGTTTTGCTCATCGTAAATGATAACGTATCTTGAGCGCCCAAACCTATTGGCTTCCCAATATTCTTCCCTGAAGGGATCATTTGCTTCAATCTTCTCCCATATTTCCAACAAATCTCCGTTTATTCCGTATACGTTACGCTTAGATAGATGCCCTCCATCATCATATATGGATTCTGTGAGCGTATAGATTTCATCTGTTTTATTTTCAAACTTAACCTCCAGTCCCTTTTCGTCATATTGCCATCTTTTATTACCAATAGGGTTGCCCGATTCGTCATAATATATCTCCTCGAGCAGCTTCTCATGATCGTATTTTCTTTCAACGAGTTGTTCTCTTTCACCTTCACTATTGATCAATTCGATTTCAACAAGCTGATTATCAGAATTATAATGATAAATCTCCCTGTCAAATGATTCGTCTACATAATATATATCTTTTTCCACCAATTTCCCCGTTGTATCATATAAGAAGGTAAGTTTCTGAGCAAATTCTCCACTTGCATCAATTTCTGACTGTTCGATTATGTTCCCTGATTCATCGTACTGATAAGAGGTAATCGCTTCAAGATTGCCTTCATTGTCATAACGTCTTTCAAGTATTAAACGATTTTTCTCATCAAAGATTTGCTCAAGATTCATGAGGATATGGACAATGTCATCTTCGTTAAAAGATTCTGCCCTGAAAATGTAATGTTTTACTTCCCTTTTGTAATTTCCTGTCATAGTTTCTCTATAGAATTATAGGCCGTAAAGATAAAAATTTTACATCTGTCGGTTTATGAATGAAAGAAACTTTAATGGAAACGAGAAAATTGTGAATGAGATGATCACATTTTGAAAGTAAGGTAATAAAGCTTATGAGTTAGTACAATATAAATCTTATTTTTTACGAGAATATCATTTCTTCCAGTATCGAACTTGTTGATTCTGCTTTTAAAATCATTATTGATATAGGAAGAGCTTAAATACTTATTTTTGCTAATCATTAAAAAATTATCTTTCAAAGAATTTTATTATGATGAAAACAAAACTCAAGAAAATTTTGCCTATGTGTTGCATAAGTGTGTTATTTGGTTTTGCCTCATGCCATCGAGCTGAAATGATTATCTATCCTGAAACCAAAAAGGTAGATACGGTGGATATTTATTTTGGGCAAAAAATTCCTGACCCTTACCGTTGGCTTGAGAACGACACTTCTGCTGAAACTGCCCATTGGGTGGAGGCTCAAAATGAGATTACCAATGCTTATCTCGAAAAAATTCCTTTTCGGAAATCATTGAAAGAAAAGTACACTCAGATTTGGGATTACCCAAAGTATGGAGTCCCTTTTAGCAAGAAGAATCTTTATTTTTATTTTAAAAACGATGGGATGCAAAATCAGAGTGTACTTTATGTACAAGAAGGATTAGAAGGTGAACCAAGGGTTTTGCTCGATCCTAATCGTTTATCCGAAGATGGAACTGTTGCCGTTGCTTCACTTTCGGTTTCGAACGACGCCCGATATCTGGCTTATTCCATAGCCAAAGCCGGTTCCGATTGGAACGAAATTTATGTGATGGATATAGCGACGGGAAGGAATCTTCCCGATCATATCCCGTGGATAAAATTTTCGGGTATATCATGGAAAGGGAATGGATTTTATTATAGTCGCTATGAAGCTCCTAAGCCAGGTGAGGAACTGTCGACAAAAAATCAGAATCAGAGGGTATTTTATCATCAATTAGGAAACGATCCTGCCAAGGATGAATTGATTTGGGAAGATCCTCAACATCCTTTACGTACTTTTAATGCCAATGTCACCGAAGATGAAAGATTTCTCATTATTTCGGAAAGTGAATCAACGTATGGTAATAAATTGCATATCAAAGATTTATATAATCCTTCTTCACCATATATTCATATTGGTGATTCTTTCGATTGGGAATTTTGGGTAGCTGACAATTTTGAAGATAACTTTATTGTAATCACCAATTATTTAGCTCCTCGTCGTCAAGTCGTGTCCATCAATTTTTCGCATCCTGAAATTTCATCCTGGCAAACCCTTATCCCCGAAAAAGAAGAAGTCCTCGAAGGAATAGCTCTGGCCAATGGAAGAATGATTTCTCAATATTTAAAAGATGCCTGTCATCATCTCTATTCTCATAAGCTCAATGGCCAACTGATAAACGAAATTTCACTTCCAGGAATGGGCACTATTGGTGGCTTTAGCTCTGAAAAAGAGAAAAATATTGCCTTCTTTGCCTTTACCTCATTTACGTATCCTACTACTATCTTTAAATACGATGTAGAAAAAAATCAAACAGAGATTTTTCGTAAACCCGATGTAAAGTTTAATTCCGAGGATTATACTACTGAACAGGTATTTTATACAAGCAAAGACGGAACGAAGATACCCATGTTTATTGTACATAAAAAGGAATTTTCAAGAAACGGCAAAAATCCTACGCTTTTATATGGATATGGTGGTTTTAACATCAGTCTTACTCCTTCTTTCAGCATTAGTTTAATTCCATTTCTAGAGAATGGGGGTGTTTATGCTGAAGCTAATATTAGAGGCGGAGGTGAGTATGGAGAAGAATGGCATCAGGCTGGTACAAAGATGAATAAACAAAATGTTTTCGATGATTTTATAGCAGCAGCCGAGTATCTTATTTCCAACAAATACACCTCGCCTCAAAAATTGGCTATCAATGGAGGCAGTAATGGCGGCTTATTGATTGGTGCAGTGTTAAATCAACGACCCGACCTTTTTGCTGTCGCTGTACCCGAAGTTGGAGTAATGGACATGTTGCGTTATCATAAATTCACCATCGGATGGGCTTGGGCTAGCGATTATGGTACTTCCGAAGAAAGTGAGGAAATGTTTCGTTATTTGTTGAGCTATTCTCCTTTGCATAATATCAAAGCTGGCACCGAATATCCAGCAGTATTAATTATGACTGCAGATCATGATGATAGAGTTGTACCCGCCCATTCATTCAAATATGCCGCCACTTTACAATCAGCACAAGCAGGTGATGCTCCTGTGCTAATTAGAATTGAATCGAAAGCTGGTCATGGAGCCGGGCGGCCAACCAATAAAACTATCGAAAGTGTTACCGATAAATTTTCGTTCATTATGTATAATCTGGGGATGAATCCAAAATTTTGAGTTTTTTGCTCAGTTCACGAGAAAACCCTGGTAAAAAATGCCAGGGTTTTTTTAAACAGCCTTTTCGTGCTATATTTGCCTGATGATTGTGTCTCAACTATGAATGTTAAACCGGGAGATAAGGTTAGATTTCTAAGCTCGAATGGAGGAGGAGTAGTGAAACGAATAATTCGGCCAGGCATTGTTGCGGTAGAAATTGAAGATGGCTTCGAAATTCCTACTGCCATCAACGATTTGGTAAAAATCGAAGAAACCTCGCCTGCAGCTCGTTTTTTTGCCGATGAAATGCCTCCTACGGCTCAAACCAATAATGAAAACATCACAGAATCTTCCATCCCAACAGCTTTTCCAGATGATGAACCAAATTTTCCTTCTACACAGGAAAGTTTCATCGAGAAACTTCCTTCTACACGCACATCGTCAACTACTCCCGAAGGAATTTATCTTGCTTTCATACCTCACGACCAAAAATTATTAATCGCGGGTTATCTTGATTTAAGCTTGATAAATTTGAGTAATTACGATGTCTTGTATACTTTTTTTCACAAAAGCTCCAAAGGGGGTTATTTGGGTAAAGATTATGGTTCAATACCACCTTATTCAAAGGCCAATATCGATATCGTTCAACGTGAGGAGCTGGAATATGTGCCCAACGGAATGGTTCAGCTATTATTCACAAAAGATGTGATGCCTTATATTTGGTTTCCTGTTACTGCCAGTTTTCACATCAAACCCGTCAAGTTTATCAAAGAAGACAATTATAAATCCTACAGTTTTTTGCAGAATAAGGCATTTGTTTATTTGCTCACTGCTATAAAAGGTTTGAAGCCTGTGGGAAATTTGGAGGAATTGCAAAAATTCGAAGAGGATACACCTATCCTGACTACGAGCAAAGTCGCTGAGTCTGAATCATTTATTACTCCTCATAAAGTAGGGCGAGGTGAAGCCATTGTAGATTTACACATTGAAGCCATTGCCGAAGATTATAAAACTTTATCACCCGATCAGATGCTCCATATTCAATTAGCATATTTTACTCGCTGCATGGAAGCAGCCATATTGGATAAATATTATAAAGTAACTTTTATTCATGGTGTGGGCAATGGGGTATTGAAAAATGCATTAAGAGAAAAACTTAAGGAATATTCTAATGTGTATTTTCAACCTGCACCTTTTGCACGCTTTGGAATGGGAGCTATTGAGGTGATGATCATGCATCCCAAGGAATAGTTTTTGTAGCAAGAGTAAAAAATCTTAACTAATTTTGTTGAGGCATTTTGAAAGATGACAGCCTGTTCTATCGCTCTGGGTTTTAATATCCAGGGAGGAAAGTCGGGACAACACAGAGTAGCCTGCTTCCTAACAGGAAGGTATCGCGATGAGCGGTAACAGAAAGTGCCACAGAAAATAACCGTCGAAGACTGGTTCGACCAGTAAACGATAAGGGTGAAAACGTGAGGTAAGAGCTCACGCCTTAAGGTGGTGACATCTTGAGGGGGTAAACCTCAGGCGTTGAAAGGCCAAATAAACCAGGGATGCTTTGTCATAAAAGTGAGAGGGTTACTCGCCCAATCCTGGAGGGTAGGCCGATAGAGATAACAGGTGACTGTTATCCCAGATAAATGATAGAAATCCTTTTCTAAGGAAACAGAATCCCGCTTATAGGGCTGCCATCTTTCATTTTTTTTGTTATTATACCTAAGAAGCCAAAATAATTGGGATATGCGCTTTTTTCTTAAATGGATTGCATCTGCAATGGCTATAGCTATCATAGGTTGGATTCTTCCTGGTGTAAAAGTGGAAAACTTTTTAACTGCTATTTTTGTGGCTGGTGTTATTGCTTTCCTAAACCTTGTGCTGAAACCTATTCTGATTTTACTGAGCATTCCTGTTACAGTTTTGACATTGGGACTATTTGTGCTCGTCATAAATGCTATTATTGTGATAATTGCTTCAATACTAGTCCCAGGGTTTATTGTGAATGGTTTTGGCTGGGCTCTATTGTTCGGTCTTTTAAATTCTATTATTCAATATTTTCTTGATAAAGCCAATTAAAAATGAAACATCGTAACATAATCGATCCTAATGAAATCTATCAAATACTCGAAACCGCCGATTGCTGTTATATGGCAATGGTTAGCCCTGATGGAAGTCCTTATGTAGTACCCATGAATTTTGGATATGATGAATATTACGTTTATCTGCATTCAGCACGAAAAGGCAAAAAAATTGACATACTTATCAATAATCCCAAGGTATGCCTTGCCTTTAGTGCTTTTCACCAGTTAAGATATCAGAGTGAAAATGTAGCTTGTTCATGGAGCATGAAATACAAAAGTGTGTTAGTTTTTGGCGAAGTAGAGTTTATAGAGCAGGAAGAAGAAAAGATAAAGATGCTCAATTGCATGATGAAAAAATATGCTGGTCGGGATTTTAATTATAATGCGCCTGCTCTGAGAGAAGTGCTTACGTATAGAGTTTCTTTAAAAAATATTGAAGCTCGGGCGTATAGATATTAGAGAGAATTTTTATTTGCAATAAAAAACCTTGTCTATTTTGGACAAGGTAAAGAGTTTGATTTTGTACCCGAGGCGGGACTTGAACCCGCACGACCTCAACGGTCAAAGGATTTTAAGTCCTTCGTGTCTACCAATTCCACCACCCGGGCGGATAGAAAAACCCGAATCTGCTAAAGCAGCACTCGGGCTTTGAGCGGAAAACGGGACTCGGACCCGCGACCCCAACCTTGGCAAGGTTGTGCTCTACCAGCTGAGCTATTTCCGCATATCAATTTTGAACGTGCAAAATTACTACCATTTTCCTTTTCTTTCCAAATTTTTTTATTTTTCTCCTATCAATTTTTTTAATTGATGAAGCTTCATCAAGGCTTCAACTGGAGTTATTGTATTAATATCTATACGACTGATCTCATCTTTCAATTTCAACAATAAAGGATCGTCGAGTTGAAAAAAGCTCAATTGGTATCCTTGCTGAGAGGAAGACATAGAGGATTTTTCGGCTGAAGAGGCCATAGCCTCGCTGTTGCGAGAATTTTCGAGTGTTTGTAAAAGTGCTGTGGCTCGTTCTATCACCTTAGACGGCATTCCTGCCATACGTGCTACATGTATTCCAAAGCTATGTTCACTTCCACCAGGCAACATCTTTCTTAAGAAAATAATTTGATTACCAACTTCTTTTACTGCAATATGATAATTTTTTATTCGAGGAAAGATTCGTGCCATCTCGTTTAATTCGTGATAATGGGTGGCAAAAAGAATCTTTGGCTTGAATAATGGATGATTATGAATATATTCGACAATGCTCCATGCTATCGAGATACCATCATAAGTACTTGTACCTCTCCCTATTTCATCTAGGATGATTAAACTGCGGTCGGAAATATTGTTGAGTATGCTAGCAGTTTCGTTCATCTCGACCATGAATGTTGATTCACCTAAAGAAATATTATCGGAGGCTCCAACGCGGGTAAATATCTTATCTACTATTCCAATAGTGGCTTTTTCGGCAGGAACAAAACTTCCTATCTGAGCCATCAAAACAATAAGAGCTGTTTGCCTCAACAGGGCAGATTTTCCTGACATGTTTGGCCCTGTTAATATGATGATTTGTTGGTTGTTGGGATTGAGCTGAACATCGTTGGGGATGTATTGTTCGCCTGCAGGAAGCTGTTTTTCGATTACAGGATGCCTGCCTCCACGTATATCTATATTTAATCCATCATTGAGTTGTGGCCTGGTATAATTCGATTGTGAGGCAAGTCGTGCAAACGAAAGTAAAACATCCAAACGCGCTAAAATGCTGGAATTTAATTGTAAGGGCTCAACGTATTCGGCTACGGAGCTAAGTAACTCATTAAAAATTTTGTTTTCGAGTTCCAGAATTTTTTCTTCGGCTCCAAGAATTTTTTGTTCATATTCTTTTAACTCTTCGGTTATATATCTTTCGGCATTTACTAAAGTTTGTTTGCGATGCCATGTAGCAGGAACTTTGTTTTTATGAGCATTGGTTACTTCAATGTAATAACCAAAAATGTTATTAAATCCTATTTTGAGTGATGGAATCCCTGTGGCTTGTATTTCTCTTTGTTGAATCTTTGCCAGCACATTTTTACCTTGATAAAGAATTTCACGCAACTCATCTAACTGCTTATCTACTCCATCTGCAATGACGTTTCCCTTAGTCATTACTGGAGGGCAATCTTTTTGTAAGGTTTTTACAATGCGTTCGCGTATGAGTTTGCAAGGATTTAATTGTTCACAAAGTTGCATTAAAACCGTATGGTTTGATTGAAGACAATGGTTAGCAATTTGTTCAATGGCTTCAAGTCCTCTAGCAATATAGAACACTTCGCGTGGATTGGCTTTGCCAATACTTACTTTTGAGATAAGGCGTTCCATGTCTCCAATAGTTTTAAGCCGGTTGGATAGGAATTCGCTCAAATCATTATTCGAAATGAAGAGCTCTACCAAGTCGAGACGTTCTTCTATTACTTTACGTTCTTTAATAGGCATCGTAATCCATCGTCTGAGCAAACGTGCTCCCATTGGGCTTATGGTTTGATCGAGCACCTGAAGAAGCGATAGTGCACCCTCGTTGAATGTTTGAATGAGTTCGAGATTCTGGATGGTAAACTTATCCAGCCAAACATATTTTTCTTCTTCTATTCTGGCAATACGTGTAATATGGCCCAATCGATCGTGTTGCGTTTCGGCAAGATAATGCATGACTGCCCCAGCAGCAATAATGGCAAATGGGTACATTTCTACTCCAAATCCTTTTAGTGAGGCTACCTGAAAATGCCTTAACAAAATTTCACGAGCAAATTCCTCGGTAAATACCCAATCATCGAAGGTATTAGTGTAATATTTACTTCCAAAGATTTCGGTAAATCTCTGGTGTTTATTCTTTTGAAGGATAATTTCGCTGGGTCTAAAATTTTGCAAAAGTTTGTCAATGTATTCGTTATTGCCTTGGGCTATAAGAAATTCCCCAGTAGAAATATCTAAAAAACTAATGCCTGATAGACTGTCGCCAAGATGAATGCTGGCAAGAAAATTATTTTCTTTTTGCTCGAGTAATCTTTCATCGGTGCTTACACCAGGAGTAACTAACTCGGTAATCCCCCTTTTCACAATCGTCTTGGCTAGTTTTGGATCTTCTAACTGATCGCAAATTGCTACTCTATAACCTGCTTTAACCAGTTTTGGTAAATAATTATCGAGGGCATGATAGGGAAATCCGGCTAAGTCAACAGAAGCTGCTGCACCATTCGATCTTTTCGTCAATACAATACCAAGAATTTGTGAAGCTTTAATAGCATCTTCGCCAAAAGTTTCATAAAAATCGCCTACTCTAAACAATAAGAGTGCATCCGGATATTTCGACTTTATCCTGCTGTATTGTCTCATTAATGGAGTATCTGCTGAATTGGGTTTCAAAAGCGGAGGGATTTACAACTTGAGCAAAATTAATCTGAATCTACGTTGTGAACAACTTCAGCTATTTCTTAATTTGGAAATTCTACTTTATGATTTAAATTTGCATAAAAAATCGAACTTGATTAAGAAAACAACTTCTGAGTTAAAGAGAATTTCTCCATCCGAGTACAAACAGAGAATTGACAATAGAATTGTTGTTGTGTTGGACAATATTAGAAGTAAGCAAAACATTGGATCCATCTTTCGCACATGTGATGCCTTTGGGATTGGGAAAATTATTCTTTGTGGAATCTCGGCTTGTCCGCCCGACAGGGAGATCGAGCGAACAGCCTTAGGAGCTACCCTTTCGGTAAGTTGGGAATATTTTGCAAATGCTTGCACATGTATTAGCCAGTTGAAAGAATCGGGTTATACCATTATAAGTGTAGAACAAACTCATCGGGGTCATTTACTTAATGAATTTGAGTTTCCTGATAGCAAGATAGCCTTGGTTTTTGGGAATGAGGTTGAGGGGATAGATGAAAACGTTTTAAGGACATCAGATATATGTATCGAAATCCCGCAAAGAGGAACCAAACATTCCCTTAATGTCGCTGTAAGTGCTGGCATAGCGCTTTGGCAGATGATCCAGAGAGATTTAAAATTGTTAATGGATGAATAATTTTTGAACAAAAAAAAGGTAAAGTGAAACCTTTTTTAGAGTTAATCAGTTATAATTAGAGTTAATCAGTTATAAAATTATAAAGATGCATAAGAAATGTGACAGAACTTTAAATTTTTTATAAATTTGCTAACTTTTAATAGAAATTCGTATTTTTGTAAACTAGAGTAAATCATAAATCCTACCAAACTATGAAAAAGATGTATCGTTTCATTCAAAAAGCAGCGCTTCTGGCCTTTATAGGTGTATTGCCCCTTGCCTTATTTGGGCAAAACGAGAATAAGAAAAGTAGTTATACTCCGATGGAAGCCCCTCATTGGTATATAGGAGTTCAAGGTGGAGTAAGCCAACTTTATGGTGATATAAGTAAATACAGGATAATGCCTGACAAAGACAATTGGAACTTTGGATTTGGCGGATTATTTGGTCGCCAGTTCACGCCATTTTTTGGTCTTAGAGGTACGCTTGCTTACGGAAACTATAGTGGGCAAGAAGACCGTGCCGAATATAGTTATTTACCTTATTACGATTTGAAAGTGGAGGGTAGTTATATCGACTATTCTCTGCAAATGACATTCGACCTCGACCGTTTAATTTTTGGGTATAATCCCGATCGTAAGTTTGGTGTTTATGGATTGGCCGGTATTGGGAATACTCATTACAGAGTTAGACAGTACAGGCTCTCAACAGGAGAATTATTGGGCACTCGTGGCCTGAACACTGAAAATGGTGGAGGTGATGGGAAAGGATTCGATAATCGTTGTTTAATTGGAATGATTCCTGCTGGTTTAGGAATTAATTATTCCATCGCCGAAAGATTTGATCTGACCCTCGAAAGCGTTTTTCGTTTTACCGACAGTGAAGGAATGGATTTATATAAAGGCGGTGCTGAAGAAATTAAGAACGATTTTTATAATACAACCACCTTGGGTCTTGTATATAAATTCGGTCAGGCCTCCAACTTAAACAAGATGCAAAAGGACTTTGATAAAGTAAAGTTTGAAACAACCCCTGCAGTACTTGAAACACGCGGCGATTCCATCGACGTTACTATTAGGGGAACTTTCCCGCCCGAATATTTCAATAAAAAGGCCGCTTTTTGTTTCCAACCCGTACTTAAATATGCTACAGGTGAAACCAAGTTAAAATGTTTGGTATTAAGAGGTGAAAATGTACAAGGCGATGCTCCTGTTATTTCTTATAAAAACGGCGGCACTTTTACCTATAAAACTACTATTCCGTATTCGCCCGAAATGAATGTGTCGGAGCTGGTAGTTAGTCCCGTAGCCTTTATTGCTGAAGGTCCTGTTGGTAAAACCACTAAATGTGAAGATTGCACCAAGGCCAAAAAATCATTGGTTCTTGGCGAACGTAAATTGGCCGATGGGGTTATTCATACTTGTAAACGTATAGCTGCTACGCCTAAATCACTAACTGTACCTCATGGCTATGTAAGAGATATTGTAGTTACACGCGAAGCTAACATTTATTATCCTAAGAATTTATATTCTGTCAATTTCAATTTCGGATTAAATAAGGATGAAGCCTCCAAAAAGGCTTGGTCTGGACTTTACGATCATATTAAAGCAGGGTATAAGATCAAGGATATTTCAATTAATGGTTGGGCTTCGCCCGAAGGAGAAGAAACCTTCAATGAAAATCTTTCTGGCAACCGTGCCGAAGCAGCTAAGAAAGTTTTGAATACCGACTTCGATAAAATGCGGAAAGATAAAAAGGCTCCAGTTGCTGTTCCTACTGATATTACAATCACTACTCAGGGGAATGGACCAGATTGGAATGGCTTTATGAAATTAGTGGAAGCCAGTGATCTTAAAGAAAAAGGAACGATACTTAATATCGTCAACATGGCTGATCCTAAGAAAAAGGAACAGGAAATCCGCAATATGATTCTTATTTATCCTCAACTCGAAAAAGACTTTTTGCCTCCTTTAAGAAGAGCCGAAATAGTCATTACTGCCATCGAACCTTCGAAAACTGATGCTGAAATTCTTAGCTTGGCAACTACTGAGCCTGAAAAACTTACCGACAAAGAACTGCTTTATGCTGCCACACTTACTCAAGATTTAAAAACCCAGCAAAAAATTTATCGTTCGGCAACCCAATTGTATCCGAATAATTGGAAAGCATTTAATAATGCGGGTGTAATTGAGATGAAACTCGGTAATATTAATGAAGCCGGTGCAGATTTTGAAAAAGCCAATAACTTGGCTCCAGATCAGGCCGAAGTTGTCAATAACTTAGGCGCCATTGCTATGGTAAAAGGCGATAATCAAAAGGCGAAACAATTGTTTGAAAAGGCTAAAAAATTGGGTGCCAATGAAAATTATAACCTTGGTGTGTTGATGATTCCTGAAGGTAAGTATAGCGAAGCTGTAGCTTCGATGAGAGGCGAAAAATGCGATTACAACCTTGCTTTGGCTCTTATGCTTTCAGGCAATAATGGTGAAGCCAATAAAGCTTTAGAATGTGCCGAAAAGAATGCTCAAGTTTATTATCTCACGGCAGTTCTTGGAGCTCGCACTGGAAACACTACAATGATGGTTGATAATTTACAGATGGCTATTCAAGCCGATAGCAAACTGAAACAAGAGGCTAAAAATGATAGAGAATTTATCAAATATGCCGATACTCCAGAGTTTAAGAAATTAGTGGAATAGGCAGCATACTACAATTTAATCTTTAAAATGATAGGCGGGNNCCGCCTATTTACTTTAGCTAAATCTATTTCCTCCGAAAACAAATAAAATCTTTCGTATGTTTCCATTTTTTTATATCCATGAATCCCTTTTTCTCTATTTCTGATTTATCAAATCTTTTTTTTCGCCATCTGCCATACTAAAACCTCGAGACTTTTCCTAAAGATTTCTTTTTACTTAATAAATCCTCTGTTTAATATTATTCTTCCTTAACCAATTTCTCAACAGTGATTTTAGATTTTTATTGTTTTTGTATAATAAACCCAAATTAACCCTTTATCAGGGTAGAGTGTGAGAAATATAATCAGAAAAATTAAAAAACTGCTATAAATTCATCAGCCACATTTAGAATAGCCGCAAGCTGTACAGATTAAGCAGCCTTCCTGATATTGTAATGTGCCAGTTTGTCCACATTTTTCACAGGTAGCTTTAGCGACTTTTGTTCCGTTGGGTATAAATTGTTTTAAAGCCCTTTCGACTCCAGTTTTCCATGAATTGATAGAATCGGAATCGAGTCTGAGTTTCGAAACAAGATCAATGACCGAAGTTAATGGCATACCATGTCGCAGAATACCGGAAATTAATTTGGCATAATTCCAATATTCAGCATCGAACATTCTTGAAAGTCCTTCCATTGTAGTATGATAGCCATCTTTATCGACAAACTGAAAATCATAACGTGCTTTTCCATCGGGTTGGCGATTTTTAATAACCCAGCCATGTGTAACCCATTTAGGGGCATAAAAACCCTCTGCTTTTCCTGTAAAAATTTCATAAGGACGTCCATTATATATACCTACCACAGCTACCCATTCTTCCGGGCCATTTAGAAATCTTACCACGTTGGCTTCAAGGACTTTTGGACGACGTGGGGCATTGTTCTCACGTATCACCATTTCTTCTTCCTTTTTGTCTTTAATCAATACTCCTTCGCGAGAACCTTCACGGTAAATAGTAACTCCCTTGCAGCCTGATTCCCATGCTGTTAAATATATTCTGCTCACCATTTCTTCTGTAGTTTCTGCTGGAATATTCACTGTTACGCTGATAGAATGATCTACCCATTTTTGAATGGCGCCTTGCATTCTCACTTTGGCTACCCAATCTATATCATTTGCTGTTGAACGGAAGTAAGGAGATTCTTCTATGAGTTTGTCGATTTCTTTATCGGACAGTTGTAAAACCATATCGGGATCATAACTCTTAACCTGTAAATAACGTATAAATCCATGGTGGAATACATTGTATTCTTCCCAAGCATCGCCTGAGATATCGGTATAGGCAATTTTACCTGCAGGGAATCCCGTTGGATTGATTTTGCGGCGGCGTTTGTATTTAACAGCAAAAACCGGCTCTATTCCCGATGAAGTTTGAGTGAGTATGCTGACACTTCCTGTAGGCGCCACTGTGAGCAATGAGATGTTGCGACGACCATATTTTACCATATTCTCATATAAACCTTCATCGGCTTCCTTCAATCTTTGAATAAATGGATTATTCTGCTCCCTTTGGGGATCATATATCTCGAAAGGGCCTCTTTCGGCAGCCATTTCGACTGATGATCGATAAGCCTCAAGTGCTAAAGTCCTATGAACGCCTACACTGAAATTAATGGCTTCATCGCTGCCATAACGATATCCCAATGCGGCTAGCATATCGCCCTCGGCTGTAATTCCTAAACCTGTCCTTCGTCCTAATGTTGCCTTGTGGCGAATATTCTCCCAAAGCAATATTTCTATACGTTTGGTTTCTTCATCCTCTGGGTCCTGAGCTATTTTTTCAAGAATCTTGTCTATTTTTTCCAATTCTAAATCAATGATATCATCCATGATACGCTGGGCCTTACGCACATGTTCGGTAAAAAGCTCTGCATTGAAGAAAGCCTGTGAGGTATAAGGATTTACTACATAAGAATAAAGATTGATGGCCATAAGCCTGCAACTATCATAGGGACAGAGCGGTATTTCTCCACAGGGATTTGTACTAACTGTCCGAAATCCCATTTCGGCATAGCAATCAGGAATAGATTCTCGGATTATGGTATCCCAGAATAATATACCAGGTTCGGCCGATTTCCATGCATTGTGAATGATTTTGTCCCATAACTGGCGAGCGTAAATGGTTTTTGTAAAAGTTGGGTTTTCGGCATCTATCGGGAATTGATGAACAAATTCCTTATTGTTTTTCACCGCTTCCATAAAATCATCGGTTAATTTAACCGATATATTGGCACCTGTTACTTTACCTGCTTCGAGCTTGGCATCGATAAAATCTTCAACATCGGGATGTTTTACAGAAATAGTGAGCATTAAGGCGCCTCTACGGCCATCCTGTGCAACTTCACGAGTAGAGTTGGAATAACGTTCCATAAACGGAACTATACCAGTGGATGAAAGTGCAGTGTTTTTTACAGGACTACCTTTGGGACGAATATGCGACAAATCGTGCCCCACTCCTCCTCTGCGCTTCATTAATTGTACCTGCTCCTGGTCTATTCGCATGATCCCTCCATAAGAATCGGCCGGCTTCTCCTGCCCAATGACAAAACAATTGCTGAGGCTGCCGAGCTGAATATTATTACCTATGCCTGCCATAGGACTTCCCTGTGGAATGATATATTTAAAATTTTTTAGCAATTCATAAATTTCTTCCTTATTCATGGGATTAGGATACTTTGCCTCTATGCGAGCAATTTCAGACGCAATACGCCAATGCATATCGTCGGGTGTTAATTCATAAATATGATTTTCACTGTCTTTAAGCGCATATTTACTTACCCATACATTAGCCGCCATGGCATCCCCTTTGAAATATTCCGTTGAGGCCGCAAGCGCTTCTTCAAATGTGTATATTTTTGGTTCGTTCTTCTGTTTGTTTTTCATGGTTTCTTCTTGCTTTGATTCTATTCCATCGAATAAATCTCCCATCATTCCACTGGCTTTCTTTCCCAATTGCCTTTGACGCAAAACTTTTTCATACAATTTATTATTCTCCTCTTTGTGAGGAATTTCATGATTAGTTTCGGGGTTTATTCTGTTTTTAGATATCATGGTTTTACAACATTTGTTTTTATTAAACATGATTTAATCAAGCGGTTCTATCTCTATACTGAAATCTAAAACCGTGCTCCAAATTAATTCAAAATTATCCTCATCGTCATCCTTTTCTCATACATTTTATCCCATTTTTATTCACAATCTCTACATCGCTGAATAATCTTATGAATAATAGAGAATTGCATAATTTATTGAGAATCAATTCCTGATTTAGTATATGCTTTAAAATGTAAAGTCGAATTATTTTCAGATTAACGATTTTATCTTTGGTCTTGAAATGTTTCCCCTCGTTTTATCCTTTTATTAATTTCATGAGAAGTTGTGATTTGCCGAAACATTGCATTAAGGATGTTTTTCGAAAAGCATTTTTAATGATACTATTAATAACACTATAGCAAAAATTTTTTTAACTACTTGATCATTAATGGAAACGGCAAGTTTCGAGCCAAAATACCCTCCAATTAAGAAGGCTGTTGCTATGATGATAGCATACTTAAGGTTGATGTAACCTGCTTTGTAATAATTCATAGCTGCCAATAAGCCTATAGGAGGTAACATTATTGCAAGACTGGTTCCCTGAGCTTCTTTCTGGCTAAGTCCCAAAAAGAGAACCAAGGCGGGAATAATGAGAATACCTCCTCCTATCCCTATGAAACCGCCCAAAATACCTGCTGAAATGCCTATAGCTACCAAAATAAGAATAGTTGTTAAATTCATAATTCGTTGTTTTTCGAAGTGAGGGCAAAATTACACCTAAACATCTTTTGTACATTTTGAGAGAAATCAGTTCATCTTTTTATCTTCGATTAAATATCCGTTCGCAACTTCTATTCTACCTCGATTTTTTGTAAAACTGAGCATAAAGGTGTTTGTAATTTGCAAACCGAATTTTTATAAGATTTTATACTTCTCAATTAAAGGATTCGAAGACGGATTCATCTTTATTGAGATTGGATTTGCCAGCGAAATATCCGAATCTTTTAAGCGGATACTCTTTAGGTGAATTCACTTACCTTTGTGCTTTCAACTCTTTACTGATGATTACTGTAAAAGCCTTCGTTTTCAATGATTTTCAGACGAACACTTATGTCGTAAGCAACTCTCAACAACAGTGTGTGATTATAGATTGTGCTTGCCAAAATGTTAAGGAGTGGCAACAGCTTAAAGATTGGCTCAACAAGAATCTATTAAAACCTGTTCATGTTCTTCTTACTCATTGTCATGTGGATCATGTTTTAGGTTGCCATTATTTACTGAATGAATATGGAATAGGCTATAAAACACATCCAGCCTCTAAACTTTTCATCGATTTGGCCTCAGAATTTTCATCCGTATTAAAATTGCCTCTTGAGAAAATTTTTCCGCCTGAAGCCTACATTAACGAAGGCGATTCTATTCAGATACCCGGATTGATGCTAAAGGTAATCTATACTCCTGGTCATGCAGATGGCAGTGTTTGTTTTTATTCTGAACACGAGGGCATAATTTTTTCAGGCGATGTTTTATTTAAAGATAGTATCGGCCGTTCCGATTTGCCTACGGGCAACTTTGAAAAACTCAAAACGAGTATTCTTGAAAAACTCTTTGTTTTACCCGATGACACTGTGGTTTATCCCGGCCATGGCCCTACTACTACAATTGGTTATGAACGCAGGAATAATCCATTTATCTAAACATTAGTGAGAACTATCCAATAACTTGTCAATAGCTTCTAAAATTCGTTGAGGATTATGTTGTTTCATGCAATTAAAATGTCCCTTAGGACATTTGGAATATCCTAATTTGCTACAAGGTCGGCATTTTAATTCCTTGTTTTCTATTATAATAGATTTTTCCTCGTTTCCGGGCATGTAAGGATACATACCAAACTGAGGGACTGTATTTCCCCAAATACTGACAATGGGTTTGCGGAATGCTGCTGCAATATGCATAATGCTTGTGTCGGAGGTAATGACGATTTTAGCTTTTTTAACAATGGCTGCAGTTTGAGGCAAAGTATATTTTCCACAGATATTTTGTGATTTTAATGGAACTACCTGTTGAATTTGTTCACCTTTGTCATGATCTTCTTTCCCACCAACTAAAAGAAATGGTAGAGGTGACAGGCGAATGATCTCAATGGCCAGTTCCGGTGGAATTTGCTTGGTGTAATGCTTGGCTCCTATGGCCATTACACCATAACCGTCACGAAAGTTGATTGGAAATTCTGAAACTGAAATTTCGTCTTTTTCAGCTATAAATAATTCAAGACCTTGTTGATCATTAATTACTCCCAGATGTTTTACAGCCTCGAAGTATCTATCCACAATATGAATATTCGGCAAAGTGTCGATGTGGAAATTCACTAACAACCATTTCCGAAAGTTTAATTTAGGGAAACTTGCCGAGGGTGTAAGAAGACGAAACCTAAGACCTAAAGTACGAAAATTGCGATGAAGGTCAACTACATAATCGTAATGCTCGGTTTTTAGTTGAGGCAAGAATTCTTTCGGACTCTGGTGGAAGCCCATTAATCGATAAATGTAGGGATTATGTTCGAGTAATGGCTTGTAGACAGATCGTGTTAAATAGTGTATTTCTGCATTCTTGAGCTGAAGCTGCATGCAACGAATAACAGGCGTAGTGAGTATGATGTCGCCGATAGAACTGAAACGAAGAACAAGTATTTTACGCTCCTGTAACATTTGAGGCAAATTTAGTGAATTTGATTTTCTGGTAATTTTGTGCCATGAATATTATTGATACCCACATACATCTTTATCTACCTGAATTCAAAGACGACTTACCAAAACTTTTTGATGAAGCCATTCAAGTTGGAGTAAGTAAGTTTTTGCTTCCAGCTATCGATAGCACTACCCATGAACATCTTTTATCTCTTACGAGTTCTTATCCCTCTCATTTTTACCCCATGATGGGTTTGCATCCAACTTCGGTCAATCAAAATTATATGGATGAGCTGGCCATCGTTCAGCATTATTTGAAGAATTATTCGTTTGTTGCCATTGGTGAGATAGGCATAGATTTATACTGGGACAAGACTTTCGAAAAGCAACAAAGAGAAGCTTTTAAAATTCAGGCTCAGTGGGCAAGAGAAATGAGTTTGCCTCTTGTTATTCATTCACGTAATTCTTTGGATATAATTGTGGGATTACTGGATGAATTAGGATATAAGGGTCTTGAAGGTGTTTTTCATTGTTTTAGTGGCACGCTCGAACAGGCTCTGCATGTTATTTCGAAAGGATTTTACTTGGGCATTGGAGGAGTAGTTACGTATAAAAATTCGTCTTTGCCTTCCATTATAGCACAACTTCCACACGATTACATTTTGGTGGAGACCGATGCACCATATTTGCCGCCGGTACCTTATCGTGGCAAACGCAATCTACCCGCATGGATAGAGTTTACGGTAAAGAAACTTGCCGAAATCTGGAAGGTTTTACCTGAGGAAGCGGCTAAAATAACTACAGAAAACGCTTTGAGACTCTTCAAAAAATTGTAACTTATTGAAATAAGATCTTTAAAATGATAAATGAAAATAGCTCTGTATTGATCATATATACAGGTGGAACCATAGGCATGATGCATAATCCCACAACTGGTGCGCTCGAACCCCTCGATTTCGATCACCTTTATCGACATTTGCCTGTATTAGAAAATCTTAAATGTAGAATCGATTCCTATTCCTTCAATCCCGTTATCGACTCTTCTGATATGAATCCCGAGTTTTGGATTAAGCTGGCCGAAGTGATTGAACAGAATTACGAAAATTATGACGGTTTTGTTGTTCTTCATGGAACAGATACTATGGCTTATTCGGCATCTGTGCTCAGTTTTATGCTCGAGAATCTAAATAAACCGGTCGTTTTTACTGGATCACAGTTACCCATTGGCATGATTCGTTCCGACGGTCGCGAAAATTTTATTACTGCTGTCGAAATTGCCACAGCTTATAGGGACGGAACCCCAATAGTGCCTGAAGTGAGCATTTGCTTCGAAAATAAGCTTTTCAGAGGAAATCGAACTACAAAATTCAATGCCGAACATTTTGATGCCTTTTTATCGGGTAACTATCCTCCTTTAGCACAGGTTGGTGTTCATATTCATTTTAATGAGAATTATATACTTAAACCCAATTTTAAGAAATTGAAGGTGCATAAGAATCTCGATACCAATATTTTGATTTTAAAACTTTTCCCTGGTATTCACCCTAAGAAGATAGAGGAGTTTTTTCACATTAATGGTTTAAAGGGTATTATAATGGAAACTTTTGGAACTGGGAATGCGCCAACTAATCAGGATTTTTTAAATATTATTGGGGAAGCCATTCATAGAGGAATCCTTATATTTAATGTATCTCAGTGTAAGGCAGGTAGCGTGGCGCAAGGATTATATAAGACGAGTTTAGCGTTGGAGGCTTTGGGCGTGGTGAGTGGCGCGGATATTACGACGGAATCGGCATTGGCTAAGATGATGTTTCTTTTTGGTGAAAACTATCCGAATGAAGAGATTCATAGGCTGCTCAAGATTCCTTTAAGAGGTGAGATGAGCCCTTCAAGTATATAATTATGAGCATAGAGAAATTTTAAAATAATCGCTTTAACTTATCGTTATAATGACTGAATTTAAAATTATTTGATAAAAAATTTTAAGGTGTTTTCAAAGAGAAATAAAAAACGTTGTAAATTAGCGGCCGAATTTCCATCGAATGGGATCAATAAATTCAATTGATGATGAATACGGAGAGGTGGCCGAGTGGTCTAAGGCGCACGCCTGGAAAGTGTGTGTACGCCAAAAGCGTACCAAGGGTTCGAATCCCTTTCTCTCCGCCAATATTAACTTAAAACAGAAAATCATAAACTAAATTAGTCATTAAAAAACCAATTCATTGCCCTATGAAAAAGTTGATTGCTTTATTTTCGATAGCAGGAATGCTAACATTCGGTATTTGCAATACCATTTCGGCCCAAGATACTACTACGGCCCAAGCACAAACAGAACAAACCACGGCTGTGGCTCCGGCTCAGAGTTTAACTCCACCTCCTGCAGAAGGCAAAACCTTCCATCAGGTCTTAAAGGAAAAATTCATCGAAGGTGGTGTTACTTGGATGACCCCAATATTAATCGTCTTAATCCTTGGTTTAGCCCTTACCATCGAAAGAATTATTTACTTGAATCTGTCGAGTACCGACACACGTAAACTTCTTCAAAAAGTCGAAAATTCTCTTGATGCTGAAGGGATAGAAGCGGCTAAAGAAGTTTGTAAAAACACCAGAGGCCCTGTCGCCGGTGTATTCTTCCAAGGTTTAGACCGTTTTAATGAAGGCTTAGACGTTGTAGAGAAATCAGTAGTTTCTTATGGTGGTGTTTTAATGAGCAAACTGGAGAATAATCTTTCATGGATTACACTCTTTATTGCTATAGCTCCTATGTTGGGATTCTTGGGAACAGTTATTGGTATGGTTGAAGCATTTGATGCTATTGAAGCAGCTGGAGACATTTCTCCCACAGTTGTTGCTGGAGGTATGAAAATAGCTCTTTTGACAACCGTTTTTGGTCTTATCGTAGCGCTTATTCTCCAAGTGTTTTATAATTACCTTCTTACAAAAGTTGAATCCATTGTTAACGATATGGAAGACTCCACCATTTCGTTTATGGATATTTTGGTTAGATATAAAAACACTAAAAAATAAAGTTCCATGTCAATGATAGATATTGTTATTTATATCACTTATGCCTTAGCCTTGATTGCCCTTTTGTCTGTTATTGTCTTTCCCCTCATATCTGTTTTCAAGGATTTTAAACAGGCCAAGGGTGGATTATTAGGTTTTATTGGCCTTATAGCTCTTATTGTACTAGCAATTTTGTTGTCCCCAGCCGATCAAGGACTATTTTACGATAAATTCTCTATTGGTCCTACTTTGTCTAAGGCCATTGGGGGTACAATAATTGCTACTTATATCCTTTTTGGAGTACTGATACTTTCTATTCTCTATTTCGAAGTTGTTAAATGGTTTAAAAAATAAACCTTAAAAATTATTATTATGAAACGCTCAAGGCCAGAACTTAATACCGGTTCAATGGCAGATATTTCCTTCCTTTTACTTACTTTTTTCCTGTTGACCTCTTCTATCGACACGGATCTAGGGATTTTGAGACGTTTACCACCTCCTCCGGATCCTACCCAAGAACAGGCAGATATTAAAAAGAGAAATATCTTCACGGTTTTAGTGAATAAAAATGATGATCTCCTCGTGCAGGGTCGACCCATGGATATTAGTATGCTTAAAGCAGCTGCTAAGGAGTTTATAGCAAATCCTTATAATAGTCCCGATCTACCCGAAAAAAAGAGCGAATACATTCCTGGCTTGGGAGAAGTTGAAATCTCTAAAGGAGTTATTTCACTTAAAAATGACCGAGGTACTTCCTATAAAATGTACCTTAAGGTTCAGAATGAGCTTACTGCTGCCTTTAATGAACTCCGAGACGAGCTCTCTGTACAACGATTTGGCGTAAAATTTAGCCAATTGTCGAATCAAGAATATATCGATGCTATACAAAAAGCTATTCCAATGTCAATTTCAGAAGCTGAACCAGAAAATGTAGGAGGTAAATAATATGCCAAGATTTAAAAAATCGGAAAAACGCGCAACTCCGGGAATAAATACCGGTTCTATGTCGGATATTATTTTTATGTTCTTGTTTTTTTTCATGGTTATTACTACTATCCGAGAAAGTTCATTGATCGTCAGAGTAAAAGTTCCTCAAGCTACTGAAGTTGCAAAACTCGAAAGAAAATCATTGGTCAGCTTTATTTATGTTGGGCAACCTACTGATTCGAGATATGGTACAGAAAGCCGAATTCAACTTAATAATCAATTTGCTACAGTAGCCGATATTCGCGAATTTATTACGCGCGAAAGAGAAGCTCGCGATGAAGTGGATAGACCTCTGCTTACTACTTCATTAAAAGTAGATGAAGAAACTCGTATGGGCATTGTAACAGATATTAAACAGGAACTCAGACAGGTAGGAGCATTCAAAATCAACTATTCTGCCCGAAAAGCCGTTGCAAGCAAGTAAACTTTCTTTTTCATGGCTAATTTTTTGAGGCTCTCAGGGATATACATGCCTGGGGGCCTCTTTCCATTAGTAATTTCTCCTATACTCGAAGACATTATTCCACTTCCCCATTCGGTATCAATCTTTGGATAATAATAAATGCCTGGCGCTACGCGAACGAAAATACCAGAATATCATAAGCGCACCAATGTGGATAGGATGGTATCTGACGTACCCAATTTCGCAAAATCATCCGGGAAGAAAAGTGTGCCATGTTTAGCTGATACGATTCTTTTTTTATCTCATTATAAACATTTCCCTTCAATAATATAAGATTATTTTGCCACAATTATATGACAAATCTGTGGCAAGATGATTTGATCTTCAGTAAGTTTTGGAGATGTAGGCAGGATACCTCTTTCCCTTTTCGTTCAGCTGTTACAGTGAAAGCACTTTTTTTATTCATAACCTTTGATTTGCTTCAAAGCTATCAATAATAAGGCTTGTAGAAGTTTCTATCCTAATTTTTGACCATTAAGCCAAAAATTAGAAACCAGAAAAATATTCAGAGTCATTTATGTGCAATCGGAAACTTTGTATGTCTTTCCTTGGAAAAGTCTAACTTTCAACAATTTAAATAATCATATTCATCCGGAAGGATGTGCTGATCGATAAAGCCGAGCATATTTTCGAAATGTGATCCCTTCCAGTAGATATGAGCACACGTATTGCAGCGAAAAAACTCATTAAAATAGTTTGCCGTGCGTGGTTCCAGTTGAGGAAGGATTTGCTGCTTATCCACCGGAACGAGTATGCCGTTACATTCCATGCAACGAGTTAGCGGATCAATACTCTTCGACAAATCCAGTTTATTGACGAGATCACGGATCTGTTCCAACGGATCAGACGACCTGACCCAATAGGAATGGGTTACTCTTTTATCTCTGATTAACCGGCAATTGCGGGAAAGGATAATCCTTTTTTCTTCAGTCGCAATTTGGATAATCTGCTCGTTGGTGTATTGGTTGGAATACAAGGTATCAAATCCAAGCATGCGCATATACCGGCTTAATTTGCCCAAATGAACATCGCAGATAAACCTGATCTCCCGGAGCGGTTTTTCCCGTAATTCGCTTATTTCTGAAATATCGAAAAGCTCAAATACGGGGTATACCGATATTCGGTCTTCGTCCTGCAGGATGTAGTCAAATCCTTTTGAGAGCTGATTTACCAGGATCAAATCGACTTCAGCTGGCGGTACTCCCAGTGAACTGATTGCCTCTTGCACCGAAATCCGGTCTTTCAATGGATATTCAAACCATACCTTTCGCATCTCCTCAGGAAGATGGTCATTCAACTCTTCATAAAAACGAAAATATACCTTACTCATTAGTTCGATTCAATCAAATTCCTTAATCGTTCTGCATTTTTTACGGCAAAGCCATGAAAATCGTTATTGAAAAATCCCCATACCTCGTTTCCCTGCTCGAGCCAATTTTTAATTTTTTGGGCGTACCCGGCCAAATCTGCTTCGCTGTAATTGGAAGCATAGAGCGATTCATGGCCGTGGAACCGAAGGTAAACAAAATCTGTTGTGACCGTTTCATGATAAGGAAATCTTGTTCCAGAATCGGCAATCACAAAGGAAATCCCATACTTTTCAAGCAAATTGAAAAATTGATCGGTGATCCATGTTCGATTTCTGGCCTCAATCGCAAACCTGTAGGAAGGATATCTTTTTTTTAACAGTTCCAGAAATTCCTCTATGAGAGATAAGTCAAACTCCAGACCTGGTGGTAATTGGATGAGAACGGGTCCCAACTTTTTTTTCATCTCTTCAAACAGGTCGAAGAACTTCTGAAGAGGTTCCTCGATGTCGATGAGTTTTTTTTGATGGGTAATGTAACGGCTTAGCTTCGGACAAAACTTAAATGTGTCCTGCGTACGTTGTACCCATCCAGATACCGTTTTCTTTTGGGGAAGATGATAAAAGCTCGAGTTCAATTCAACACAGTTAAATTTTGTCGCGTAATATTCCAGGTATTTAGTCGGCTTAACCTCTTTCGGATAAAAGATGCCTTCCCAGTGTTTGTAGCTCCATCCCGACGTTCCGATATATAATCTTGATCTTGCTTCCATAGTTACCTGATAACTATCAGAAGTTCATTTACATCTTATTTGAATCCCTTCAAATGGACCACTTTTCTTTATCATAAAGAAATGAACTCCTTAAAAAGCCTTGCATTCTTTTTACAAAACTATTATTTTTTTCGATTCTTTCGTCTCGTCAACTCCCTATTCTTAGGCAAATGTTCTCATAAGAATGGAACCCGTTATTGGAGGGAAAAACAGGGAATTTTTTTAAGAAACCCCAAAAAATAAAGAAAAAAATTTTCCAATTGAAGTATTCCATGGCAGTTATAAATACAACTTTTATTTTTACTGCTTGTTTTTTGAGGGCTAAAATAACAGCATTTATTGACCAATATTTTGTGATTAATTTTCGAGCATACTTGAAAAAAGTTATATATTTATAAATATTTTCGAGTATGGACGAAAAAATTGCAGCACTAGCCAACTATAATTTCTGGAAAGGAATTGTTATAGAAACAGGTTTTCCTCGCCATGATTACACCGATAAGATCATGAATTATCTGAATACTCGGCTGGTGAAAGTATTGGTTATGCAACGGCGTGTGGGCAAAAGTTATATCCTTAGGCAAATCGCTTCACAACTGATAAGCATCGGCATCCCTGCCAAAAACATCTTTTATATCAATAAGGAATTTATTGAGTATGATTTTTTAACCACCTACACAGAATTGGAGGAGACGGTAAATGCCTATAAGGCGAGTTTGGAACCCCAAGGGAAATTTTATCTTTTTATCGATGAAATATAAATGATAAAAGGGTGGGAACATTTTGTTAATTCTCATTCTCAGGATTTTTCAGAACCTTGCGAAATTTTTATTACGGGTTCTAATTCCGAGATGTTATCAGGGGAATTGGCAACATTATTAGCAGGTCGTTATGTCAAATTTGAGATTTTCCCTTTTAGTTATGCCGAATATTTAGGAATTACCAAAAAACAAAAATCCCGATGGAGTTATGCAGAATATATGGAAACGGGTGCTTTACCCGAATTATTTGTGCTCCCCAACGAAGAAACAAGACGCAATTATATTTCGGCCCTAAAAGACACCATTTTATTGCGCGATATCATCTGGCATTATACCATTAAAGATGCCAAACTGCTGGAGGATGTGTTTATTTATCTGGTAAATAATGCTTCAAACCTGATTTCCATCACAAACATCCTGAATTACTTTGGAACGAAAAAACGAAAAACAAGTTACGATACCTTGTCAAACTATATTTCCTATCTCGAACAATCCTTTTTAATTCATAAATTAGAACGTTTCAACATCAAAGGGAAAAAAGTATTGTCGGGCATTTATAAATATTATATGAGCGATTTGTGTTTTAAAAATTATCTTTACCCTGAATTCGATCATGGAGTAGGGTATAAATTGGAAAATCTGCTTTTTTTGGAATTGAAAAAAAAAGGGATATATGGTTTATGTCGGCACTTTCAGGGGTAAGGAAATCGATTTTATTGCCAGAAGAGGGGACGAAATGATTTATATCCAGTGCTGCTATATGCTCACCGACGAAAAGGTGATTGCACGTGAATATGGTCCATTGGAAGCCATAAAAGATAATTACGACAAATACGTCGTAACGATGGACGAGATACGTTTTCCTTCAAAGGAAGGGATAAAACACATTCAGGCTTGGAACTTTTCCGATGTAGTAAATTAAAATGGTTACCCTACCGAAGAAAAGCGATCTAAGTCCTGAAATAGCTGGATGCAACGATTATTATGTTGCTTTTTTTATTTGCTGACATCTGTTTATCCCCTTTCCTTCTACTTAAAAAGTCGTTTTCTGAGGTACTACCCATTCTTCGAACTACTTTGGGTTTATCTTATACCCATCGGAAATGAGAACCTTTGATTTCTGTAAATCAGAATGGACAATCTCTTTTTTTCATAATACTACGATAAAATTGTTTTCTGCCATGAATGAAAAATTTAACATAGAATAAAAATATGATTACAAAAAACGATACATTTGTTTTACAATTACCCATTCGATCCCAAACACCCAGGCAGGTGAAGAATTTATTTAAAAAATGACATTAAAGTTAACACTCGACGATAATCTTATAATGTCATGGCAGAAAAATATAATGCATCGAATCTTTCGATAGATCAGATTTTGAATTTACGGGAGGATTAAATGAATAGAATAGAATAACTGATCCAACAGTTTCCGGTTTTATGAAAGGATATATGTATATATTGCAATGTGCTGATGGTAGCTATTACACCGGTAGCACCAAGAATTTGGAACGCCGGTTAAAACAACACCAAAATGGCGAGGGTGCCAATCATACCAAAAAACACTTACCTGTTAAACTGGTATATTTTGAAGAATTTCAAAGTATAGCCGAAGCATTTTATCGCGAAAAGCAGATACAAGGGTGGAGCAGAAAAAAGAAAGAAGCATTAATAAACAGTTGGGGCTTAGCAGATCCAAGCGAAGAACTTCATAGACTGTCGGAATGCACCAATGAAAGCCACTATAAGAATTACGTTCCCTTCGACTCCGCTCAGGGAACGGA
>DIEY01000067.1:7056-15664 GCA_002418865.1 Bacteroidales bacterium UBA5762 | reverse complement strand
AGAAATTAAAAATGAAGTATTAAGTCACGCGTTACGTGTCACTCGTCACGCGTTACGTCTTTTCATCGCATCCCATGGAATTGAAATGGAAAAAAGTGACGCGTTACGCGTTACGAGTTAAAAGTTACAAGTTACAAGTTATGTGTTGCGAGTTATGAGTTACGCCTCTTCATCGCATCATAAGAAATTAAAAATGAAGTATTAAGTTACGCGTTACGTGTCACTCGTCACGCGTTACGTCTCTTCATCGCATCCCAAGGAATTGAAATCTCTAAAGTGTCTTTCAAGAGAATGCGTCATTTTTTATCAAAAGCGTCATTTCCAAACAAAGCATTATTCTCATCAAAATGAATTTTAACGTCAAAAAAGTAATTCAATAATTTATCCGACAACAATAAAAATTAAAGAACTATGGGTGAGTTATTTGCTATGAAATAAAAACATTATTTGGGAAAAACCATGAAGTCATTGGAAACAAATAAGGTCTTTTTAATCCTTCCTTTCCTCCTGTGTGTCATCATGGCGGGTGCACAGAGCAGGAATAATTCAAGTTATATCGAACCGGTAGGCATCATTGAAGACCTTTCGGATGATGAATTGCTCGAAGTCGTTCAACGCCAGACATTTCGTTTTTTCTGGCATGGGGCCCACCCGGTAAGCGGAATGGCTCTTGAAAGGAGCGATACCGTTCGCGCCGAATACTACTGGGATTACATCAACGAAGCTTGGGATGAGCCCAATTTTAGTAAGACTGAATTTGGCCCTGATGCCTGTGCAGTAGGTGGAACTGGGTTTGGAATCATGAGTGTAATTATTGCAGTTGATCGTGGATAGATCAGTCGGGACACAGCAGTCAGCAGGTTAATACAGATTGCCGACTTCCTAACAAAAGCCGACTATCTTCATGGCATCTACCCACATTTTATAAACGGCCGCACTGGCAAAACCATTCCATTCGACAGGCTTGACGATGGCGCCGACATTGTTGAAACCTCTTACCTTTTAATGGAATTTTTATGCGCCCGCGAATATTTCAATCAACCCAATCCGAAAGAACTTTATCTCCGTAAACGCATCACCTCGATGTGGAATGTGGCTAATTGGAACTGGCACACCAAAGGGCAAAATAAGCTATTCTGGCACTGGAGTCCTAATAACGGCTTCGACATGAATTTTCCAATATGGGGTTGGAACGAGTGCCTCATTACTTATATCATGGCTGCATCTTCACCTAAGCATCCTATTTCAAAAGACGTGTACAATGGAACCTGGACCGGAAGTCAGGGCTTCCTAAACGGGAAGGAGTACTACGGAATAAAATTACCCTTGGGAAATTATGATGAAGACAAGGGAGGACCACTCTTTTTTGAGCAGTACACGTTTCAGGGAATTGATCCAAACGGTTTGGTCGATTCGTTAGGGATTAACTATTTCGAACAGGCTAAAAACCATACCCTGATAAACCGTGCTTATTGCATCGAAAATCCTAAAAAATACAAAGGTTACAGTGAAAAATGCTGGGGGCTTACAGCATAAAGGTTATGTAGCACACAGTCCTGTAAACGATTTTGGCGTAATTCAACCTACCGCCGCTATTTCATCCATGCCCTTCACACCAAAAGAAAGCATGCAAGCCTTACGTTACTTTTATTACGAACTGGGAGATAAAATTTGGAGCCCGTATGATTTTATCGATGGATTCAGCATTCACCACAACTGGTATGCAAAATCACACCTTGCTATTGACCAGGGGCCGATCATTGTGATGATAAAAAACTACCGTACAGGCTTAATTTGGAACCTGTTTATGAACATTCCCGATATTCAGAACGGATTGAAAAAACTTGGTTTTAAAAGTAAATGGATCAAATAAAAAAAGCAAGTGTTTTATTTCTTTGCCCGTTTGCTTCGCTACTTTGTTTTGCACAAGTCAACCAGGTGGGCAAGGTCGATTCATACAAAAAATTAGGGGAGGGATAGAAGGGAAAGACAACGGTTATATTTTCGTCAAACTGTTTCCAACCAAAAAGCTGTCAGCCTTCCTTTAACATCTGATAAAATAATTATTCAATGGAAGATCCGATAAAAACGAAATAAAAAATTTTGAATGAAAATAACTCAATAAGAACTACTTGTCATCTATCATTTCTGAGTAAGTAGAGCATGACCTATACGGCAATCGAGACAAAGTTTCAAATTGCAGTATTGGGTTTTCAGCTCAATCAGTGCCTGACTCTCAAATGCGTCTTTTGCCTTATAACCAATCTCCTCCCATCCTCTTATAATCTTATTGTTTTCGGCAGGTAGCTCAGAAAGAAGTGACTCTATATTTTTCAAATAATTCGTCTTGCCTGTATAAACACCATAAATATGCATAAACGGGATTACACAATTAATAATGATAGAATGGATAAAATCTTTCCCAGTAATTTTTGGCTTCAGCTTACTAATTTCCCCGAAACGATAATGTGTATCCCAATAGCTCGAAGCTTTACAACTTAATAATTCTTCCATATCGCTAATACTCGAACATTCGGTGAGCCTCGACAACAAGTGGGAGGATTTATTCAAAAGATCGGCCAGCTGTGAGATACGCAAGGTAGGAAAATTAGCCGGTCTTAATCTTAGAAATCTCCATAACTGATTCGGAATGGGAACAAGACCATATTTATTCTTTAAGAAAAGGTATTCATTTCTCAGTTTATCTTGATATTCATCGCAAGCTTGTGATAGCATGCCAGCTTGTCCGAACAAAAGAGCTTCGATTTGGAAAATATTGCCTTTGTGCCGAGCCAATAAATTCAAAGGTAGTGACTTAGCCAGAAGTTCGAAAGCTTGTGCATTAGCCTTCAGGCCATAGCTGCGAGCCAAAATTATGTAAAAAGCCTCCGACAGGTTATTCTTGTTTATGGTTACTATTTTCGAGATGTCTTCGACTTTACGTTCCAAGCGTCTATAGAGTGCATTTTCGAGCATTGAATGTACCGTTAAAGGAAATACCTCATGGAAATTTCTTGCACAAGGTATCCAATCTTTCGATAATAATAAAGACTGATAACGATTCCAAAGGGTGTTATCGATGTAGGATTTCAATTCAAGCGTAGGAAACTTGGCTTCTGCTGGCAGTGACATATCATTTTCGAAAACCACATGAAGAATGATATTCTGATAAGCTTGGTCTTTATCGTGTCCATGTTTAAACCAATCGGATGTGCGTATATGAATCTCGACGTTTCCCGCCCAAATCTCCTCGCCTATTTTTATAATTGATTCGGTAAAATCTGGTCCTGCATCTTCATTAAGATTTCCAGGTCGAATAATGGTTATCGTTTGACCCAATGTAGATTGTAAGTCGGGCTGGAGCATGCTGTTTTTCCATAAATAATGCAAAAATGCTTCTGTCATTATCTTAATAAATTATTCAAATCAATAAGTCAAACTAACCCATACGAGAAGCATCATGAGAAGAAATAAAAAATTTGAAGATAAATTTACGAAAATCATCACTGGTGTTTAAATAGTGGAAGCAGCGTTCAAAGGCTTTTGGATGCTTCGATAAGTATTTCACTATTCTGTGTCTGAATTTGAATTCATGATCGAAAGTATCAGTTATGATGTGGTTATAGGAAGAAAGGAATTCGTCGGAAAAATTATTTTCATTGAAAGCCTGTAGGATATGAAGGCCGGCAACATGGCCACTGAGTAGTGCATTTCCAATTCCTTCGCCGGCTAACGGATCGACCAGACAGGCTGCATCTCCCACCTTTAAGATTCTACCTTTAGAATATGTACCCTTAGGATATCCAAGAGGCAACCAGCCACCTTGTAAGGGTGAAGCCAAAGAAGCACTTTGAAATTGAGCCGCTAAAAGACTGTCACTCTGAATGAGCTCGAAAAAATAATGGCGTAATTGCAATAGAGATGACTTAAAATATTTCTTGGGCACAAATAAACCCACATTGGCTAAGCCTTCAGAGAGAGGGAAAATCCAAAAATAGCCTGGGTAAATAAGAGGCGTAAAATAAAACTGCAGTTTATTGTGCTGATTTTCTTCCAAGTGTAAGTATTTCACAAACGAAGTAATAGCAAAAGCCCAATTGTTTCTCAGGGATTTTTCCCTAATTTGATCAACACCTGTAGCATCTATCACCAATGAAGCTTTCATCAATTCACCATTCGCCAAAAACTCAACCTTATCTTCGTGCTTAAGAATCTTCGTAACTTTTGTTTGAGGATAGAATTGAATATTTGTGTTATCGAGAAGATTTTGAAGTAGATAAGCATCGAAGTCGTACCTGTTTACCGTGTACCCAAGAGGTTGGGTAAGTGTGTAGTCATTTTTCAGTGAAAATGAATAATTTTTATGTTTTGGAGTTGTAACTTCAAATCCATCAATAGGGGTCTTTCCCTCAAAATTATCGAGGAGGTTATGATTATAGGGGCTAAGTTTTTGCAAAGTATGAATAGCACGTATACCCAAACCTCCACCACAAGGCTTCGAGCGAGGAAATGCTTTTTTATCGAAGATTTTAATGGTAAGACCTTTGCCTTTAAGCGTAAGTGCACATGCCAAACCGGCTGGACCTGCACCTACAATAGCCACATCACAGTCATCAGGTAAATCCATTGCAAATGACGTGTATTAAAAGATTAACTATGCGAAATTAAAGAAGAAAAACGACAATGCAATGCTACAGCAGATGAAAAGAGGAAAATTTTATCCTAACCAATAAAAAAACCCGCTCAGATTAAGCGGGTTAAAGGGATTACCGGCGTGCGGTTTGGTTCGTTAAAATCTTTTTAGGTAAAGGGCCCGTTCAATTTTAATATCTGCGGTTGCCTTGATAACCACCACGATTGTCGTTACCACCACGGTGATTGTTTCTGCGAGGACCTTCTTTACGTTCTTCGGCTTTGTTTACAACGATAGTTCTACCATCAACTTCAGCACCGTTAAGTTCGTCGATTGCCTGTTGTGCTTCAGCATCATTTGGCATTTCAACAAAACCAAAACCCTTACTGCGGCCGGAGAATTTATCTGTGATGATCTTCACCGAAGTTACTTCCCCATGTTCTTCAAAGATTTCTCTTAAATCAGTCTCTTGTATTTTGAAAGGGAGACTGCCAACAAAAATGTTCATACAAAATCAAAAATTAAATGAATAAATAAAAAGCGTGCAAAGATACATAATAAATGGAAGGTGTATCCATTTTTATGAAAAAATTGAAGAATTTTCTTCAAACTTAATCTTCAAAACCATCAGTGATTCTTTCCTCATCTCTTATCCAATTGAGCATCTGCCTGTTATATCCATACTACTTAATTCCACTTTCTGATCTTGATGGTCCGATAAAACATAAAAAATTTCTAATCTTCATTATGCCCTTAACTATAAACGATTCCTGATTTCAGTTTTTTTGAGTACTTTTGGAAATTGCTATTCTTAAGAAATACTACTCATAGAAATAAATAGAAGATTTTCAATCAATTGGAGAAATAATGGAATATAAAGCCTTTACGACTAAAAATTTACATCAAATCAAACAATTACAGGAATTTCCTGAAGAGTTTTTCAAAGAAATCGAGCTTCTTTCGGCTATTTATCCTGTGAAAACCAATAATTATGTCATCGACGAATTGATAGATTGGAAGAATGTACCCGATGATCCCATTTTTCGGATGAATTTTCCTAACAAAGAAATGCTTATTCCCGAACATTATGAGAGGATTACCGAAGCATTGAGGCATGGAAAGGGAAGCGAGGAATTTAAAACAGCCGTAAACGACATTAGAATGGAATTGAATCCTCACCCAGCAGAGCAATTACAACATAATGTACCATTGTTAGATGGCAAGCCAGCCAAAGGACTACAACATAAATACCGTGAAACCGTTCTTTTTTTCCCAAAAGAAGGTCAAACCTGTCATGCTTATTGTACCTTTTGCTTCAGGTGGCCACAATTTATTCATGAGAGGGAAATGAAGATAATGGCTGAAGAACGTGATATATTGGTAAGATATCTACGCGTTCATCCAGAGGTTACAAATATTCTGTTTACGGGAGGTGACCCGCTTATTATATCTTCAAAAATTCTCAAATTTTACATCGAACCATTGCTCTCAGAGGAGTTTTCACACATTCACACTATCCGTATTGGCACAAAAGCCTTATCTTATTGGCCTTACCGCTTTACTCAGGATAAAGATTCGCAAGAATTGCTCGATATATTTAGGATGGTGATCGGCAACAGGAAACAATTAGCTATTATGGCTCATTTCAATCATTACAGAGAATTAGAAACCGAAGCTACTCAAAAAGCTATCAAAGCTGTACTTCAGACTGGAGCTTTAATACGTACCCAATCACCACTTTTGAAACATATCAACGACTCATCCGAAATTTGGAAAAAACTATGGAGAATGCAATTAGGACTTGGCTGCATCCCCTATTATATGTTTATTGCCAGAGACACGGGAGCTAAACATTATTTTGAAGTTCCTTTAACGAATGCATACGAAATTTACCGAGAAGCATATTCTCAAATTAGTGGTTTAGGTAGAACCGTTAGGGGCCCAAGCATGTCGGCAGCGCCAGGAAAAATTCATATCCTTGGCATCTTAGAAACCAAATTGGGAAAATTCTTCATTTTGCAATTTTTGCAAGCTCGTAATCCCGAATGGGTGAGAAAACCTTTCCTCGCCAAATATAATCCTAAGGCTACATGGATTTCAGAGCTCGAACCTGCCTTCGATGAAAAAAAATTTTTCTGGGAAGAAGAATTGACACAAATGGATAAAGAAGCTTCTCAAAATCTCGATATTATTTGGGATGACGACGGAGAGTAATCACCGACTTTAACTCCTCGTCTTCAAACTTGAATTGTATATTAAAAATACTTTCCCCTTTATAGATGAATGATTGCTGTTATTGGGTAATGCTTAATTTCAACTTCACTTTCGAGTAATATTATATTTTTGAACTTTTTTGGCCACTTAGTTCATTCAGCCGAGCAAATAGCCTACCCAAGATATATCTCAAGTAATTAGTGTTCGAAACACTTACTTTTTCTTTTCATCCATGTAGAAATAAAATCTTCGAAACATAACAAACCATATATGCTTTCTACTAACTCTCATAATATTATTACCTTTACAAAAATATTATTGCAATTTATTAATAAGATCGAATGAAATTTAAAAGTTTAGTTTTTCTTTCTGGTTTGTTGCTTGTCAATCTTTACGGCATGACACAAGTGAAAGTAAAGGTAAAGGTATGGTCGGATGAATTCAATTACAATGGCTTGCCCGACACCAATCTATGGGGATACGATGTTGGAGGTGGCGGATGGGGTAATAACGAATCTCAGTATTATACCGATCATCGTTGGTTAAATGCCAGAACTGAAAATGGCAAACTAGTTATAGAAGCTATAAAAGAAAATTATGAAGGCTCTGAATATACATCGGCAAGGCTGGTTACTCGCAATAAAGGAGATTGGAGATATGGTCGTATTGAGGTTTCTGCCCGATTGCCTCATGGTCGTGGCACATGGCCAGCTATCTGGATGCTGCCTACCGACTGGATCTATGGAGGTTGGGTTAAAAGCGGTGAAATAGATATTATGGAATATGTTGGTTTCGATCCTGGCGTAGTTCATGGAAGCATTCATACCGAGGCTTATAACCATCTCATTGGTACTCAAAAAACAGATACAATTCATGTTCCTGACGCAGAAACCAATTTCCATGTCTATGCGATTGAATGGACAGAAGAGAAAATCGATTTTTTCGTGGATGATGAAAAGTATTTTAGTTTTAGCAACGAACATACGGGTTATACTACATGGCCCTTCGATCAGCGCTTTCATTTATTATTGAATATTGCCGTTGGTGGAAGTTGGGGTGGACAGCAAGGTATAGACCCTAATATCTGGCCGCAAAAAATGTGGGTGGATTATGTGAGAGTTTTTCAGGATGTTCCTCTTACTGACATTCATATTGAAGGTCCATGCTGCGTTAAAACCGGACAATCAGGTGCTGTTTTCGAGATTCAGGACATAGAAGGAGCCATGTTTCAATGGATTGTTCCAGAAGGAGCTACAATAGAATCAGGCCAAGGAACGCATAAAATCAAGGTAAACTGGGGAACTCACCAAGGCCAGGTAAAATGTGAAGTCATTCATCCTCAGGCTGGCGGAACATATTCAAAAGAGGTGCTCATTACTTTTGAACCTGTTCATTCGAGGTATGATCTGGCCAATTTTGCCCTTCAAGATACGGAAAGATGGGTAATTACAGCCATCCCACCTCACCAAATCGACATCTTTAAGCGAGATTCTTTAATGCAAATCAATTATTCCATATCTCCAAATCTAGGAAATTCTTATCTGGAATATACTTTCCCTACAATTGTGAGTATGAGCCAACTTCCCCATTTGAACGTATTCCTGAAGACCCACAATCAAAGTGGTTCGGTAATGGTTAAGATTGAACTTTTCGATGCTCAAAAAAGATTCACTAATGCCAATCCCGGATTTTTAATTTCGCCTTTACAATTTTCTGACGAAATTCAAGCCTTTCATTTCGATTTTAGCAATCACTGGAATA
>DIEY01000067.1:3432-7037 GCA_002418865.1 Bacteroidales bacterium UBA5762 | reverse complement strand
TGAGGTTGTATTTGATTGCCTCCAATTCCGAATGCCCATGTTCCGATTCTATCTGGTTATCGAGAATTGAAATTAGCAAGGAAAATTATCTGGGCATCAGCATTGGGGAAATTGAGCCCTATATTCGTTTTTATCCTAATCCTGTCCGACAAACCCTTTACATTGAAGCTAATAAAAACTTTCCCGACCAATTTTTCATCTTTGATCTCACTGGCAGAGAAATATATCATACAATTATCAATCAATCCATTGAGGTTCTTTCGCTCGATTTTCTTAGCCCTGGTATTTATTTGGGATTACTGAAAAATTCAAGGTATCACCAATACATTATCAAACAATAACAGATTGCGCCATAGGTTATAAAAATTTTTCTTGAGTTTTTACAATTTTTACCTCATGAGCCCAATATGTGAATTCATGGGATAGGTAAGTTCAACAATCAGAATTTATTGTATGATAAAATCTGAAAAAGCTTCCAAAAGATTCACGTTTTCTGTTGATTTGGGGAAAATTCATCCGAGAATGCAGCTTCGGGAAATAACACCTACTGATAGGAATTAGCAATTTGCTTTAGTTTATCAACCAACCTTCGAGTAACCTGTCAAGGCAGCATCCTATATTGATTAATTTTTAATCAATCTATTTTTTTTATTTCAAAAGAAATTTTTATAAAGCATCGTAAATATCAAGCAAGATAAGCAAATTTGTATTAATTTAGATAAATTTAATTTGATGTAAAATTAATCAAAAAAAAATATGTTGTGGATTGCGCATTCTTATTACAGTCTGAGGTATGGAACTCTTTCGGTAGAAGATGTAGTTGAATTGGCTGCCAGGGCAGGGTTAAAGCGTCTGGTATTGGCCGATATTAATAACACGGCAGGTCTGCCCGACTTTGTAAAAGCCTGTCATCAAGCGGACATATTACCCATAGCCGGAATGGACATTTTTAAGGAGAACCGTCGGCTTTACACCTTGATTGCCCAAAATAATGCCGGTTTTCGTGAAATGAATGAATTTATAAGTCAATGCAACAGCCAGCAAATTGCTTATCCTGACGAAGTTCCCGAGATGAAGGAGGTCATCGTGATTTATCCTTTTAGCAGAGCGCCTACCCGACCCTTAAGTCCGAATGAATATATCGGCATACGACCGAGCGAACTGAACCGCATCAGATTTTCCCCTTTACACAATTTAATCGATCGCCTGCTGGCTATTCAATACATCACTTTTGCCAATGATGATGGATATGAGATTCATCGGAATTTCAGAGCCATAGACAATAATATTTTGCTTAGCAAGCTAAGTTTTGATATATTGGCAGCGAAAGACGAGAGCTTACTCACGCTTAAAGAGAGCCAGAACGTTCTAAGAGAACATAAAATATTGTTGGAAAATACCGAAAGAGTCACAGAAACTTGCCAGATAGATTTTAACTTTACGACTTCCAAGAATAAAAAGACCTTCACAGGCAACAAGGAAGACGACAAGGTTTTGTTGGAAAAACTTGCGTTAGAAGGAATGGTTTATCGATATGGGAACCGGCATGCCGAGGCCGAGCAGCGTATACGTTCTGAACTCGAAATCATTCATCGTTTAGGATTCTCGGCTTATTTCCTCATCACTTGGGATATCATACGATACAGCATGTCGTTAGGTTTTTATCATGTAGGGCGTGGTAGTGGAGCCAACAGCATAATAGCTTATTGCTTACGCATTACCGACGTAGATCCCATAGAGCTAAATCTTTATTTCGAGCGTTTTATCAATCCCAAACGAAGTAGTCCGCCTGATTTCGACATAGATTATTCATGGAAGGACAGGGATACGGTAATCGACTATATTTTCAAGCGATATGGTCGGCAGCATACGGCTTTATTAGGTAGCATGTCCACTTTTCGTGATCGTTCCATTTACCGGGAATTAGGAAAAGTATATGGGCTTCCCAAAAATGAAATTGATGAGCTGGCCGAGCATCCTGAAGCTAGAATTCAACGCGACCATATTGCCCGTCACATACATGAGATTGCCTGCAAAATAGCCGATTTCCCCAATATTCGCTCCATTCATGCCGGAGGAATTCTTATTTCGGAAGACCCCATTACTGCTTATACTGCTCTCGATTTACCCCCAAAAGGATTTTTGACAACACAATGGGATATGTATGTAGCAGAAAGCCTGGGATTCGAGAAACTCGACATTTTGAGCCAGAGAGGCATAGGGCACATTAAGGAGTGTGCCGATATTGTGCTCCAAAACCGTGGTCTTAAAATCGATGTTCATCAAGTCGCTCAATTCAAGGTTGATCCTTTGGTTCGCGAAAAAATACGCAGTGGAGAGACATTGGGATGTTTTTACATTGAGAGTCCTGCCATGCGGGGTTTGCTTAAGAAACTTGCCTGCGACAATTACTTAAGCCTTGTAGCCGCCAGCAGCATCATTCGTCCGGGCGTGGCGCGTTCGGGCATGATGCGCGAATACATCTACCGATTTCATCATCCCAATGAATTCTCATATATTCATCCTATTATGAAAGAACAACTGGCCGAGACCTATGGTGTAATGGTGTATCAAGAAGATGTACTGAAGGTTTGTCATCATTTTGCCGGGCTCGACCTTGCCGATGCCGATGTACTGCGCAGAGCCATGAGCGGAAAATTCCGTGGAAAAAAAGAAATGGAACGCATAGTGGATAGATTTTTCAGCAATTGTCGCGAACGTGGATACCCCGAAGATATCATCTCAGAAGTTTGGCGACAGATAGCATCCTTTGCCGGCTATTCTTTTTCTAAAGCTCATTCGGCATCGTATGCGGTCGAAAGTTACCAAAGCCTCTATCTGAAAGCCTACTTCCCCTTGGAATTTATGGTAGCCGTCATCAATAACTTTGGAGGATTTTATTCTACTTGGGTTTATTTCAATGAAGCTCGACGCTATGGCGCTCGAATAGAACTGCCCTGCGTGAACAAGAGTCGAGTCGTTACTTCGATTGAGGGAAACACGATTTACATTGGATTTATCCATATCGAAAACCTCGAACGTGATTTTGCACAACTTATCGTAACCGAAAGAGAAAAAAATGGCCTATATCTCGACTTGCCCGATTTTATCGAACGGACACAGGCCAAACTGGAACAAACCCTTTTACTAATACGTATAGGAGCTCTCAGATTTACCGGCAAAACGAAAGCCAATCTGATGTGGGAAGCACATATCTTACTGAATAAAAAATCTTCTACAACTTCTTCTCAACCTCCCCTATTTAAAATTTCTACACGGCCTTTTCAGCTTCCTGCTCTTCCCTCAAATGCCCTCGAAGATGCTTACGACGAAATAGAACTTCTTGGCTTCCCCATCACTTTGACATATTTCGATATGCTACAAACCCGTTTTCGTGGAGAAGTAATGAGTCGCAACATGATACAGCATGTCGGCAAAACCGTAAGAATGCTCGGATTTTTAGTTACACTCAAATATGTGCGTACCACAAAAAACGAATTGATGCATTTTGGCACCTTCATAGATGCCGAAGGCGAACTCTTCGAAACCGTCCACTTCCCCGACTCACTCAAGCAATATCCTTTTCATGGCAAGGCAATGTATTT
>DIEY01000067.1:0-3253 GCA_002418865.1 Bacteroidales bacterium UBA5762 | reverse complement strand
TTTTTATACAAAAACCTCATTAATAGTAAATTATATTTGATAATTAAGCCTAAATTTTGAGATGACTCTTCATAAAGAAACAAGATTTATACTTCCCTTTGAAAATGAAAACTGGCTTTCCCCAGTTTTATAAATATAGCACGCTCTTATTTTAAGACAAGAGGTTTATTTATGGATTCGTCTGGTTTAACTTAATCCTTGAATACATCGAGTACGGGTAAAGCCTTCATCTCGAAATCGAAAAGAGTTTGATTCTCCCATGGAGAGCCATTGGTAGCATTAGGTCCTTTATAAGCTACCCACTCACCCCCCCAAAAGCAAAAACCAGCTCCTTGCTCTATTTCTTCCACAATATGGCGAATCCTCATCATGTAGGACTTTTGACCTTCGGGACTCGCCGGAAAAGAATCGATCAACTGATCAGCAGTGCCAATAAGATTATGTGTATTATCATACCATTGTAAAGTAAATGGATAGGAAGTCTCGGCGATGACTACCGGCCGCTGAATATTTTTGCTTAAAGAATTCATTACAGAAGTCAAATAACTCATGTCTTTACCATGATAATATGGATAATAGGAAAGGCCGATGGCATCGAAATCCACATTTTTATATTTCAATTGATTAAAAAACACAGCTGCTCCGTCGAGTCCGGCATAATGAATCATCACATGAGTGGTGGGTGAAGCTGCTTTGGCTGCTTTTACCGCCTCAGCCATCAATGCATAAAATGAACCTCCTGTGCTTATCCTCCCCAATGGCCATAAAAAACCATCATTCACCTCGTTGCCAGTCTGTACATATAACGGTTGAATTTCACGAACTACTCTATAGGTATACTGATAAACGCTATCTTTTAATTCGCCGAGTTGTAATTTACTCCATGCTCGGGGGGTTGTCTGATGGCCAGGATCGGCCCAAGTATCCGAATAATGAATACACAACCATACATCCATACCTTTTGCCTTGACTTTTGCCGCAAAATCTCTTACTTGTTCGAATGAAGAGTTTTCATCAGCAGGTTCATACCACAAACGAATCCGGACAGTATTGCATCCTGCATCCTTCATTATGCTTAACATATCAGAAACATTGCCGTTTTTATCGTAAAACTGAATTCCATATTTTTCTATATCTGGAAGCAGAGATAAATCGGCTCCACGAATAAAGAAGGATGGCGTATCGGGTTCCGGCTGGGGTTGCGGATTGGATTCTTCGGAACAAGCCTCAAAAAGAAAAGAAAGCAAAATAATGACCCCATAAAATGTATTCTTACAAAATCTTTTCATCATCGTTTGAAATTAGTGAATGATAAGACAGATTGATTTTTCAATACAAATTTACACATGAATAGAAAACCAAATTTTTAAGGACTGGGATGTTTAGAAAATTTTCTGACCGTTCAAAATTGCGTGTTTCACCTTGTTACTTCCGAAGGCATAAGGCATAAAGTAGGTAGATGGTATGGGATGAGTAATAAAGAGATTAGCCTTTTTACCCCGAGTGATGGAACCCATGATATCATCTATTCCCATGGCATAGGCCGAATTAAGGGTAGTTGCCAGAATAGCTTCCTCGGGTAATAAATGATACTGAATGCAGGCTAACGAAAGAACGAGCTGCATATTTCCCGATGGAGACGAACCTGGATTATAATCGCTTGCGAATGCAACAGGCAGGCCTGCGTCAATCATTTTACGTGCAGGGGCATGAGGCATATTCAAGAAAAAGGCAGCGCCAGGAAGTATCGTTGGCATGGTCTCGCTCTGAAGCAAACACTCAATCTCCTCATCACCAACATACTCGAGATGATCGACGGAAAGGGCATTATATTTTACTCCTACCTGTACTCCTCCTGAGAAATCGAGCTCATTGGCATGTATCTTCGCTTTTAGGCCATATTTCATACCCGCCATCAAAATGCGGTCGGTTTGTTCTGGAGTAAAAAATCCCTTGTCACAAAAAACATCAATAAAATCGGCTAAGCCTTCTGAAGCTACTTGAGGAATCATCTCCTGAATTATAACATCGACGTAATCATCTGGGGCATCCTTATATTCCCAAGGAATGGCATGAGCACCCAAAAAAGTAGATTTTATCGTAAGAGGGCTCAATTCTTTCAAACGTTGGATTACGCGCAAAATCTTTAATTCATCTTCGGTAGTCAATCCATAACCGCTTTTTATTTCGACAGCCCCTGTACCATAATGAATAATTTCATCTAAACGAAACAGAGCTTGATCCAATAATTGCTCTTCACTAGTTTGGTGTAATAATTGAGCGGAATTCAAAATTCCCCCTCCCCTTCTGGCAATCTCCTCATAAGAAAGACCACGTATCTTGTCCACGAATTCTTGCTCACGGCTGCCTGCATAAACTAAATGAGTATGCGAATCGCAAAACGAAGGGAAAACCATCCCGTTTTCTGCATCTATCACCTCAACATCGGATAAATTAATAAATTGCTGAAATTCAGATGAGTTCATTTCTCCATAGTCCCTGATTTCGTCTCCTTCTATGAGTAACCAAGCGTTAGAAATTGTGTTCAACTTCTGCATGTCCTTCCCAACTTTGACTGCTCTCCCACTCTCGTCTACATTCACCAGTTGCTGAATATTCGTAATGATTATCATGATTTTTGAGTTATTTTGAATGAATTGATTGTATTTTTATTTTACTTATTAATCAGAATAGATTGATTATAATTTTATTGCAGAAACATGTTGACATAAGCGCCCATCTTCCCTAATGATTCGAGAATCCATGTCAAGCAAGTTAATGCAAATATACATTCGAAGCTGAAAACATAAAGACGTTTCTACTCATATTTTGCAATATTTAATTTATATGTTTTCGCTAAATACACTGATGGATAGCAATCTTTTCCTTTTTTAATATCTAAATATCTCCTTTTAGAGAAAAATCAGCGTTAATCAGATAAGAATACATCAGAATCTTTAAGGAAGTAATAAAATCTGCTTCAGAAAAGAACTGAAAATGAAAATTCAATTATGAAATGCAAAATTTTAATTTATTATGTAAATTATTATAATGCAATACATTACAACCATAAAAATATACAATATAAGTGAATATGACAAAAGTCACAAAACGATTGAAATTTTGACTCAAATTAATATAAAGATATTAATTTTCAATGAATTAGGCAATGGTTAAACCAAAAAACTCTATCTTTATAAACTTTCAAACTTTCTACTCACCATTCACCATCCTTCATCCACCAAGAACTCCA
>DIEY01000028.1:7997-44864 GCA_002418865.1 Bacteroidales bacterium UBA5762 | reverse complement strand
AATCGCCCGCAATCGGCAACTTTTCATACCGCCAACCGTTAGCGGTAAGTTTAAAATAGACAAAACAATAAATTTAAAATAATATGAAATCAATAGCTTTTTTTAACAACAAAGGTGGTGTTGGTAAAACCACATTTACTTATCATTTAGGATTTGCATTAGAAACACTTAAAAAAAGAATTCTATTTGTAGACCTTGACCCGCAATGTAATTTGACTGCACACTTGTGTGATGAAGAGACAATTAATGATGCTTGGGCACCAAATGGTAATAGCATTTATAAGGCTGTTGAACCAATTGTAACAGGGGCTGGAGATATGCAATCTGCAATACCCTACAAAGTCCCTGACAGAAATATATGGGTTTTTATTGGTGACCTTTTATTATCCGACTTTGATGGTGAATTATCAAACGCTTGGACACAAATTTTAGCAGGACAAGAGAGAGGTTTTAGGGTAACCTCTTCAATTTATAGGTTAATAAACGAATTTGCAGAACAAAACAAAATTGACTACATTCTTATTGATTTGGGACCGAATTTAGGTTCATTGAATAGGGCTATACTTTTAGGTTGCGACAATTTTATTATTCCAATGATTCCAGATTTATTTTCCTTACGTGGTTCTCAAAATTTAGGACGTGTTTTGGCTGATTGGATTAGTAATTATGGAAATGCAAAACAACGAGTTGGGAATCTCACTTTTGCCACACCTAATGGCAAACCTATTTTTTCTGGTTACGTTTTACAACAATTTAATGTTTACAGGACTCGTAAAACAAAAGCATACCAAAATTGGGGTGAACAAATACCTACATATATTGAGCAATATGTTATTAATCCCCTCACGGCAGTTGACCGAAATCTTTCATTAAATCTTGCAAACTTTCAAGTTGCAGAATTTAAAAACTATCACAGTTTAGTTCCTTTGGCACAAGAATCTTTGAAGCCAATTTTTGAACTAACAAATCAAGATGGTGTAATTGGTACTCATTATCAATACGTAGACAATTGTAGGAATGAATTCAGGGATATAGCAAATTATCTGACGACAATAATACAATAATATAAAATCTACCGCTAACAGGCGTTTTGCTCAATGGCAGGTGAAGTGGATAATTGAACATTCTGTCTCGCATCAACTTATGTGGTATATTGACAGTTCTGTGCTCCAATATCCGCCACTGCGCCTAGCGCCAAAACGTTAATTGTGATAATTATATCAATTACTCATATAAATTTTTTATTAATAAGATGAATTTCAAACGTAAATTCTAGAAGAAGGCATGGGAAAAAATCAGAAGAAACTTAATTGTTGTCCTTCTCGTTTTTCGGGCAGATTGGATTTTGTTCTAATGGCGTTTGTTGGCGAAATAGCTGAGAGGAAATGACTTGGTGGGAGGTTCATGTTTTGGTGGAAAATCTTACGAGAGTCGGCATAATTGAGTGAGAGTGTTTTTTTAGCACGAGTCATTCCCACGAAAAGCAGTCGTTTTTCTTCTTCAGTATCAGCTTCTTGATTTTCGAAAAGGGAATAGGGGATGATGCCTTCTTCGCAACCGCTAATAAAAACGTGTTCGAATTCAAGGCCTTTAGCAGCATGTAGCGTTAAAAGCTGAACCGCGTTCTCTTTGTTTGCATAAAGTCCTATAGGTGCATTCAAATCGATGAAGTCTATAAAACCTTTCACGTCATTTCCAAAATCTCTGGCAATTTCCATGAAAATTTTCTGGTCATCCTTGGCTACGTTCTTCTCTGGAAGATTTTGAACGAAATAATTTTTCAGAAGGTTTTCAACAGGTCCATTGTTTTCCTTGTTGGTTTCGAGGATTTTGCGCAAGTATAGTATAATTTCTGCGAGTAGTTCCGAATCGATTAGATTTCCTGCTTGGGCGGTTTGATAAGGGAGGCCATGATTGTTCAATGCTGTGATGATGGCAGGAAATTGTCGTGTTGTACGGCATAAGATGGCGAATTCAGATAAGGGAGTTTCAGACTGTGCTTGCGCCACGCCGCTATCATAAGCAAAAAAACGCGTGCCTCCTGTCGTGGCATCAATAGATCGAGCAATGAATTCGGCTTCACTTCTGTCGGTAGCATGCTGCACTATATTTACTTTACCCTTTTCAGGTACGCCTTCGAGGCCATTTCCACTGCCAATGAGTTCGTAAGCGGCCTTTAAGATTTTATCTCCGCAACGATAGCTTTTTCCCAGGCGATAAGTGGTTGACTGCGGAAAGTCCTGAAGAAAAGTCTCGAAAATACTTGGATAAGCTCCCCTAAAACCATAAATACTTTGCAATGGATCTCCAATAACAAAAAGATTATTATCTTGTGGATGAGTGATGATTTTTAGAAAATCGTATTGAGCTGGATTAACATCTTGAAATTCATCAACCAAAATAAACCGATATCGATTTTGTATCTGTGAATATATTTGGTCATTTTCTCTCATGAGATTTAAAGGCAATAATATAAGGTCTTCGTAATCCATCAGCTGATTATTGTGTAGATAGAATTCATATTCATTGGCAATTTCTTGAAATACTTCATTGAAGCGAAAATTGAGGGCATGATTTTTAAGGAGAGAGATGTAGTTGGCAATTTTAGCCGAGCTTTGATTTTGTGCTTGGGGAAATGATTGGATGATTTTTATTTTTTCGGCTTCACTAATCAGTCTGAAAGAAGAATAAGGCGGAATTTCGCGCAAAATCTGCAAACCCAAAGCATGAATTGTACTAATGGGGATAGATGATGCTTGTTGATGGAGGGAGGGATGTGACATAAGGCGCTGACGCATTTCTTGAGCTGCTCGTGTAGTAAAAGTAATTGCGAGAATTTTTTCCGAAGGTGCAATATTTTGTGATATCAGGCGGGCGATTCTTTCAGTGAGCACATAGGTTTTTCCGCTTCCAGGGCCTGCAATAACAACAGCTGGTCCTTGGTCATGAGCGATAGCGGCTTTTTGCAACTCATCCGTGATAGGATAAGCAGCTTTCTGTTCAGTTGACGAATCAGGGATTGCTGAATAGAGAACTTTTTGTTCGAGCACTTGATGTATATTGAAACTGAGCAGGGGATAGGTTGTTGGACGGGTTAATGGGCTTTCATCATGAAATAATGAAGATTTTTGGGCATAGTTTTGAGCTTCACCTGGGCGAAAGACTTTAATTACACCATATTCCCCATCATATCCTGGAGTAATCATCACCCGACGCTGTCTTAACCTTTCGATTGCTTCAGCCAGCTCACCACCAGCATGTTCGGCAATCCGAGAACAGGGTATTTGTAAAAGAATTTTTAACTCCGGTCCTAAGATTTTTAGAGTCTGAAAATATTTCTCCATCACTTTTTTAGACGAAGATTTTGTATTGATAATTTCGGCAATGATCTCAGGTAGAGGAATGATGTAATGAAAACGAGGAGAAATAGATTCTTCGTCGGGGAGGGTTTTCGAAGCCAGTTGAAAGACTCTGTCGAGCACACCCGAAGTGAGTTTTTTATGACAAACCGGACAAATTCCTTGATGATAAGCTGCTTCATCTGGTGGCAAAGAAACCTTGCATTTTCTGTGACCTGCAAAATGATATTTTCCTTCTTGTGGGAAAAGGTCGATGGTTTCTGATTGATGACGGGCCATAGCCTCAGAAATGGCATCTAAAGATTTGTCACAGAAGAAGATATTGGCATTTCGGCCGAGACGGTCGGGAGAATGGGCGTCGGAATTAGAAATTAGATGAAAACGATCTAATTTGCCTATTACACGGTTCATGGGTACATCGCTCGAGAGGCCGGTCTCGAGAGTGTGAATATATGGAGTTAGATCTTCGAAACATTCTTCAATGCTATCGAAACCTGAACTTGCGCCAAGAACCGAAAACCAAGGTGTCCAAATATGTGCCGGCACCAATACGCAACGAGGATTGATATCTAAAACCAAACGAAGCAAGTCATAAGAATCCATTCCTAAAATTGGTCTTCCATCCGAAGTAATGTTAAACCCCAACAGTTTTAGCTTTTGCTGTATGAGGCTCGCCGTCCGAAAATCAGGGATTATCAGTATATTATGAACCTTTCTTACCCTACCTTTCTTTTTATATATATTGCTGATTTCGGTGCTTAGAATAAATAGAGGTTCCTGAGCCTCGGGGATGTTTTCTTCGGCCAAATGGTAAGTTGTTTTTAACCTATACAATCCCGTTTGAGTGGGTTCGAGTTTTTCCTGTAATTCGGACAACCAGCCAGGATGAATGCAATCGCCTGTCCCAATTACATCTACGCCTTTTCGCATAGCCCATAAATGAAGATGCTCCGGGGTTAGTTCTTTACTTGTGGCAAGACTGAAATGAGAATGAATGTGCAAGTCAGCAATAAACGACATTGAAATGGAATTAAATTATGGTTGCGAAGTTAAGCGAAAACAAAAAGGGAGTGGAATCTTAAATTTCTAACAAGTTTATCTTAAATTGGGATGGGTGCGTGGTTAAAGCAGTCCCGGAAACTCAAAGAAACTATCGAATTAAAATCTCCAAAAAAATTCAGTTTCGACTTTTTTTTGCTTTGATAATTATCAAAGCATTTGTTAGTTGCGCTGAGATGTTAAAAATAAAATTTTAGCCATTCATTAGAAGGCATTCGGCTTATAGGTGTATAAGTCTGGGCTTCAAAAACGCAGCTGAGCAGTGGAGGTTTATTTTTTATTCTTTTCGATGGTTTTTTTAATCACTTCTTCTTGTAAACTCTGAGGGAGTGGCATATACTGAAAGAATTCCATGGAATAGTTGGCTCTTCCCGAACTAATATTTCGAAGTTGAGTAGCATAGCCGAACATTTCCATCAATGGTACAAGGCCATTGATTTTTTGTGATCCTTTTCGATATCTTCGCATCGATTCGATCTGTCCGCGGCGTTTGTTGAAATCAGTGATAACATTACCTATATAATCATCAGGTGAGTTGATTTCGATTTTCATTATGGGTTCCTTCAGAATGGGAGCTGCTTTTTGAAAAGCTTGTTTAAAACAGATAGAGGCGCAGGTTTGGAAAGCGAAATCGGAAGAATCGACTGGGTGATAGCTTCCATCGAGGAGGGTAACTTTAACATCCTCTATAGGATACCCGGCAATTACACCTTTTTCGAGGGTTTTGCGAATTCCTTTATCTACCGAAGGAATAAATTCGAGAGGTACTACCCCACCTTTAGTTTTATCTACAAATTCATATCCTTTTCCTGGGTTGGGTTCGATACGAAGCACTACATGAGCATACTGGCCTTTACCACCGGTTTGTTTCACGTGTTTATAGGCCTGTTCGGTTTCATGCGTAATGGTTTCTCTATAGGCTACCGAAGGCTCTCCAGTTTGCAACTCTAACCCAAATTCATCTTTTAGTCGATCGAGAATAATCTCGAGTTGGAGTTCGCCCATGCCAGAAATAATGGTTTCTTGAGTTTGGTCATCAAATCGGACAATAAAAGAAGGATCTTCGCTAGTTAATTTATAGAGAGCTTCTCCCATTTTTTGCTGATCACTTTGTTTCGAAGGGCTCACCTTCAGTTCGATTACTGGAGGTGGAATAAAAATTGACTCAAGCACTAAGGGATTATCAGGATCGCATAAGGTATCACCTGTTTTAGTAAACTTAAGCCCGATCAATGCAACAATATCGCCTGGCCCAGCCTCAGGAATATCTTCTCGCATCTTGGCATGAATTCGCATAATCCGTCCAATGCGCTCAGGTTTATCTTTTGAAGAATTTAATACCTGCATCCCGGTAGTCAATCTTCCACTAAAAATTCTAATAAATGTTTGTTGACCTACATAAGGATCGTAAATTATCTTGAAAGCAAGAGCAGAAAAAGGATCTTTTGGAGATGGGTAACGCGAGTGGGTTTTTTCAGGATCTAGGCAGTCCATGCCAACAACGGCACCTATGTCGAGAGGACTAGGCAAGAAATGAATGACAGCATCTAACAATTGTGAAATGCCCTTGTTTTTATAGGCAGCTCCACAAAACACAGGTGTAGCTAATAGATGCAAAGTTGTGTAACGACCAGCCTCAATAATTAATTCTTCAGGTATGGGTTCATCGTCGAGATATTTCTCCAGAATTTCTTCATTGAAATCGGCCAATTTTTCAATCATAAATTGTCGTGCATGTAAAGCTGTTTCTTTGTATTCTGAAGGAATTTCAGCTTCTATGCTTTCGAATCCCTGAAAATAAAAGGCCTTCATCTTCATTAAATCGATAATTCCATTAAAATTCTCTTCATTGCCTATGGGAATTTGAAACGGAATGGGGTTGGCATCGAGAAATTTGTTCATTTGTGTCACCACCTCTTCGTAATTGGCTCCCTGTCGATCCATTTTATTAATGAAGGCAATTCGTGGTACCTTATAACGGTTAGCCTGATTCCAAACTGTCTCACTCTGTGGCTCTACTCCACCAACGGCACAAAATACTGCAATCATTCCATCCAAAACACGCAGAGACCGTTCTACTTCAACTGTAAAATCAACATGTCCGGGAGTATCTATCAGATTGATGTGATGATCTTTCCAATTGCATGTAATGGCTGCCGAAGCTATGGTTATTCCTCTTTCCTGTTCCTGTTTCATAAAGTCTGTAGTGGCTTCGCCATTGTGTACTTCACCGATTTTACGATTAACACCCGTAAAAAATAGAATTCTTTCCGTAACTGTAGTCTTTCCTGCATCTATATGAGCAGCAATGCCAATATTTCTTAATTTCTGTAATTGCATGTAAAGTGTATGAATAAATAATTGATATACAATGTTTTATTTTATAATGTGACAAAAGGCTGCAAATTTACGAACTTTCTTCGAGCCTAAGACTTATCACGTAATATTGAAATACCCTGAACAGGGTGATTTTGCTTTTCCTAAAAGTCCAGCTTTTAATTCTATTTTTCTCGCTTTTTATTGGGAAATTGTGTTTTCTTTAGGCTTGAATTAACCCATAGTGATTCGAAAATTTGTCTAATTTTGGCTAAGTTAATTTTGTGATGGAAAATTCTATCGAACATCTTCGAAATATTGCAAGATCCATACGCATTTGGGTGATAAAAAGTTTAGCTGAGGCCGGCTCGGGTCATTTGGGTGGGTCTCTGGGCTTAGCCGATGTATTTACGATGCTTTATTTCAATGTACTGAAGCATGATTCCCAAAATCCTGCATGGCCTGGTCGCGATCGTTTTATTCTTTCTATTGGGCATGTAGCGCCAGTTTTTTATTCCACTTTAGCGCATGCAGGATATTTCCCACTCGAAGAGTTATTGACACTTAGGAAATTAGGTAGCCGATTGCAAGGGCATCCTGGCAAGGAACATGGTTTGCCGGGGATAGAACTTTCGGCGGGTTCATTGGGACAAGGTTTGAGCGTGAGTGTTGGATTAAGCTTAGGTTTCAGACTCGATGGTTTGGATAATAAAGTTTATTGTCTTTTAGGTGATGGAGAATTACAGGAAGGTTCTGTTTGGGAAGCAGCCATGGCGGCAGGGCATTATCATCTAAATCATCTAATAGCTATTGTAGATAGAAATGGTTTGCAAATAGACGGATCGACCGAAAAAGTAATGCGTCTAGAACCCTTACGTCAAAAGTGGGAAGCCTTTGGCTGGGAGGTTACTGAGTGTGATGGAAACAACATGGAAGAATTGTCTTTTATTTTTGGAAAACTTGCACAAGGGTCATCGAAGCCACAGGTTGTAATTGCCAAAACAGTGATGGGTAAAGGTGTTTCCACTATTGAAGGAGATTATCGTTGGCATGGGAAAGCACCAACTCGTGCTGAAGCCGAAAGATTTATAGAAGAAATTCTCAATATATGAATCATTTTCAATTAAAAGGATTAAAAGCCACACGAACGGGATTTGGAGAAGGAGTTTTAGAAGGTGGCCGAAAGAATAATAATGTAGTAGTTATTGGCGCAGATATTACCGCTTCGGTAGGTTTAGATGGATTCGCCAAAGCATTTCCCGAGCGTTTTTTTTCGATGGGCATAGCCGAGCAAAATGCCATGGGTGTGGCTGCAGGATTCGCTTTAGAAGGTAAGATCCCTGTATTTGCGACCTATGCTGTGTTTTCAGCATTAAGGGCAGCCGATCAACTCAGGATCTCGGTTTGTTACAATAATTTACATGTTGTTATAGGTGGAGCTCATGCCGGAATAAGCGTTGGGCCTGATGGTGCAACACATCAAGCACTCGAAGATCTTGCTTATGTGCGTGCATTACCTAACATAACTGTTTTTAGTCCGTGCGATGCCACTCAAGCTTGTAAAGCTACGCTTTCAGCCTTATTCGAAATCAAAGGTCCCGTTTACATTCGATTTGGCAGAGAAGCCGTACCCGATTTCACCCCTTCTACTTTGGAATTTATCCCTGGCAAAACTCAGGTTTTCAATGAAGGAACTGATCTAAGTATAATAGCTACAGGACATTTGGTTTGGCCAGCCATAGAAGCTTCTAAAATACTTTCCAGCCAAGGAATTTCAGCTCGGGTGATCAACCTGCACACCATCAAGCCGATCGACGAAGAAACTATCATACGAGCGGCCAAAGAAACAGGGTGTATACTTACAGCAGAAGAACATCAGCTGCATGGCGGTATGGGAAGTGCTGTGGCTGAAGTGGTTGTTAAGAATTATCCTGTACCTATGGAAATGATAGGTATCGATGATTCATTTGGAGAATCTGGACAACCTGACGAACTAATGAAAAAATTCGGACTTACAGCGGAAAATATTGCATTGAATGCAGCTCATTTGTTGAAAAGAAAAAATAATTAATACCACATGAATACATTTATTGTTTTACTTCAAAGTACTATTCCTTCTCTTCTGGTGTTAGCCGTTGCCGTATATTTTTTCCATGCATCCAACGAACAATTTCTGAAAAGATGGAAAGATACAGTGCCTCTATTAAAGGATGACCGAACGGAAAGACTACTAAAATCGTTTATCGAGCGGGAAGAAAAATTACAGCTTTTATCCATTAAAAAAGAAAACCAACGAATTACACTTCCGCTACGCTTGCAAGCTTATGAGCGTCTAGTGTTGTTTCTGGAGCGTATTTCGCTTTCACGCTTATTGCTGAGGTTAATAGAGCCAGGCATGAATATTCAGAAGCTTCAGAACTCATTAATTCAGAATATTAGGGATGAATTCGAACATAATTTATCGCAGCAAATCTATATTTCTGAAACCTCATGGGAATGGATTAAAAAAGTGGTAGAGGACACCATTCAGCTCATTAATACTTCTGCATCGGCTTTACCAGTAGATTCGCCGGCTTCGGAGCTGGCTACTATTTTATTGGAAACTGAGAATGCTGGCAAGGGACCGCAAATTCATAAGGTGATCGCTCAATTACATGCCGAAGCTCAGTTTCTTCTAACTTGATGAACCAATTTCTATATCACAGCTTTCGTTTTTTCTACCAAACCATTGATATCGATGCCGAGCTATCCAACGATAGATGGCATTAGTAAATGAAACAGGCAGAATTTTTAGGATAGAGAGGATAGAATAAGGGAAGCCCAAATATGTAAAGATTTCGAATACTGCCGAGCTTTCGCTCAACCAATGATTGTGGTGGTTTACCCATACTGAATCGACATGGGAGAGCTGTTGGGGTAGAAATTGAAAATCCTCATAGTCTTGCAAGGGCAAGGTCATAAAGATTTTTTTACGGTCATGTTGTCTGATGAATTTGATGACTGAGTTGCATAGTCCACATTTGCCATCATATAGAACGAGTATTTTATTATAAGTATTCAAATGAAAATTTGTTGAAAAATGTAGGTTGAGATGTGAGCGCCGCCACTTTGTGGCGGCGCTCACATCTCAAAAATTATTCTATGATCTGTAACTTCTTTGTCATCACTCCATCCTCCGTACTCAATCTTATCAAATATATTCCAATGGGCCAATCTTTGATATCTATCTTCACCTTCGAGGTCTCTATCGTGTTCCAATCCTTACTTAACATTTTTTTGCCTTCTATAGAATATATCTCAAGTCTGATAAACCCCTGAAAATGATTGGCATTGACCTCAATAAAATCACGCGTAGGATTAGGATAAATTGAAAAGTTGGTTTCATCTTGTATTTCGCTGGTTCCTGTAACATCTTGCAATGAAATAAAAGCTCCTCCCTCGGCTGGAATCAAATATAATCCAAAAGCTTGACCATTACTGTTGTTCTCGGGATGATAAAATCCGGAAGCTAAGGCTATTACTGCTTTTGCTGTAAATTGTAAAGTATTTAATGGAACCTGATAACTTTTTATTACTTCGTTTTCTGAAATGAGATGCCAACCTTGATCAATTGAATTTACCTCGATGTATGGAGAAAACATCGAATAACTTAATCCCTCGAATAAATTATTCATCGAGAAATCATAAATAGAAAATTCTGGCGCATCCGTACTTCCATGATGAAACAAAACATCTACTTTGGTGTTGTCCAAGGCTATGAGGCGAGCATTTTCGAAAAGATTCATAGAAACAGCAGTTAGAGGATTATAGCCACTCGAACTTGCTATTCCGTCCAGTACTACAATGTAATGTTTCCCCGATTCTAAGCTTTGCGTGAGGCTTGCCAAAGGATTGGATGGCGAAGTGGAAGTCTTATGCAAGACACTAAAAGTTAAATCTTGATTAGCTGGTACTTCAATATATGCTGAAGCTCTATGGAAAGGATGATTATCGAGAAGTAACTGATTATCCATCCAAATATCGAGATACTGAGCTGAAGTATCTGCAATATTATGAATGAATTGGATAAATGCTGTGGTGGGAGGAATATAAGTCGGAAGTTCGAATAATGGACCTCCATCGGGCAAAGCAAGAAACAAACCAAAGCCTGGGCCATTGCTGTTATTTTCAGGATTTACAAAACCAGAAGCACAAAGCGACAAAGCTTTACCTTGTAAACCAAGTGCCGAAAGTGGCAAAGAGTATGAATACAAAACTTCATTGCCTGGTTTATTTCTAACTTCTAACACATAATCAGCAGTGGTAAGTGACAAATAACCCTCAGAGGCAAAATTCCCATAGGCTAAATTTTCTACTAATAAACCCAATCCAACTCCGGTTTCGTAAATATCGAAATTAGGCGCATCGGTTGATCCGTGGAATGCTAATAGGTCGGTAGTAGTTGCTGGGTTCGCTTCGGTTCTGGCACTGTCGAAAGTGTAAATTTGAAGGGCAGGACTCGGTGTATATCCTGTTTCACTGATAATGCCAGTGATCATGAGTAAATATTTTTGTTGGTCGTGAAAGGTATAAGTGAGAGACGCCAATGGATTATCAGGTGAAATACTTCCAGCAGGCTGAATTGCAATTACATGACTTTGTTCTGCCAATATTTCACTAAAGGGCAGTGAATATCGGAATGGAAGGGCATTTCCTATTTTTTTATTCCCAATCCATATATCCATACTATCGAGAGCCTGGTCGGCACAAAGATGTATAAATTGTATATATGCCATGGGATCGGGTTTTGGAGGCAACGGCACACCCATGCCTCCACTTGCCGGAACAATATAAAAACCTAAATCTTCTCCATTATTATTCATCCCTGGAACTAAAAATCCCGAAGCCATCAAAATGAGAGCCTGACCAGAATAAGTGGTCAAATCAAACTGCAAGTTAAAATACCGTGTTTGACTGGCTGAATCCTTGATTTCGAGTACATAGTTAGCAGGAGTTAATTCCTTGTAACCATCGAATTGTCCATAAGAAAGATTATCGCATAGCAACCCCAACGAAGTTGTTTCTATAATATCGAGAGCAGGTGCATCGGTCGATCCGTGGAAGAATAATACATCGGTTTGTCCTGTATTGTTAGATGTTTCACGGGCATAATCGATAAACTGTAGCTCGAAAGGTTGCCACGGATAATAACCATTTCCATCTATTGTACCCTGTGCAATAGCTATATATTTTTTCCCCTGCGAAAGCATTACCGCAGTACTATATAAGGCATCTTCAGCACTCGTGGAATTTCCAGGACAAATCTCAATTAAGAGTGGAATTCCCGATGGCCCTTGAATAAATTCAGAAGCTTCCCTGAAGTTAATATTATCAAGTAGCAGGGTTTTATTAACATAAACATCTATGGAATCTAAACTTAGATCGGGTGAGTTGTGAATGAACTGTAATCTGGCTTGCCCCCATGTTATGAAAGGGAATAAACAAATACTAAAAACTAGAAGCGATAAAGTTTTCGGGCTTTTCATTATTTTATAATTTTTTAAAGATTGGTCATATTAAAATTTGCTCGTACACATTCTTAAATTCAGTCTCTTAAATGTTCTATAGAAGAGTTCGGCTACGAAATTACAACTTTTCGCTTAACCCCAGCGTATTTCCAATTTGACGCAAATTTTTCGGATAGGATGCAGAGAAATTGAGAATAAAAAAATGACCCCTAAAGAGGTCATTTTGTGAATTAAATTGGCATGATGAAATTTTTCGAAATTTTAATTCTGATAATCACGAAGTATTTCCATCAGCTTCTTGCGACTGAAAAATATTCTACTCTTTACAGTACCTATCGAAAGGTTCATTTGTTCTGCAATTTCCTTATACTTATAACCCTTGGTGTGCATTAAGAAAGGGATGCGATGTTCATCGCTGAGGTTTTGAATACTCTTTTGAATCTCTTTAGCACGTAAGGTAGAATCAGGGCGTTCGGCCTCTGCCGTACTTTTTGAATTAAGATGATAAAGATTATCTGTGCTGTCGATAAAAGCATTCTGTCGCATTCCTCGGCGGTAATTGTTGATGAATGTATTCTTCATGATAGTATATGCCCAAGCCTTTAAATTTGTACCTGGATCAAATTTTTCACGATAAGTAATTGCCTTAAGATAGGTATCTTGTACCAAATCGTTGGCGTCATCAACATTGTTAGTCAATGATAAAGCAAAGTTGTTCAAGTTGTCTTTCAAACTTAATAATCGATAATTGAACTCTATAGTAGTCATAATGTGGTGTTTTTTTAATTAGAAATCTTCTAAAGTGTTTAATATTTAATGGCACAAATTTAAACAAGATTTTTGAAACATGTCTATATTTTTGTATATAAATTTTAAGATTTTTCTTTAGAAAAGTCTAATGCACTGATAATCAGTGAATGGATTTTTAAAATTTAACTTTTTTTAACTTTTGCTGCTATTGAGAAGCTAACTGGGGAGGAAATTTAGGCTTCGATTTGATTCGTAAAATCAGTCCTCGATATCTTAAGCACGTTGAATATCAATTATTTCCCTCAATTCATCTATATCTTCATAGATATAAAAATGATTAGGCATATCAAATTGTTTTTGGATGATCTGAGCTCCGCTCAGCAGAACTTTTTTACCTTGCGAAACCTCCGCCAGTTTTTGAATTTGTCTATTTAAATCATTAGAGCAAATACCATTGATAAATTGCGTAACCATGAAACTTATTTCGAATTTTTCGAGCACGGGTTGAATAGTCTCAATAGGAAGGTTAGCACCAAAATAGAGTGTATAATGTCCCCATTTTTTTATCAAATAATGGGTGAATAAAAGACCTATTTCGTGCCATTCGCCTTCGGGAAGAAAAAGAACAAAATGCAATGCATCGGGTTTACGGGGCGAGATGATGGAATCTATGGCTACAATTAATTTTTGACGTATTAAATTGCTGACGAAGTGTTCCTGAGCAGGAGTAATGCTGCCTGATTGCCAGAGTAATCCTACTCGCTCGAAGAAGGGAAAGATCAAATAACGAAAAGTATCTTCGAATCCACTTTTAAGCACCGATTGATTAAATGATTGATGAAAAATTTCTTCATTCATTTCTATCATTGCTATCAGCAAGTTTTCGATCTGACTGTGTGTATCGGCGCAGCGCTGGCTCAATTGCATTACCTTTTCACAAATTTCTTTTTCCGATAGCTTGATGATGTCGGATATTCTATATCCGTGTCGATTAAGAATGGAAATATTGAGGATGCGTTTTAAATCCTCATCATCGTAAGTGCGAATATTTGTCGAAGTACGTTGGGGCTTTAAAACATGATAACGTTTTTCCCATATTCTCAATGTATGAGCTTTAATTCCAGTAAATCCTTCTAAATCTTTAATCGAATAAGATGACATGACCAAACAAAAGAAATGATGTATCAATGCCCCTAGGCAAATTATCATTTAACTTAACAAGTGGATTGAAATTATGTTTAATACAAAATCTTGAAGAATAGGAAAATCGGAAACGTAAATAAGGCAACCCATAGTCTATTAGTCTGATTTTTGGAATGATGCCCAAACGGATTACTTTTGTAATTTTATTCGTTTAGTCATGAAAATTTCGAGCGAAGAAATTATATTACAAACTACGTCTTCTGATGATACAGAATTAAGACGTCTTTTAGAAGATTACCATGATATCAAGTACATGTCGGAGAAAAGACTTTATCCATCGGCCATGCCATCAGAATATGTGTTCAGGATAGAGGCTGGGAGCAATTTAATTGGTGAGGCGAGACTTACTAATATCAAATGGTTGAACCGTAAATCCGAACTTAGTTTAGCTCTTTCTCCGGCTTATTACAGAAAAGGTTATGGAAGTATGGCATTGAAACTTCTCATTCATTTTGCCTTCGACACTATGAATTTACATCGTGTAGAAGCCGAAATCGTCGAAGAAAATACTGCCTCTTTAACTCTATTTCGTAAAGCAGGTTTTATTATGGAAGGAAGACTTCGTGAGGCAAAATATATCAATGGAAAATATCAGGATATCCTTCGTTATGGACTTTTACGCGAAGAATATAATCCTGAATGGATGGCAAGTTCCGATTCTATACTTTAACCTCTTCGATTTTTTCTAATATCATTCCTTCTATGAATAATATGTACTAATCTTTTACCTTTGCTATAGATGGATTTTTTAAAACAAAATATCTTATGAAAAACATATTAGGGTTTTTGTTGACAGTTGGAATCTTGATGGCATTGTCGTGCAACAATGAAAAAGATACAGGCCCTCGCCGAATCACACTCCAATCAGATTCAATGATGATGATTTCCGACTCTACTCCTTTTTATATCGGTAAGAATCTTTATTTAGTCATTATGGATTATCCTCCTCCTAAACCTGCATTGACCTTAGGCCAAGAGATTGGATTCATAGAAGAGAGGGTAATACCGGGTTATCAGCATATCGACAGCCTTCGTCGGACAGGGATCCCTATCTTTGGTGGAGTAATGGCCTTAAAACCCGGATGTGCCTTTATTATTCAAGCTAATGATAATTTAGAACTTCAGAAATTCTTGAAAGACAATCCGCTTACCGAGACTGCACAAGTAACTGTAATTCCTCTCGTTTCGTTTGGTGAAAGCTTGTTCCGTCATCAAGAAAAACTACAAAAGTTGAAAGAGAACCAAGCCAAATGAATAAAAATTTAGCTTTATTTATATTCGAAAATGCCTTGAGGGCTTGAAATAATGAGAGATTTCTTTTCAGCTTTTTCAACTCTTCCAACCACTTGTGCTTCAATGTTATATTTTTGAGTTATGCTGATAATCTCAGCACTAATTTCCGAAGGAACATACAATTCCAGTCGATGCCCCATGTTGAATACTTTATACATCTCCCACCATGCTGTCCCTGATTCCTCCTGTATGATGCGAAACACCGGTGGAATATCGAAAAGATTGTCTTTCACTACACGGTTTTTGTCAAGAAAATGAAGTATTTTGGCTTGACCACCTCCTGTGCAGTGAATCATACCATGTATGGCAGGTTTAAAGTTGGCTAAAATTTCTTTTACCACTGGAGTATAAGTTCGTGTGGGTGAAAGTAAAAGTTTACCTATATTCATTCCCTCTATTGGGCTGGCTTCGAGTAAAAATCTTTTTCCGCAGTAAGCCAAACTCTCAGTAAGTGAGTGATCGTAACTCTCGGGGTATTTTCTTCTGTAAATCTTATGTAAAACATCATGTCGAGCCGAAGTCAATCCATTGCTCCCTATACCACTATTGTATGTCGATTCGTAGGTAGCTTTCCCGAATGAAGCCAAACCAATAATTATATCTCCGGGCTGAATATTAGCATTGGTAATGATGTCTGAACGCTTTGCCCGAGTGACAATAGTTGAATCAACGATGATTGTCCGCACCAGATCGCCTACATCGGCAGTTTCTCCTCCTGTCGAATAAATGGTAATTCCCATTTCCCTCAGCCATTGAAGCACTTCTTCCGTGCCTTGTATAAGAGCTTGAATTATTTCGCCAGATATAAAATGTGCATTTCGTCCAATAGTTGATGAAACAAGCAAATTATCGCAAACCCCAATACAAAGAAGATCATCCGTATTCATCACAATGGCATCTTGTGCTATCCCCTTCCAAACACTTAAATCTCCTGTTTCTTTCCAATAGATATAAGCTAAGCTGCTTTTAGTCCCGGCGCCGTCGGCATGCATGATGTTGCAAAATAAGGGGTCGCCTCCTAAAAAATCTGGTATTATTTTACAAAATGCCTTAGGTTCAATGCCTTTATCTATCTTTGCTATGGCGGCATGCACATCCTCCTTGTTCGAAGATACCCCTCTTTGTTGATATCGGCTTGGCTCTGGCATGTTTTATTCGAATATGATTTCTCGAGTTTCTTCATTGATGGTAAAGGCTCCAAAACGTAATAAAACTTCATTGTTCAAAATGAGTTTCTCGTCTTGTTTAGGCTCGACCATTACATCGATATCGTAGATAATTTTTTTGCCAATTCGCAACGATGGAAGTGTTAATACCGCACCTCTCTTAATCTGTCCTTCCGAGATAATTTCTTCTGGATTTCCGTGGAAATCGTTTTTGGAGATAATGTTTTGCTTTAAAAGATCCAAGGCAGCATCCATTGAAATACTAATATACCTTGTACTGGGTTCGTATAAAAATTCAAGAGAATAGGTATCTATTGAGGCTGGAATAAGCATGCGGTTTTTCTTAGCCGAAAGCGTGTAGGTTACACTGTTTTTGGGCGTTGTAGTAACAATTTCGATTTTAGGCGCAACTTGTTGGCCTTGAGGTTTTGGTTTGGGTTTGAAATTTGTTCCTATGATAGTAAACTCTGTTCTTCGATTGAGTTGATGTGCAGCTTCCTTGACTTCGCGGTTGGGAAGGCTGTCGATGAAAGATTCTGTGAGTCGAGTGCCAGCTTTGAAAGTATATCCAGCTTTTGTAATATCCTGAGTTATTACGCGGGGCACGCGTTCACCATAACCCTTAGCAACGAGCCTGTCGGGATCTATGCCACGTCGTACTAAATAATCTACCACAGATTGTGCGCGTTTTTGTGATAAGGTATCATTGTGTTCTTCGGTATCTCTGGCGTCGGTATGAGCCGCCAATTCAATGATTAGGTTCGGGTTTTTCTCGAGTATGGTGATAAGTCCCTGAAGAGAATCCTGATATTGAGGTTTTAAATCCCATTTGCTTAAATCGTAAAGAATTTCGGGTAGTATGATGGGTTTACGAGGGATGGGTTGAAGAATAAAATCGAGTACTAAGTCTTTGCTGCTCTCCAGGCCGATAGTCGAGATGCTTCCAGTCGTAGTGAAATAACCTTCTTTGCTTACGGTCAATTCAAAATTGCGGTTGGGTTTTACTTGATTCTGGTTGAAGAAATAACGACCACGTTCACTGGTATTGCTTTTATGCTGACTACCATCAGAGACTTTCATTTCGACCAGAGCACCGGTTATGGGTTGTAAAGTGCTTTCGTCCTTCACTATGCCTTCGAGTGTAAAAATAACAGGTTCAACAATAAAACTGTAAATATCATCACCACCTCGGCCTTTTTGGCGGTTCGACGCAAAAAAACCCTCTTCTTCGGCTTCGGGATGAAATACAATACCAAAATCGTCGCTAGTTGAATTCAAAGGGACACCCATATTCACGGGTTGGGTAAAATATTTTCGACCTTCTTCATCGGTTCGAAAATACGCCTTAAAGATGTCAAGCCCTCCAAAACCAACACGTCCATTAGAGGCGAAATATAGAACCGTATCATAGCGCAGAAATGGGAAGAGCTCATCTCCAGCTGTGTTGATGGAATCTCCTAAGTTTATAGGCCTTCCAAAACCATCGGTTTTACGCTTGCGTGTAGCCATCCACAAATCGCGTCCACCCTTACCATTGGGCATGTCAGACGAGAAAAAAATGATTAGTTCATCCGATGATAATGTTGGCTGTCCAATAGAATAGATGCTGTCTACGGCTATATCGACAGGTATGGGTTCTGAAAAATTCTTTCCCGTACGTTTAGAAGAATAAATCCTACAAGTATTGGTTTTTTTGGGCACGGTGGCACAGCGGGTAAAATACATCACGTTGAACCGACTGTTGAAAAATGGATTTCCTTCATTGGCGGCAGTATTAATCACCTCTTCTTCATCTGCCTTTATTACTTTTGTCCATTTACCCTTTGCATCTTTTTTTACGTAATACAAATCCGAAAAGAATTTCTGAGTCCATTCATCTTTTCCTTTTCCTGTAGAACCATTGCGATTGGAAGTAAAAATAATCTCATTGTAACCCGTATTTGCATAGGTAGCCGAAAATTCGTCATATCGAGTGTTGATTTCCTTTTCGTTTTTAATGAGATGGCGAGTAGGGCTTTTGGTAAGCGAATCCGCAAGCTGGCACGATTTTAAGCCAACCAGTCCTCGTTCATCCTCTGGCTGTAACTCTATAAAACGCTGGTAAAAAGGTATAGCTTGTTCATATTTCCCATTATAGCGAAGTATATCGGCTAAATGCAAAAGCAGAAGTGGTTGTTTTTCCTCGTATTTTTGGGTAAGCAATCTTCTGTAAGTGGGCTCTGCCATTCGATAATTGTTCATAATACGATAACATTCAGCCGTTTGATATAAGATCCGATTGCGTTCATCCTTGTCCTTTTCTTTAGAATAAGCCTTACGGTAATTCTTAAGGGCAGTAGTATACATCATATTGGCAAAGGCCTGATCAGCAGCTTCTACTTTTTTGTTTTTCTGAGCTTCAACAGGGCTTGTGAGGCCAGTTACAAAAACTGCTATCCAAATCAATAATATTATCTTTTTTTTCATCCTATTAAATTCTTTGTGTATATAAAACATCATCCGGCTGGAGGGAATGAATTTTTGTGTTCTTCAGATTGGTTTATTAACTCTTTATTCTCCATATTATTTTGGTTATTATCGTCTTGAATGATTTCGGTCTTTATTTTATTCGATTCTTGTATGACTTCATTTTTTAATTGATCGGAGGCTTTGCGCAATTCATTTATGCCTTTTCCGATGGATCGAGCAATGGCAGGAATTTGCTTTGGACCGAACAAGATAAGAGCCACCAGCAAAATCAAAATAAGCTCTCCAGAACTAATATCGAAAATCAGAAAAGGAAGTTGCATAGTTGGTCTCAGTAAAATGCTAAAATAAAATACAAAGCTACTACATACTTAACAAAATGGGAAAATTTTTCTTATGGATAGATTGGTTGTGTAAAAAACAATAATACCCGCTAACAGTATAGCCAGCGGGTATTATATGGGTTCTAATTATTGTGGCTATTTTTTATTCCACTTGTTTTTCATAGTATCGTAAGCAATGGCACTTGCGTTGAATACTGACGAGTAAGTTCCGAAAATTATTCCAAGGATAAGGGCGAATAAGAAACCCCTCAAAGTTTCGCCTCCAAAGATAAACATCATGAGTAGAGTAACCAAAGTAGTTCCAGCCGTATTCATTGTTCGTGCAAGGGTAGAGTTAATAGCTGCATTCATATTCACTTTTAAGTCACGTTTTGGATAAAGTTTATTGTATTCTCGTATTCGGTCGAATATAACCACAGTGTCGTTAATGGAATAACCGATGATAGTTAGAATAGCTGCTATGAATGACTGATCTACTTCCAGATTGAAAGGCAAGATACCATGGAAGATGGAGAATAGTCCAATGATGATGATGGTGTCATGGAAAAGGCTGGTTACGCCTCCTAATCCAAATTGCCATTTTTTAAATCGTGTGGCAATATAAATAAAGATGCCAATCAAGGCAAAAAATACAGCCAGTATTGCATTTCGTCTAAGATCATAGGCTATGGTGGGTCCAACTTTTTGGGAGGTAAGAATTCCAGTGAGTTTACCACTTTGATTGAGGTCGGATGCAAATTGTTCAAAATTTATTTTATTGGCATACAAGCCACTCAGTGCATTATATATTTTTCTATTGATCAATGAATCGACCTCAATTCCTTCTTCATTAATCATATACTTAGTTGTGATCTTCACCTGATTGTTTGGGCCAAATGTCTTTACTTCAGGTGTTTCGCCAAATTCATTAGTAAGGCGTTCTCTTACTTCAGGTACATCTACATTTCGGTCGAAGCGAACTATGTAGGTACGTCCCCCTGTAAAATCTACACCATAATTTAATCCCTTGAAAATGAAAGAGCCTATGGCTAACACGATTAGAGCAATAGAGAATATATAGGCATATTTTCTTATACCAATAAAATCAAAATGTGCTTTGGTAAGGAAACCTCGCGTAATTTTATTATCGAACTGAAGTTTATATCCTTTATTGGCCCACCAATCCATAATTACTCTGGATATCAAGATAGCCGTAAAGAGAGAAGATATAATACCAATGATAAGAGTAGTAGCAAATCCTTGGACTGGACCTGAACCGAAGATAAAAAGAATGATGCCTGTTAGCAAGGTTGTAACGTTTCCGTCGATAATAGCGGAGTATGAATTTTTATAACCATCTGCAATTGCCAGTCGCAAGCCTTTTCCAGCTCTTACTTCTTCGAGAATTCTTTCATAGATGATAACGTTGGCATCGACGGCCATACCCATTGTAAGTACTATACCAGCAATACCAGGTAAGGTGAGTACGGCACCAAATGAAGCAAGTACACCAAAGATGAAGAAAAGATTTAAACACAAAGCCAGATTGGCAATCAAGCCGCCTCTGTTATAATAAAAGAACATATATAACAAAACGATTAAAAAGGCAGCGATGAAAGATTTTACACTGGCATTAATGGCTTCTCTTCCGAGTGAGGGGCCTACGACTTCTTCTTGTACGATGCGGGCAGGGGCAGGTAGTCGGCCCGATTGTAAGATGTTGGCCAGGTCTTTGGCTTCTTCTACTGTCATTCCACCACCCGATATAGAAGATCTTCCGCCCGAAATCTCCGACTGAACTACTGGATACGAATAAACATATCCATCCAGCACGATGGCTACTTGTCGTCCTATATTTTCGGCCGTAATCCTTTTCCATTCGGCAGCTCCCTCTCGGTTCATCGACATACTAACTTCAACGCCTCCCGTAGTAGGATTGACGTCTTGTCGAGCATCTACAACCACGTCTCCTCCTAACGGAGCCTGACCATCAGGCCTTGTCACTTTAATAGCTACCAAATCAAGAATGCCCGGCCGTTGGGGATCAGGTTTCACCGTCCAGTATAAACGCATATTCGAAGGAAAAACATCTTTAACTTTTTTTAGCATGGCGTTTATACGGGCAGTATCTTTAATGGCAGCACTTCCTACACGAGCAGTATTTGCAGGACGGTACTGATTGTTTTCATCTGGATAATAGGAAGGAATTAGATAGGCATATAAGGGATGTTCTTTGGCATATTCTTCGAATGAAGTTTGTTTTGTTTCTTGGAGTTTGGCACTATCGGCCAGTCTGGCCAGCAATCCCGTATCAGATTCATTGGTAGGTAGCGTATCAGATTTATCAGTTGGCTTTCCTTCGGCAGAGGTTAGAGTGTCTTCCGTTGAAATTAATCCTTCTTCTTTATAAATCGTTAAAAGCCGTTTATCGGCTTCATCGAAAAATTGATAAACCTCATCGAAATTATAAGTAGGCCAGAATTCCAAGCGAGCACTTCCCTGCAATAATTTTCTAACTCGGTCCGGGTCTTTGATTCCTGGCAATTCGATGAGAATGCGCCCAGTTGTCTGCAGTTTTTGAATATTGGGTTGAGCTACACCAAAACGGTCGATACGTGTACGTAGAATATTGAAGGTTCGGTCAACAGCACCTGCTGTCTCCTGTTTCAATACTTGCATGACCTCTTCGTTGGTGGAATTAAACTTTACTTTGTCTTTCAGCTCCATTGTGGCAAAAATGGCAGCAAGGCTTCCGTTGGGATCCAATTCCCTGAAGGATTCATAAAATAAATCTAAAAAATCGGCATTGCTGTTTTTTTGTTTTTCTCGAGCCAAACGTAAGGCCTCATTAAATGTAGTGTCGGTACTGTAATTAGATAAGGCTTTTAAGATGTCGGGAACAGACACCTCCATAGTAACATTCATCCCGCCTTTAAGGTCGAGGCCAAGGTTGAGTTCGCGTTCCTTAACTTCCTTGTAAGTATATTTTCTAAGTCCGATGTTGTAAACCACCTGGTCGGCAATGGAATCGAAGAAAAAATTTTCTCTGGCCTTTACAACTGAATCATAGACAAGAAGTTCACGAAATTTATCATCTTTAGCTATTTGTTTGGCTATAGTACGTGCTTTTGGGCTGGTGGCATATTTTTTCCCCTTCGATTCTACATACCTCGATACAAAGGTAAATGAGAGTTGAAACAAGCAAACCAACACAAAAAGAATTGCGAAAAACTTTACAACCCCTTTATTCTGCATTCTTTCTATAGATTTATAGTTAATAATTTTTTTCGAAGGCGCAAAATTAGAAGATTATTTCATTACTCCCAATTTTAAATCATTCAAAAAGTTGAAGTGTCAGAAATATTATATAGATGCATCACTTTATTGAAACCCATTTGATAACATCGGCCCAAGTTATTTTCTTTCCATAGAGTAATATGCCTGTACGATAGATTTTTCCCGCAATCCATGTACAGATAATGAAAGTAGCAACGAGTAATATGATGGATAGAATCAATTGCCAAACTGGTACACCAAAAGGTATTCTCATCATCATGCTTACAGGAGAAGTAAACGGAATGATAGAAAGCCACACTGCCAGCTGACTTTGTGGATTATTAATGACAAATCCCGATAAGATGATGGTAATTAATAAAGGTATGGTAACCGGTAGCATAAATTGCTGAGTATCGGCTTCGTTGTCGACGGCTGCCCCAATAGCAGCAAATAAAGCCGAATACAGCAAATAACCCCCTAAAAAGAAAATGATGAACGTCAATAAAACCAGAGGAATATTTACGGATTGAATTCCCTCGAAGGCTTGTGTAAAAACATTGGGATCCATGGTTACTTCTTCATTCATATTTATCGATTGAGCTGAAGATGCTGGAGCAGTGGCTGTAAAATTTTCTATTTGTGCAACATTTTGTTTGAATGTGGGATGAGCTATCTGAAATCCAAAAATAATAGCAGCCGTAAATATAATCCATAAAACAAATTGGGTAATGCCGACTAACCCAACCCCTATGATCTTTCCCATCATCAGTTGAAAGGGCTTTATCGAGGTAACGATAACTTCGACTATACGATTGGCCTTTTCTTCGATTACCCCCCGCATCACCTGCGAGCTGAACATAAAAATCAGCATATAGATAATGAGCCCAGAAAGTAAACCTAAAGCCAGACTGATTTCCTCAGATGATTTGACTTCTGAACCGTCTTTGTCAATTTTTATTGAGTTAATAATTATACTTGTCTTAATGGAGGTCAAAATCTCGGGGTCAATATTTTTGGCCTTCAGTTTCAAGGCTTCGACCTGCTTACGTAGATTTTCCCTTACTACGGTTTTAATGTCCATACCGGTTTGAGAAGTAGAATATAAAATAGCCGTTACCGGTACATTTAACTCCGTGCGAGGGATATAAACCAACGCATCATCACCCGAAGCTATCAGCCCTTTTTTGGCAGTTTCCAAATCGGTGAAGATGGGAATAAAACGAATATGCTCATCAGATTGGAATTGATCGAAAAACAATCCCGTTTCATCGAGAATCTCTACGGTCTTCATCCCTTGGCTTAAAGTTGAGACATAGATGGGAACTATCCAAAGCGCAGCTATCAGAATAGGTCCAAGAATGGTCATAATGACGAAAGTTTTTTTCTTGACTCTGGTCATGTATTCTCGCTCGATGATGAGGGATATTTTGCTCATATACTATAGTCAGATTTGGTTTTCCGATAAAGAACCATTTTGAATGGTAGAAACAAAAATATCGTGCATAGAAGGAAGAAGCTCATGAAAACCAACAATAGGCATATAGGGCAATAATGATTTCAGCAGGTCATTAGGGCCTAAATTGGTATCCAGTTTAAAATAATGTTTATACATGGATGTATTGCTTTCAGTATTTTTGTAATGAATGCCTTGGGGCAAAAGGGGTATAATAGAATTTATGTCGTGTTGAGGAGATTCGATTTCAAATAGATTTTGACTGAATTGGCTTTTAATTTCGTTTACTCTACCACTGAGAACTACTTTCGATTGATGAATCAAGGCGATATTATCGCATAATTGTTCCACCGATTCCATGTTATGAGTCGAAAAAATGATGCTTGCGCCCTCGTCTTTGAGTCTTAAAATCTCATTTTTAACAAGATCAACGTTGATAGGGTCGAAACCACTAAAAGGTTCGTCAAAAATCAAAAGTTCTGGCCGATGAAGTATGGTGATAATAAATTGAATCTTTTGTTGCATGCCTTTGGAGAGCTCTTCTACTTTTTTATCCCACCAGTTTTGTATGTCGAATTTCTTGAACCAATATTTGAGTCGAGATACGGCTTCGTGTTGAGGAACTCCTTTTAGTCTAGCCAAGTAGATGGCTTGTTCGCCGGCTTTCATCTTTTTATATAAGCCTCTTTCTTCGGGAAGGTAGCCTATTTTGTCGGTGTGTTGGGGTTTCAATGCCTCTCCATTAAAGAATACTGTTCCGTGGTCAGGAGCAATAATTTGATTAATGATGCGGATGAAAGTGGTTTTACCAGCGCCGTTAGGGCCTAATAGACCAAAGATACTTCCTTTAGGGACTGAGATGCTGATATGATCGAGAGCCACAAAATTGCCGTATCGTTTAGAAATTTCCTCTGTGCGAATTAAATCCATGAAGTGCAATGCTTAAGCGTTCTAAAAGTTTTTAAGAATTGAAGAATTCACGCATACGTGTAAAAAAAGTTTTTTCTTTTTTATCGGGCTGGGGTTTAAAATTTTCGGAGAATCGAAGTTTTTCTATCATTTCGCGCTCAGATGACGTAAGATTTTTAGGAATCCAAATATTAGTCGTAACTAACAGGTCGCCTCTTTTGTAAGAGTTTACATCTGGCAATCCTTTCCCTTTAAGTCTAAGGATTTTTCCTGCTTGGGTTCCGGGTTCAATTTTTATTCGAGCTTTTCCTTCGAGGGTAGGTACTTCGGCTGTAGTGCCTAATATTGCGTCGGATATACTGATGCATAATTCATATAGAAGATGGTTACCTTCTCGTTGAAAATCGGGATGGGGTAATTCTTCGACTACGATAAGGAGATCGCCTGCAGGCCCTCCCTTCGGCCCAGCATTACCTCTTCCGTTGAGGCTTAGGGTCATTCCGTCGGCAACTCCAGCTGGAATATCCACTTCAATAATTTCTTCCCCTTTTACTATGCCATCGCCATAACATTGGGGGCATTTATCGGTAATAATGCGTCCTTCACCTCCGCACTGTGGGCAAGTAGACGTAGTCTGCATACGGCCAAGAAAAGTATTCGTGGTTTGAATAATTTGGCCTGTACCCCTGCAGGTTGGACATACATGAGGAGAACTACCAGCCCTTGCACCCGTGCCATTACAAGCTTGACACTTGATGTATTTATTAACCTTTAGTTTTTTGTGAGTTCCCTTGGCAATTTCTTCCAGCGTAAGAGCAACTTTTACACGCAAATTGCTTCCACGGCTTCCTGTTTTTCGGCTGCGCGTACGTGAGCTTCCGCCAAATCCGCCAAACCCTCCAAAACCGCCAAACGATTCGAAAATATCGCCAAAATTCGAGAAAATATCTTCCATCGTCATGCCATGGCCACTAAAGCCCCCGCCTGCAGCTCCGCCAACACCTTCGTGTCCAAACTGATCGTATCTCTTCCGTTTTTCAGGATCACTCAAAATCTCATAGGCCTCGGCAGCTTCCTTGAATTTTTCTTCTGCATCCTTATCACCCGGATTACGGTCGGGATGAAATTTCATCGCCTTCTGCCTGTATGCTTTCTTTATTTCTTCCTCAGTAGCATTGCGCGGAACTTCTAAAACTTCATAATAATCTCTTTTGGCCATAAATTATATACCTTCCTTTCGTTCAATTTTTTAACTGCCAACGATTACCTTGGCAAAACGTATAACCTTGTCGTGTAGCATGTAACCTTTCTCGATGACTTCCACTACCTTCCCTTTCATTTCTTCATTGGGAGCAGGGATAGTTGTCAAGGCTTCATGATAATCCGTATTAAATGGCTCACCTACCTTATCAATAGGATTCAATCCTTCTTTTTCGAGTAATCGATAAAATTTATTATAAATTAATTCTATACCATCATGATAGGGTTTTAATACCTCATTATCACCTTGGTTCAACGAATCTAAAGCCCGTTCGAAATCGTCGAGCACGGGCAATAATTTGACAATTAAGCTAGTGTTGGCACTTTTGGTGAGTTCTAGACGCTCACGTGCATTGCGTTTCTTAAAATTATCGAATTCAGAAAATAATCTCAAAAATTTATCCTTCCATTCGGAAATCTCTTCTTGTAATTTCTTATTTCCTTTTTCCAATTCTTTCACTTTGGCCTCCGATTCAATTAATTCAGGCATATCGGCTAAAGGCATACTGTTTTTATTTCTACGTTTTCTCCTTGTATTCTTAACGTCATAAGCTTGATTAGCTGTTTCATTCGAGGTAGTAGCTTTAGGTTGCTGGCTGTTTTCCTCGAGATGATCACTCTTTATATTTTCATTTTCTATGGGTTCTCCTGAATCTTGGGGTTGCATATTGTTTGTATCGAACATAACTTACCTTATTTTTTACACTTTATTAGACATTGAAATTTAAAGTAAATCCCTACGGTTATGAAAAATAACCGCAAACTTTTAGCAAAAATAATGCCTTGGAATAGAGGAAGTCAAAATGGCAGCATAAGTAAGGATTAGATGCGTTCAATGTCAGCTCCGAGTGCTTTTAAGCGAGTATCGAAGTTTTCGTATCCTCTGTCAATTTGCTCTATATTTTCGATGATACTTTCACCCTTGGCGGAGAGTGCTGCAATAAGTAGAGCAACTCCGGCGCGTATATCGGGGGAACTCATTCGAATTCCACGAAGACGGTACTGCCAATCGAGTCCAATCACAGTAGCACGGTGAGGGTCACAAAGAATAATACGGGCACCCATATCGATGAGGCTATCTACAAAAAATAAACGACTCTCGAACATTTTTTGATGAATGAGAACACTGCCTTTAGCCTGAGTAGCTACCACCAGAGCAATGCTGATTAAATCGGGAGTGAAACCCGGCCAGGGAGCATCCGCAATGCTCATAATAGAACCATCCCGAAATGATTCGATTTCGTAATGTTGTAAAGCTGGCACTATGATGTCGTTTCCCTGGGGATAAGTTTCTATCCCGAGACGACTGAAAATTTCTGGTATAATTCCTAAGGATTGATAATCGGTATTTTTTATAATCAACTGTGATTGCGTCATGGCAGCGAGGCCAATAAAACTTCCTACCTCAATCATATCGGGCATCAATGTATGGGAGGTGCCTCCTAATTGTTCTACTCCTTCTATTGTGAGTAAGTTAGAACCTATTCCACTTATTCGAGCTCCCATTCGGTTGAGCATTTTGCAAAGCTGAACTATATAAGGTTCGCAGGCTGCATTAAAAAGTGTGGTAGTTCCTGCTGCCAGTGTAGCTGCCATGACAATATTAGCCGTTCCAGTTACAGAGGCTTCATCGAGCAAAATATAAGTCCCTTCAAGTTTTTTGGCTTCTAAGGCAAAAAGATGGCTTTCAGCATCTTCAATAATCTTTGCTCCAAGTTTTTGCAAACCATAGAAATGCGTATCTACTCGGCGGCGTCCGATTTTATCGCCTCCAGGCTTTTGCGGAAAAGCCATGCCATAACGAGCTAGTAATGGCCCAACTATCATCATAGAACCCCTTAAGGCTTTTGCTTTTTGACGATATTCATTGGATTGCATATAGTCGAGATGAATATCCATAGAACGAAAACTCCATGAATTTTCATCGATTTTGGATACTTTCGTTCCAAGCCCTTCGAGCAACTCTATAAGTCGCAATACATCGAGAATATTGGGTACATTATGAATTATTACTTCTTCTGAAGTAAGCAATGTAGCACAAATCACTTGAAGAGCCTCATTTTTAGCTCCTTGCGGGGTAATTTCTCCCCTTAGTGTTTTGCCACCTACAATTCTATAAGCTTGTTGGACTTTATAATCCATCGTTCTATTTGCGTTTTTTCCTTTTTTTATTCTGAGGTTTGGCGGCAGGTTGTAACTTTTGCTGTTGTTTAATCAATTGCAATAGTTCATTGGTTGAAGCCAGTTTTACTCCTTCCGTATCGATTTTCCCACCAGAAAGTTCTTTTAGCTGTTCAAGAATTACATCATCGGTAACATTATCTCTATTCCAGGTCAAATAAGCCATTTTCATGCTGTTCCCAATCACTCTTACCATATCTTTTAGATCGGGATGATCTGGGCCAAGTGAACTTACAAACTCGATCATTTTTTGTATATTCCGACCATAGTGACGATAATTAATCTTATTATCCGAATAGGGAATAGGTTGAGGTTTTAGTTCAACTTGTTCTTTCGAAGGCAAAGGATAAGGAGCGTCAACATCTAATTTAAAATCAGAAATTATGTGCAGATGATCCCATAGTTTCCGTTTGTAATCAGTAAAATCTTTCTGCTCGGGAGTTATCTGTTCCATACACTTCACTAAGGCATAAGCCGCTCGTGTGCGTTCTTCTCTATCAGGAATCTGTATGATGTATTCCACCATTTTTTGAATATTGCGGCCATATTCGGCCATTTTTAGCGACCCCCTGGTTGTATTGTATTCCATGATTATGTATGATTCAACAAAAGTTAAAAGGAATGATGTTGTTGGTATAAAATTGAATTTTTTAGGTGAAAAATTCCAGTTCCAAAGAAATCAGTCAAAGTGATTTTGAGATCATCAAATGATTTTCAATTTTGCAAATTTAAGCAAAAGATGTTTTTGTCCGATGCCTGGGAAAAACACGGTGGCCATCTTGTTAGCTCCTTCACCTTCGAGCTTAAGCACTTTTCCTTGTCCGAAACGTTCGTGCTGTACCATCATACCAGTCTGAAGCGAGTGTAGCAATTCTTCTACATCGGGACTTAAGCGATCATTTGCATCGGCTGGGGAGATTTTCTTTAGTTTTGAGGTGTCAGTTGATTTGGAATATATAAGTTTAGGCGATTTTATGGGGTTAACAGTTTGATTCCAAGAAACTTTTTTAGTGCCCGAATCTATGAATTCTTCGTCTATTTCGTCGAGGAAACGGCTTGGTTCGCAATAGTTGAGGTTGCCATGATGATAGCGCGTTTGAGCATAAGTGAGGAAAAGCTTTTTTTGTGCTCTTGTTATAGCTACATAAAATAAACGTCGTTCTTCCTCCAATTCTGTACGAGAACCTAAGGATTGAATATTGGGGAAGAGGTTTTCTTCAAGACCAGCCACAAAAACATAAGGGAACTCTAATCCTTTGGCAGCATGAATTGTCATGAGCGAGACCTTGGGAACTTCGTCGTCTTTGTCGTCGGCATCAGTTAAAAGGGCAATTTGTTGTAAAAACAAGTCAAGTGAGCGAATACCAGTTTGTTCATCTAGGTCGATATTGGGAATAAACTCGTCGTTTTGAGAAAAATCGTTAATGGCATTGAGTAATTCTTCTATATTATCGAGTCGGGCAATGCCTTCAGGGGATTTATCCTCGTCGAGCTCTTTCAGAATGCCCGAAGCATGAGCAATTTGACGAGCCAATTCATACGCATTATGATTTTTTACCTGATAATGGAATTTTTTTATCATGGCAACGAAATCGCTCAATTTTTCAATGATGGTGTTTCTGAATTGCAAACCATAGTTCAAAGGATTAGAAATGACTTCCCAAAGGGGAGCATTATTTTCGATACTGCAAACTATGGCCTTATCCAAGGTGCTTTCTCCTATTCCTCTCGAAGGATAATTGATGACCCTGCGAAGGGCATCTTCGTCATTCGGATTAACTACCAGACGAAAATAAGCCAAGAGATCTTTAATTTCTTTTCTTTTATAAAACGACAGTCCACCATAAATTCTGTAAGGAATATTCAATCTGCGTAAGGCTTCTTCTATAGCTCGGGATTGGGCATTGGTTCGATATAAAACAGCAAATGCATCTTCTTCGAGCTGATAGTTCATCTTAAGCTCAAATATTGTATCGGCTATTTGCTGGCCTTCTTCATTATCGCTGCTCGCCCTGAGTATTTTTATTTTTTCGCCTTCCTCATTATCTGTCCATACTTTTTTATAAATCTGCTCTCTGTTGTTGGCAATCACCTTATTGGCGGCTTCTACAATAATTTTTGTGGAGCGATAATTTTGTTCGAGTTTAAAGATTTTGTAATCGGGGTAATCATTTTTAAAGTTGAGGATATTCTGGATGTTGGCGCCACGAAAGGAATAAATGCTTTGAGCGTCGTCGCCTACTACGCAAATATTCTCAAAACGTGCGGCCAATTGTTTGATGATGACATACTGTGAAAAGTTAGTGTCTTGATATTCATCTACCAGAATATATCTGAAACGGTTTTGATATTTGAATAGAACCTCAGGAAAAGTTTGAAGTATGCGGTTCATATTGAAAAGAAGGTCGTCGAAATCCATGGCTTGAGAGCGGAATAGCCTATCTTGATAAATTTTATAAAGAAGGCCGGTTTCAGGACGATTGGCTTCGCGGTCGACTGCCTGAATATCGGGAGAGTCAAGATAATCCTGTACAGAGATCAAACTGGATTTGGCGGCCGAAATACGTGAAAGAACCCATGAAGGCGTATAAACCTTTGGATCGAGGTTCATTTCCTTTATGATAGATTTCATCAGACGTTTGGAATCTTCGGCATCATAAATGGCAAAAGCCGGTGGATATCCCAGCAGATGGCCTTCTACACGAAGAATACGCGCAAATACAGAATGAAAAGTTCCCATCCATACATTGGCAGCTTCACGATTGCCCACTAGTTGAAGCATACGTTCTTTCATCTCTCGTGCTGCCTTGTTAGTAAAAGTTAAAGCTAAAATGTGAAAAGGATCTATGCCTTGTTGTATCATATAGGCAATACGATATGTCAAGACCCTCGTCTTGCCTGAGCCTGCCCCTGCAATGACCATTACCGGCCCTTCGATGTTTTGCACAGCTTCTCGCTGAGCTTCATTAAGTTGTAATAAGATATCGTTCTCCACCTAAATATTCTTTCCTTTATGCAAAATTAGACCTTTTGTCACTTGCTAAGATAAAATCTTTGATTATAATTGGGTAAATATCATATCTCAGCATTATCAAGATTGTATTCAATGCAGATGCTTTAAAATTATTGACTTTTCGAAAAATGACAACTCGGGATTTATTGAGTTGTATTCTTATTAGTTACTATAGTTTAGAGATGCCAAGAAGTTTACAACATATATTTTTTTTGAGAATATCAAAATATAATTCGAGGAAAAAGAAACATGGGGAAAAGGTAAAATAATGAAATAATTTCCCTTAAGCGTTATTATTCTTCAGGAGGGATATGGAGATCGGAAGCTGATTGAATTCCTGAAGATACTTCTGGAATGATACCCATTTTTACATATAGAGGATGGAGTAGTTGGCGGAGTACGGGTAATTTTTGCCAGAAAATAACAGCGCCTATGATGCAACAGATGCCGCCAAAGCCGATAGTAAATGCTACTCCAATTATATCGGCCAAACCACCAGCTAAAAGGCTTCCAAAAGGAGCAGTGCCCATATAGGCCATTGTATAAAAGCTCATCACCCTCCCTCGTTTGTCGTCATCGGAAAGAGTTTGCAGCAAGGTATTGCTCGAAGCCATTTGCAGCATCATCCCCAAACCAATGAAAATCATTAAAAAAATTGAAAATTCGAATCGTCGCGAAAAGGAAAAAATAAGAAGACTCAAGCCAAATAAAGCAGCAGAATAAGCGATTAGTTTGCCTAAACCCAATACATTTTTTTTCGAAGCCAAATATAGAGCTCCACATAATGCGCCTAATCCTGAGGCTCCCATTAAAAAACCAAAGGTATGCGAGCCTCCATGTAAAATTTCTTTGGCAAAGACTGGCATAAGTACGGTGTAAGGCATTCCCATCAGACTTACAAGAGCTAACAATAATATAATATATTTTAATGTCTTATGGCCAAAAGTATAAGTGAATCCTTCTTTTAGTTCATTGAATACATGAGATGAATTTCTTGGTTGTAATTTTTTAGGAATTCTCATCATTAAAAGTGAAGTAACCACAGGAATGTAACTGACGGCATTGATAAGGAAACAAATTCCCTCACCAGTAAATGCAATCAAAACCCCAGCAATAGAGGGTCCTAATAGTCGAGCTGCATTTACCATGGATGAATTCAAGGCAATAGCATTGGGCAAATCTTCTTTTTTGTCGATGATTTCGATGAAAAAGGATTGACGTACAGGAGTGTCGAATGCGTTAATACATCCCAACAAGATGTTTAAAATGAGAATAAGCCCAACATTAATTTGGCCTGATAAAACAAGAAAAGCCAAGATAAATGCCTGAAGCATGGCAAAAACTTGTGTAGCAATTAATAATTGATAACGGTTTAAACGGTCGGTAAGAACACCTGCAAAAGGTGCAATAAAAAACATGGGAATTTGACCTGCAAAGCCTATTAATCCTAGTAAAAAAGCAGATTTTGTGAGATCATATACCAACCATGGCAATGCAATGCGTTGAATCCAAGTTCCAATAAGAGAAATGCTTTGACCTATAAAAAATAAACGAAAATTTCTATAATGTAACGAACGGAAAATATCCTTTAAAATGCCTTCATTCAGACCTGCTCCAATTGATAATTTTAATGACTTCATGCTATTGGATTATAAAACCTCTCATTGTAAAAATTTGAGAAGTTTAGACTTATAAAAACAAAAAAGAATTAAAGCTAAATAATAAAAATGAAAAACTTTATTACTTATTTTGTTTGAGCAAATTTTGAATATCGTCGTTATGCCCGTACAGAACGAGGGTGTCACCTTCTATGATAATGGAGTCGGCTTTGGCAACGCCCTGAATTTGGGGTTTAGTAACACGTCTGAATATGCCTAAAATATTTTTTTCTTTTACATTCTTCATAATAGTCAATACGAGGACATTGTAATTTTTACTAAAACCAATTTGTTCTACGGTTTTTCCCGAAAAGCTTTTAGGCGCTCTCACTTCAATTATGCTGTATTTATCGGTTAATTCGAAAGAATCTATGATACCTTCAACCGATAGCTTTTTGGCCCAGTGCTCGGCTGCTTCCTCCTCTGGTCTAACAATTTCAGATATTTCCATCGCTTCTAAAATAGTTGAATGAATTGGAGAAACTGCCCGGCTTATCAATCGTGGAACACCCGCTTTTTTCAATAAAGCCGTAGTAAGCAAATTGGCACCTTCATCTTCTCCAATAGTAACAATTACTACATCTGTATTTTTTAAAGGCAGGCTATTAACGGCTTCTTGATATTTGCAATCTAGACAAAATGCCATAGCAATTTTGTCTTTGATCTCGTCCACTTTCTCCATTTGCTTATCTACACCTAATACTTCATGTCCCATTTCTGTAAGTTTTAAAGCTAGTGAAATGCCAAAATTTCCTAATCCAATAATGATGAATTTCATGATTTCAGACAATTAATTGATTAATATACTTTCTGAAGGATAACGTCCCACCCATGTTGTCGACTTTTTGAATAATGCAATTAAAATAGTTAACATATTAACTCTGCCAATAAACATGGTAAATATTAAAACCATTTTACTTGCTCCGCATAAATGAGGAGTAATACCAGTACTAAGTCCTACAGTGCCAAAGGCCGAAATACATTCGAAGGCAATATTTAAAATTCCTTTATCGGGTTCAAAAATCGATAAAAAAGATATGGAAAGAAAAATAACAAATATAGATAGAATAATGACGGCAAAAGCTCGATGAATAGAAACAGATGAAATTTCTCGTTTAAACACTTCCATTCTTTGTTTCCCCCTGGCTATACTTAAAATATTTAACCAAGCAACTGCAAGAGAACTTGTCTTAATCCCTCCTCCCGTCGAAGCAGGAGAAGCTCCAATCCACATCAACAACATGACCAAAAGAATTGTGGCAATATTTAAAGCGGAAGTATCAACCACATTAAAACCTGCTGTACGGGGAGTTACGGCACTAAAAAAAGAAACAATCAATTTCCCACCAAAATTATGCTCATTTAATGTATTATAATATTCTAAAATAAAAAATAAGGCAGTACCTAATAAAAGCAACCAAAAGGTGGTAATTAAAACAATTCTTGAATTTACATTAATAATTCTGGGAGAGCTTCTAACTCGTCTTTTCTTAATAAACCTTAAAAAGAAGAATTTTATTTTTTGGCCAATATATTTTAATAAGTTGAAAAGGATTGGAAAACCGATACCTCCAAAAATAATTAATAATGCTATTATTATTTGCAATGAATAATTAAATCGGAATGATGTATCGTATAAGTTATTGGTTAAAGTACTGAATCCAGCATTACAAAAGGCTGAAATAGAATGAAATATAGAAAAGAAGATATGATCAGATTGAAATTGGAAAAGAGACTGATCGATACTTTCATAAATTAAAAAAGCGCCAAAAGCTTCTATGGCAAAGGTAATTAATATGATCCTTTTTAAAGTGCTAAATACTTCGGCTACTTTCTCAGAATTCGTCATTTCGTGCAATATAATCTGGTTTTCATAACTCGAACTGCCAGTAAAAAAATAACTAAAATAACTGGCAAAAGTCATTATTCCTAAACCCCCAATCTGTATCAATAAAATGATAATTATTTGGCCAAACTCTGTAAAATAAGTGGCTGTATCCTGAACAATGAGCCCCGTCACACAAACCGCGCTAGTGGAGGTGAACATAGCATCGACAAAACTGATGCCCGAGTAGGTAGCATTGGGCAACATCAGTAAAAATCCACCTATAATGATGATGATTAAAAAACTAAAAATAAATAATTGCGCAGGATTGATTACTGTTCGTTTAAAATTGATATTTAAAGCTGAAAATTCCCTCGAAAATACCAAAAATATAGCAAAATATAACCAAAATGAATTTTGGAGAAAAACAGGTAATACAATGGAAGTAATACCTGTATATTCTATGATCATACATAGATATATTATCAGTAGTAATAAATCAAAAGGCCAAGATTTCAACCTCGGCCGAGTATGCTTTAAAATATATCGCCCCAGTAATGAGAAGCATCCCGCTATTATTGTTACAAGATAAATAAAATACAAATATTCGAGCTCACTGGTTTGTTGTGGATAGCCTATATCGTAAATAAATACAAGTATAGATATGAGACTAATCCAAAATGGAACTCGTAAAAGTTTCCTGAAACTGTTGCCTATTTTATATTTTCGCGATCTAAGCGTATGATTCACTTCTACTAATTCTTTTTATATTTGCCTTTATAGGAAACATGAGGTTCTATTCTTTCTTAACGATTATTTTCACCCACCGCAAAATTACAAAGTTTCCTTTTGCAATCTTTTAGAGTTAAATATTGGCGTATACTGAATTTGGAATGATGCTTTTTTCACCAAAACTCCTGAAAATGTGCAAGATAATACTCTATATTCATTTCATTGTATAGAAATTCTTTACTCGAGACATTAAGTAATGCTGCTTCGATCTTATACACTTTTAACAATATTCGTTCGAAATAGCATCCGGTTCTACTAAAAGGATTCAAGAAGGGTTGATAATTACAAACTGCGAAAGCTGTTTAAGAAGTTGTTTAAAATAGGTTATTCGGCAATAAAACGATTATCGCCGGCCTCTTCCAGTCTGTTTTCGAATCTATTATAGTGATAATAAGTGGATGGTGTCGATTTGCTGGTTTTGAAAATATACTCATTGAGTAAATAATCATAGGTATAAGAAGCATATTTACGACCAAGCGCTTCTGCCATGTTATAAACCTTCTCGAGTGTAAGAGGTTGAACTTTACGATAATGAACCACCTGATTCTTGTCTTTTTCTATCCCAAATCCACTTTCACTAATTTCATCGCTGATGTAGTTTTCGGCATATAATTGTTGTTCTTTTCTCTCTTGATTTAATTTATTGATAGAAAACCATGCATGCAAGGAAATGGCCTCAATATCTATATCTTTCTGATAAATAGCAGGATAAATAAATTGCTCATCGGTTGTCTTAATGTAAAATTCACGTAGTTCGATATTATCCATTTTAACTACCCATGAATCTTTTGCCGGAGGGCAGTTGATTGAATCGGGGCCATCGAGACAAACTCTAACCCCCAATGCCCTTAATTCTTCCATATAAGAATTGACAAATCGAGTAAGAAAGGCCGAATCGGAAATGTTTTTTAAATAATTACTCATTTCGAATTTGATGCTATCACGCTGGTATTGAGTATATCCCGATAAATCAATAGTGGGATAACGTTTTTGATTCACTTTATCTAAATATCCAGCAGGTATTAAATATACAACCGCTTGTGTTGATGATTGAGTTA
>DIEY01000028.1:0-7974 GCA_002418865.1 Bacteroidales bacterium UBA5762 | reverse complement strand
TGCTACCAGAATCCAAATAGCTTTCGAAAGATTTTTCATAGGATTATTTCTATTTAGTTGATTTTGATTATTCTCTTAAAGTCTGAAAGTTGGCATTTGGTTGTGGGTAAATATGCAAAAAATTTGCCAAAGATTGATAGGATGGTGGCTAGTGTTTGGTGGTTGAAGTGTTAGTTATGGATGATACGATACGTAACATTTAGCTTTAACATTTTTATAACGAAAAGCATCCCCTTATACAATAGAATTTTTTATTTACGCCACTTCAATTTATTACATCGGAAAAGTTCCAAGCCTGAATGTGTTTTATCCCTTCCTTTGAAGGAAAACGTATCTCGTCCATCGTTACGACGTATTTGTCGTAATTATCTTTTATGGCTTCCAATGGACCATATTCACGTGCAATCACCCTTTCTCGGTGAGCATATAGCAGCACTGGATATAAATCATTTCGTCCCCTCTTCTGGCAATAAAATCGATTTCCTTACCCCTGAAAGTGCCGACATAAACCATATATCCCTTTCTTTTCAATTCCAGAAAAAGCAGATTTTCCAATTTATACCCTACTCCATGATCGAATTCAGGGTAAAGATAATTTTTAAAACACAAATCGCTCATATAATATTTATAAATGCCCGACAATACTTCTTTCCCTTTGATATTGAAACGTTCTACTTTATGAATTAAAAAGGATTGTTCGAGATAGGAAATATAGTTTGACAAGGTATCGTAACTTGTTTTTCGTTTTTTCGATCCAAAGTAATTCAGGATGTTTGTGATGGAAATCAGGTTTGAAGCATTATTTACCAGATAAATAAACACATCCTCCAGCAGTTTGGCATCTTTAATGGTATAATGCCAGATGATATCGCGCAATAAAATGGTGTCTTTTAGGGCCGAAATATAATTGCGTCTTGTTTCTTCGTTGGGGAGCACAAATAATTCGGGTAAAGCGCCCGTTTCCATATATTCTGCATAACTCCGTCGGGATTTTTGTTTTTTGGTAATTCCTAAATATTCGACATAACTGAAAGGAAAAATCTCAAATTTGACATAACGACCTGCTAATAATGTTGCCAATTCCCCCGATAACATCTCGGAATTAGAACCCGTAATAAAAATTTCGCAAGGTTCTGAAAAATCCTGAGAATGAGAATTAACAAAATGTTCCCACCCTTTTATCATTTGTATTTCATCGATAAAAAGATAAAATTTCCCTTTGGGTTTCAAACTCGCCTTATAAGCATTTACCGTCTCCTCCAATTCTGTGTAGGTGGTTAAAAAATCAAACTCAATAAATTCCTTATTGATATAAAAGATGTTTTTAGCAGGGATACCGATGCTTATCAGTTGTGAAGCGATTTGCCTAAGGATATAACTTTTGCCCACGCGTCGTTGTATAACCAATACTTTTGAATCTGTTTTATGAATCTGCAACAAAAGTTTGGGACATTGGTTTAAATTTTTTTCTATCTCTTGGCGGCCGATGCTTTTTCTAATTTATCAATCTGATTGTTTTTTATTCGAAATTATGTGTATAGGCTCTTTTAAACTACCAATATTTAAGTTTTTCGTGTGCATGCCTTAATGATGTAGAATATTGATATTCTATTTATTAGGCTGTAATTCCTAGCATTTTCTTATAAAAGTTCGAAGAAATGGCCTTTCAATTGGGGGAAAAAACTTAACTTTATGGCGAATTCGGCTTTGAATAGAGAATATTGATGAAATTTTCGTTCGAACTTTTTCTATTAGCAGCATCTATATTGCTTTTTCTCAGTATTATTGTCGGCAAAACAGGATATCGTTTTGGCATTCCTGCTTTATTGTTGTTTCTATTAGTGGGTATTTTCGCAGGTAGCGACGGATTAGGTATTGAATTCCATTCACCTCGGCAGGCCCAATATATCGGTATTATAGCTTTAAACATCATTCTTTTTTCGGGTGGTATGGATACCAGGATTTCCGAAATAAAACCCGTGATTTTTCAAGGCGTCATCTTGTCTGTAGCTGGTGTTTTTTTTACGGCACTCATTACGGGTATATTCATCTATTGGTTGACAAACAGTGTGATAAAAACTGTCACCTTTTCCTTTATCGAGTCTTTACTTTTGGCGAGCATTATGTCGTCAACCGATTCTGCATCTGTTTTTTCAATCTTACGTTCAAAAGGATTGACGGTGAAGCAAAATCTCAGGCCTTTGCTCGAATTAGAAAGTGGCAGTAATGATCCCATGGCTTATATGCTGATGATTGCCTGTATTCAGTTGTTGCAATCTTCTGGAGTAAAAACGGGAGTTATAGTGCTTACTTTTTTTCAACAACTGATCATTGGAGCTTTAGTGGGAATAGTTGTGGGTAAACTAGTTGTTTATCTTATCAATCATATTCATTTGGATTACGAAGGTTTGTATTCGGTGTTATTTTTGGCTGTTTTATTTTTCCTGTTTGGCTTATCATCTGTTTTGGGAGGCAATGGTTATCTGGCAGTCTATATAGCTGGACTTTTAATTGGTAATAGGCGTTTTGAATATAAGCGCAGTATATTGAAATTTTTTGACGGATTAACCTGGTTGTTTCAAATTATCATGTTTTTGACGTTGGGATTATTGGTCAATCCACATGAGCTTTTACCAATTGCAGGGATTGGAATTTTGATCGGTTTGTTCATGATTTTCGTTTCGCGTCCAGTTTCGGTGTTTGCCTTATTATGGCCGTTTAAAAAAATTACTTTTCGAGGCAAGCTGTTTGTGTCGTGGGTGGGATTGCGTGGTGCAGTTCCTATCATTTTTGCAACTTATCCATGGATTAGTGGTGTGCGACAAGCCGAAATTATGTTTAACATTGTCTTTTTCATAACCATATTATCTTTGGTTTTACAAGGAACATCTGTACCGTTAGTGGCACAATGGCTGGGCTTGGGTTCTCAACAGACTAAAGTATCAAAACCAAAATTAAAAGAGTTTGATTTAGACTTGGCCGACGAGATTAGTGCAGTGATAGCGGAAATTGTGATTTCGGAGGGAATGCTTAAAAATGGCAACAGATTGTCAGACTTGTCGTTGCCAGATAAAGTATTGGTTACCATGGTTAAACGAAATGGAGAATTTTTAGTTCCACGAGGAAATACACTTTTAGAGAGTGGAGATATTGTGTTGTTGATTGCCGACAACGAAGAAGTATTAGCACAGACCTATCGTCATTTAGGATTATAAATCTAATCTTCTGCAAAATAACCCTCATTGGGAATTTTTTTTGGATAGAGAATAACAATATATCTAAGTATTGAAAATCAAATTATTGATGTATTTTCGGAACAAAAATTTTTCTTCCATTAATCATTTATGTTTTGTGTCTTAGTGGTTTTACGAAATTTTAGAAACTGTTTGATGCTTTCATAATCTTTTTTTAAGGCTTCGCGTGGAATAGGATGAGAAAACCATATCACTAATCCCGTAATGCCTCCAATAAAAAATGTGGCTACAAACTGAAGCAAAGAAAAAGCCATGGCAGATTCTGAGCTTATACCCCAGTGGGCTAGCAGTACAACCAGCGATAATTCTCTTGTCCCAAAACCAGCCCATGTAATTGGAATCAGTAATACTGCACTCGTAATAATGATGACTCCGGCTATTTCCCATAATTTGATGGGGAAATTCAAAGCATTGGCTATTAAATACGATTGCAGAAAATATATCGAATAGGCAAGAGCAGTAAAAACCCAGTTTTTTAAAGAATGAAGACCAGTGATAGGATAAAGGCTTCCATATACAAATGATATAAAATTATGCTTTTTATTTTGATTTCTGAAAAAATAGAGCAAAATCCATAAAATCAATAAACCTGATAAGACAATCAGCACTGATATCCATTGAAAGGCAATATTATTTGTTTGTAGCATCAAGGCATACGATAGTAAACCTCCTCCCAATACAAAATACAAATCAAAGAATCTGTCGGCTATTACAGTTTGGAAAGCCTTAAATAGTCCTCCTTCGGAAAGATCGCGTACATAATAAACGCGTACGATTTCCCCAAAACGTCCGGGTGTAAGTAAACCAATGGCATAAGAAGTGAGATAAGATTTATAAGCATTTTTGTTATCGTAAAATATGCCCTCTCTTTTCATCAAATTATTCCATCTGAGGCTTTTTAACCACAAGACGATGAGCACTCCAACCAAAGCCGGGAAATACCACCAAAAATTGACGCCTTTTAATATATTGACAAATTCTTTAAAAGTAAATTCTGTTTTGCTGATGATCAACCAGATTAAACCTATAGCTACGAGGGCTTTTAATAGTTGCGAGAGGATGTTCTTGAGAGATTTCATCATTCGTTTTTCAGAGTTTTTCCCTTTTAGTGGAATAAGTAGCTTTTTTCCAATATTTTCTGGCAGTTTCGAAAATATGACCCATGGTTTTTTGTGGAATATGGTCGGCAATATAACGTGCAGGTCTTGTTCTAAAAAGAAGAAATAAAAAATCGATGAGTATTTCCATTAGATATCGGCTAGCACTGAATTCAGAGATTTTATATCCATAGTCGGGATTTTTCAAACCCAGTAGCTTTCTGAAACGCATTCGGATGAAAGTTCCCCGTTTTTTCAAATCATATCCATGAGAATGCATTTTTATGGCTTCTTCTTCCGCAATAGGCCAAAGTGTAATGAGGTGTTGATTCAACATGTTCTCGAGTAACTGTTGTCCTTGTTTGCTTCGAGCAATGACCATCGAAAAGCCCTTTCCTCTTTCTTCGTAAACGGGTGCCCATGCATCACCCCCTGAAATATCGGTAAACTCGTTAGTAAGATCAGTACATAAAAGGCTATTTTTAAGAATATGAAAAGGGATGAGATAGTTGGCATGAAACTTTGGTAGTTCCATTATGCGTCCGTTTTTCATTTCGATGCGCATGCGGCCGGGCCATTCACCATATCGGAAATATATTTTTTTTATAGAATTCAAATCTTTTTCCTTGTGTGCAGCAAGAAAGCTGCGAATGGACGACACATGCAATGTGTTGCCGTAGAATGGGCCAAATATGTAACTAATGTTTCTAACTGCTGGATGTTGTATCTTTTGAAGTTTTCGTATAGCCTGAACTTGTCCGGGTAAACCTACATAAGCCAGTTTGCCATCAAATCTGGCTATCTGAGGCAATATTTCATTAACAGAGCTAATAATATACTTGCTTTGAGCCGATTCAAGAATTTCTTCTTTTGATGTGGCAATAAATGGTTCTGTCAGCCAAGGTTTATCAGTTGACATTTTCAGGCTAACTGCTCCTTGTATTTCTCCTTTCTCGAGTAAATAAATCAATAGGGCACTTAAGATTCCACCACTACCTGCGTTAGATCTTACAATTTCATCATTGGCATGGCCTATGTAAAGATTTTCGTAACTTCCCATCCATCGATTGTAATGGGGAGCCGATGAGAACAGCCACTGGTTGAATTCAGGGAAATGAAACTCATGTCCTGAGCAAGCATTCAAGATGATTTTGGCTTCTTCTTTAGTAAGAGGAGAGATGATTTTTGGGTAGTATTTTCCTTCTCTATCTTGAAAGAGGATTTTTCCGTTGCCAAGTCCCACACAGGTTCCACAGCGGTTGCATAAATTTGAGCGCATAATGCGTTCTAGAAGTTTAGATGCGTTTTCCAACATAAAATTGCCTAATTCCTAACTCTCGAATAAATGAATGTTGAAATTTTTGAATAAGATAATCGCCGAATTTTTGTAGAAATACTGGACCTGCTGGGATGAGCACATTGCCTTCGTGATGGAGGATTTGCCAACCCGTTTCCTTTAACAGCATTTTTACTCTTTTGGATGATAAAAAACGGTGTGGCCCTTCACCATGACCACCAAAAAGAAAAGTAAATGCGTGGTAAGGCAATTCACTTGTAGCAGGAGGGCAGCTCAATATTAGAATGCCATTAGGACGAATGATTCTATGGAGTTCTTTTAGAAAAGCTTCCGGTTCTGCTACATGTTCAAGGGTTTCGAGGCTTACAATAGCGTCGAATTCTTCATCGGTAAAGGGTAAATTGCTGTAAGTCGAAATTTTTATCTGTTCGATATTCGGCCATAGTCTAACAGCCTCATTTATTAATCCTTGCGATATCTCTGCATTTATTACCCGAATACCAGGATAAGCACGTTGCAAGAAAATACTGGCTTCTGCATCTCGGCTGGTGATGTTCAGGATTTTTGCTCCAGATGGGAGAGGAGGGAGCAATTCCAGCATTTTACGAAATCTCTGGTCGTGTGCATATTTAACCTTGTTGTTTTCTTTTACATATTTATGCGCCACTGCATCCCAATGCTCTTCAACCTGTTGGTCGGTCCAATTGTTTTTGGGCAATTCTTTGTTCATGGTTTAATATTTTCTTCGGTTCATTACCGATATTTGATCGGCCAGTAAACCAATCAGAAACAGAAACATACTGCTGAGGATGAGTATGGTGGCCGTATTCGGGAAACGGCTGAAGACAACATAACCATGAATTCCCCAAGCAAGACCTGCAATGAAGGTTATAACACTAAAGGGGAAGAATATCTTCAAAGGATTGAATAGCATAGTCAACCTAAAAAGCAATAAAAAGGTCTTGGAACCATCTTTTAGGAATTTTACATTACTATTTCTGCCTTGCCGCTCTTTTACGTGTATTGGTAAAGTGCCAATTGAATAACCCTCTTTGAGGAAAGCCAATGTGGAAGTAGTAGAAAAAGAAAAGCCATTGGGCATAATATGCAGCAACGACAGTATGAGTTGGCGATCGAAACCACGGAATCCAGAATTGAAATCGGGTAATTTTTGCTCAACTAAATACTCACCTACAATACGTATGATTTTTTTCCCCGATTTACGGGCTTTTACCTGATAAGAATCAAATGTACGTTCACCTATAACCATGTCGTAATCCTGCAACATTTGGGCAATTTGAGGGAGGAAGGTTGGATCATGCTGTCCATCACTGTCCATGAAGATTACTTTTTCGCCTTTGGCTTTTCGAATTCCAGTTTTTAAGGCTGCTCCATAACCTTTGTTGGTTTCGTGCTTGAATAGATGTACAGGATATTCTTGAGCTATGTGTGCAGTTTGATCAGTAGACCCATCGTCTACCACAATGAACTCGAACTGGTCGAATAGATGAAGTGAATTTATTTTGTCGAGAGTGTTTTTAAGGCCTTCTTCCTCATTATAAGCCGGAATGATAACCGAAATAGAAGGAATATTACTCATGCAGATGAATTCGTTTTGGCAAAGATACAGCCTACAGGTGGAATGAGAAAATATGCGACGGGTGGCTGGTAGATAAAATATGTTAGTTGGTGGTTGGTGATTATTGCATGGTGAAGAAATATCTGTCAATGCCTAAATAAGGTTGAAAAGTTCAATGATTGAATATTTATGTATTTTATTATAAAAACATATGGCCTCATTGTTTACGACAGTTTATTTCATTTATTTTTTCCCATCATTACTCAGCCACTGAATAATGTAGGTTGCTGAGTAGCCCGATAGGGCGTATCGAAGCAACCGGTATGATCGTAGCCCACGACGGTGGCTTCGATACGGGCTTACGCCCTACTCAGCCACCGGAATATCATAGCCCGCTAGGGCGTATCGAAGCAACCGCCCCAATCCCCTTATAACAGCTCAATTACAGCTTTATTCATTTCTTTTTCCAAACTTTTTTAGCTAAGGATTTCAAATCTTCATATTCCCCATTAATGAGAGCTTCTTTTTTCTTTCTTGTCCATCCCTGAACTTGTTTTTCTCGGTAAAAAGCATCCGCTACGCTTGAATATTCCTCAAAATAGACAAGATCTACAGGTAATCTTTTTTTTGTATAGTTAGCCCCTTCGCCATTTTGGTGTTGAGATAATCGTCTTTCAAGATTTACAGTACTACCAGTATAGTAGCTACCATCAGAACATTTTAGGATATACATGTATGCCATAATTA
>DIEY01000027.1 GCA_002418865.1 Bacteroidales bacterium UBA5762 | reverse complement strand
TGCTTACTAGCAAGTACGGGTTACCATGTTGCGGGTAACGGGTTACTCGTGCTTTCAGCACGACGGCTCAGGAGGGAACTTCAACCGGGGTCTGCCGTGCGGGCGTCTCAATCTACGCACCCGCGTCCCTGTCGGGTTCAGCCGGCTTACTTTCCTCCGTCACTGCCTGTAGAGGTATTATAGCGGAAAGAAAAGTTTACGGCAAGATAAACTAACTAATGCAATTTGTTGGGTGGGTTCCCTGACCTGCGCGACCTCTGCCTGGATGGACTGACCTTTCTCGGCGCCAGGTTTGACGAAGCCTCGCTGGTGGGAACTACTTTCAGGGGAGCCACGCTCAAGGATGTGTCTTTCCATTGGACGAAAATCAAGTCCAAAGCAGCCTCCGCTGCCGCCGAAGCCGACCGTTTCACCGGCACGCGCATGGAGTTGTTGACCTATGCCGCCCTCAAAGGGCTGGGAGCCGATCTGTCAAAGGTAACCATCATCTGATTTTTTGGTACTTAAAGGAAAAAAGCGGGCCGATGTGGCCCGCCTTTTATTGTATTTACACCTTGTGGGTGCTTACGCTGCGCCCCTGTCGGGTTCAGCAGACATACTTTCCCCTGTTAGTGTGGGTGAAGGTTTAACTTCATGTGTAATGATATTTTTCTCTTAGTTCACCAAAAAACTAGAAAACCAAGCCGTATTTTTCCTCTCTCTTTTTGAATGCTTTTTCTCCTCCCTCTAGTAGACCTTTTATTGATTCGCAAATATCTTTGTCTTCGAGAGGACCTATTCTATATTTGATCATGCCGTTTTCAATCTCAGCTATAATGACTTGTTCTGCGTCTGTATTAACAACAAGATTTGCATTATGTGTGGCAATTATTATCTGCCTTAAGTTTTTAGATTTTCTGAAGGTTGGAACTAACTCCGAAAAGATATATTTGTTATCAAGATGCTCCTCTGGTTGGTCTATTAATAACGGCTTATCGTCAATTGAGATCAATATTTTCAATAAAACTATTGCTCTTTCACCCATTGACAAGTTGGCTAATGATTTTTCATTAAAGTCAATGGAAAGACCGATTTCAAAAAAGGGAGAGAAAACAACATTATAAAACTCCGAAGAAGTCGTAGATTTCTTCCACTTGATATCAGACAATGCAGTAATTAATTGCTCCACTATTTGAGGCGATGTCAGCCTTTCCTCGTTCTTGTTAACAAATAATGAAAAATTATCCCCAAAAACCTTTAATGTTTTAAAGACAGAATCCTCACTATGCGTTCGGTTGTCAATTTTTTCAATTATTTTTTGAACATATTTACGATAACCCGATTCATCAATAATTGATGTAAATTTAAGATTTTCAAGTAATTCGTGCTTTCCGGTTTCAAAATGTTCAATTACATTCTGAAGAAAATCCTGTAATTCTCTGGTTTTATCCAGGTAATCAGAGTAAATTTCAAGTCTCTTCACTTCCAAGGAATGTTGTTTGTTTGCAAGCACGCCACATTCGGTAAGGATTTCTTTCTTTTCATTAATTTTTGAATCAATTTCATCTTTTTTGATATTTAATTCAACGATTTCTTTGTTTAATCCCTCTAATGCAGATAATTTTTGTTTGGATTCATTTAATCCCTTTTCAATTTTTATATCATCTTTTTCAAGTTTCATGATTATTTGTTCAAGACTTTTATGCAGTTGAATTAATTCCATGTTTTGTCTTGGCAGTAATTCTGTTTCAACGAATCCTTGATATTCTTTTAGTGATTTGTTGATTGCTTCGGAAATAGGTTCATAGTAATTAGTAAATTCGTCAACTTTAAGGAGTAAATCTTCAATACTACGAATCAAATACTCCTTAATTCTACGTTTGTTCTTTAGAATTTTTTGGGTCTGGGAAAGTTCATCAAGAAGCGCAACTTTTTTTGCCTGTTGTTTTCCGATCAAATCAATTCTTTTTTTGGTATCGGCAAGTTCGCCCCTTAGTTTTTCTAATTGTGATTCTGTGGATTCTTTTTTCCCTTGTAAATCATCTTGTAATAATTGAATATCAAGATTTATCTGTTTAATCTTATCGAGCAGTTTTGCTAAACCATTCTTCTCGTAATCAAATTTTCGTTTCTCTTCAGGAAATTTTTCGAAAATCAAGAAAATAATTTGTTCGTTCAGTTTAGAGGGATTAGCAGAATACTCTTCAAAGTGATCTTGAGTTAAATATGATACATTGGCTTGTTCAAATAGGTTAATATCCTTCCCTATTTCTTTCTCAAATGTTTCGCCTGAAATAAAATTCAATTTGGTTTTTATTGGCTGATTGTTAGTGTTTTTTTGTTCTTTAAATAACCGATGATAAAAAGAATTATGAATGTCAGAGAGTTTTTCACCCTCTTGAAAGCATGAGGCAATTAAATCCAAGATTGCAGTTTTTCCTGATCCACGGCCACCAATAATAGTAATCAGATTACTATTTAGTGTCGTTTTTAAGTGGTCAATGCTCAATGCGTTATTGATTTGAGTTTTTTGAATTTCCAAATCAGATAACGAAAAAATGCTCTTTATTGGTTCGGGGCTAGACTTTTGTATTGAGACTCGAAATTCAGGTTCATATAATATTTGCTTTAATCCCTGCCAAGTTATCTGTGCTTTAATCCAACAATATTTTTCGTTATCGGGTTTTAAAAATCTTTCAGTAAATCCATGTGAGTCGCATCCCCAAATACAAGGTTTTAAAGTTTTAAATTCATCCAGATACTTTTGTTCAGTTTCATGTTTCTTTCCTAAATAAAAATCTCTTGTATTTGTGTTTGCACTCAATACGGCGTGGGACGATTGGATTAGCTGCTTTCGTAAAGCATGGAATTGGCCACTCCAGTCAGCTTCAGAAAGGTTCTCTTCTGCTAACACTAGTAAATACTGTCCCTTGAATTTTTTTGATAAAGCTTCTTTGATTTCCTCTAAATCGACGACTGCGTTCATACAACCAGTATATAGATCGGTTAGATTTGAAAATGATTCATGCTCTCTTTTGAGCATCGCTCCAAACTCAACCAATCTTTGAATTTTCAACTTGTGTTTATCAGCAGAACTATAAGGGTCGCCTTGATAAACAAAATTCAAATTATGTAAGAAGTCATCTTCAATATCAGAAGGTCTTAGATCTGGAGATAGTAAAACGTGATAATTTACTCTTTTTTGATTAACAGATTCGCGCAACCTAAATTCGACGTTTGGGAAAATGAAAATGTTTTTTAATGCGCCTTTTTGTTTATACTCGAATACTTTCTTATAACCTTCAATACAAAAGTAATCCGTAAAACCAATGGCTTTAATGTTATTTTCGTTTGCAGTTTTTTCTACGTTTGTAATATATGAGTCCCAAATCTCTTTTTTATTAGGATCACCAAACTTGTTGTTTAATACCGAAAATGGAGTGTGAAGATGAAAATCCCATTTATTCCATGTTGAGCTATTTTGCATAATTCCCTCCCAAAATTCAAATCCTTGACACATTTACATTATAGACCTATCACAGGAAGTGAATTGGGTTATTGACCCACCAATTCGCCGTCTCATTAGAAAACTTAAATTTTCCAAAACCCCTTGACAAACATAGAATAAAAGTTCTATAATAGTTTTCTCAATAGTTACTTTTTATTGCGTTCGTCGCTCCTTATCAACATTTTCCGCCTAGACGGATTCGAATTGAATCTTTTTGATTTTAAGAATCAATTCGAATACATTGTTCTCTCTGCCACCCTCCACGCCGCCGGTATCACCGCGTTCATCCCGCCGCCGCTCTCGCTCTGCGCGCCAATGAACCGCAACCCCTCCACCGGCGTTTTGTGCGGTACCTTCCATGCCCCCATCAGCGGCGCGATCCCGCCCAACGCGTGGTGTCCCACCCCCGTCATCCGCCTGAAGTCCCCTGGCGTCACGATCACTCGCGTCATGAGCTTTACCTAGAAAAATAGA
>DIEY01000071.1 GCA_002418865.1 Bacteroidales bacterium UBA5762 | reverse complement strand
TCCTGTTTTTGTCATTGAGGTCGAAAGGGGTTCGAAGGATTTCCGGACTGAAAAGGGTCCTCTTTAGAGCCTTTGCCCTTCCCTATTTTAAAACATAAGCCCCGTTCCCTTTTGAGGTACGGGGCTTAGCTATTCCAAGGGTTTGCCAAACAGATGTACCGGACTCCCCCCAAATGTAATGCTAATTTTCGAGGCCTTTCCTTTTTATAAATTTCCAATCACTACCCGTTTAGGGGCTTGGAAAAACCAGGGCGGTTCATTTCAATACTTGCCTCAGTAAGGATGCAATTGTTTTTTAACCATAAAAATGCTTGTCAATCAATATGGACAAATGTAAAGCGGTCCTGTTTATTGGATTATCCAAAGAAAGTAAAAGAGTTTCTTCTAAATAAATATAGTAATTCCGAACTGTATTATAGTGTAGGTTTAAACTCTTAGAACAACTCTTGAAGTTGTAATTTGAATTGATTAGTGCTTTAGCGAATGTTTCAAGAGGCAAATTGCCGTGTTTTTTTGAGTTTTTTATAGGGCTCCAGTATCTTTCCCATAGCAATTTGCCTTGTTCTATATTTGCAAACCAGTATAAAGCATAATCTAGAATCAAATCATCATAGCAGTAACAACCAGGAGGGAACTTGTTATTTTCCAAATGAGGCAGAATTGCTTTTGCAGAGGAAAAGGATTTGTGGATATCTTCAACATTATTAGCGATATCACTAAGAGCGATAACTTTTTCAGTTTCTCCAAAACTTTTCTCAATCTCTTTAATATTATCACACTTACTTTGGCAGATTAAAATGGTTACAACTAAATCTCCAATAAAACAAAATAATTTATGGTTTAATGAGTGTTGATAGTTCTCCCGATCCCTTTCTCCACCTCGGTAGATAGCTACTCGGCAGGGGAATAATGAGGTTATACCCCACATTGAAATAAATTCCTTAAGATGTTTTTCGTTAATATGGCAGCCAAGAATTAATCTTTCTGTGATTTCAGATTTGTTTATAGCGAGAGGAGAGTCAAAACGAATGCTCTCTAAGAGTAAATATCTCAACAAAGGGAAGCATTTAAATACTAAGTTTTCCTCGTTCTGAGTGATATTCTTTTCGTTCTCTTCTAGAAGAAAAAGGATTTCGAAAGAGGGTTTTTGGGTAGACGAAAATATTATGGAACTTACTTTTTTCTCAATATCTTTCGATTCACGTCGAACACTGAGGTTATTGTTTCCAGGTAGAAAAGTCGTATCTCGAGGAGGGGAGTTAATATATTTTGATAAAAATTCATGTGTAAAATTTGAGACCTTTCTCTCGGGAATTGAAATAATTGGTGAAGAAGGGGACCTATTTATCAAGATAGGTCTATCAAAATAACTGGAAAAAAAGTTTGTAAACGAAAAAATGTCCTTAAAATTTTCGAATATACTTAACAAATAATCGATGCTGCTGTTTTCAAGACCGTCTTTACATCTTAAGAATATTTTTTTATCAATTGCAGAGTACATTTTGGATAAAATTTCTGACCAACTGTAACGCCAAGGAATTTGTATAAGAGGAAGCCCCAAACGGTCAGCTTCAGAGATCGCTTCTGGAATATCCTTTATAAATAAAAAACGATCAAATTTTACACCAACAGCTGATACACCTCTTTTCTTTACGAGATTCAAGAAAGGGATAAATGCAACAGGATTATCCTTAAATAGATAACCGTTGGAAATAAGTAAGTCCCCCCCCCGGGTCCAATAATCTTGATCTGGAGCATCACAGATCTCAACACTGGTAATTTCTTGTTTCAAGCCACTTATTCCTCCCAAGATTTTGAAGTCAGGGAACATATTGTTTCTAGTCAAATCCTCTACATACAAAGAACTCCCCCCCCTGCCACCTAGAAATATTTTAAAAATGTTTAAGGGTAACAAATAATGCTGTGTTATAAAGCCTGTTGGTTGTCAATGTTTAACATTGTAGCTTTCTCCAAAGCGCAATACCATAATACCAAAGCTGTTTAGTTGGTATGTACCGAGTTTACTATGAAAAGCAATAATCAATCAATTTTTTAGGGGGGGTTAGGATTGTGGTCGAGTTTATCGATTCAGAACATTTGAGTGTTAAAAGTTTTTGCATTATCCCGAAGATTTCTTTTGGATGCAATGCTAAAAAAGATTTGGTTTCTGCTCTTAACGAGAGAGGCTTATATCGACCATTTATTATTGCAGATCAAGGAGTTTACCAGGCCGGATTAGTGAAACTTATTCAAGATCTAATAAACAAACCGGGAGTTGAAATTGGAGAATTCCATAACATATCGTCGGAGCCCACATTGGAATCCATGAATGAATCTACCCTTGCTGTTCGAGAATTCAAGCCTGATTGCATTATTGGAATAGGTGGGGGTAGCTCCATGGACACCGCAAAAGTAGTAGCTATGGTTTTCGTTTGTGGGGGTGATTTGAAAGATTATTTAGAAGGCAAGCCTTACAATGCAAGACTTCCTTTGTTCTTGGTTCCAACAACAGCCGGTACAGGAAGTGAAGTTACAGGGGATTCAGTGTTTAGTGTCAATAAACAGAAGCGTTGGATAAGTCATAGTTGTCTTGTGCCAGATTTATCCATTCTTGATCCTGAACTAACAGTAAGTTTGCCCAAACGTGTTACTGCGAGTACAGGTTTAGATGTGTTGTGTCATGCACTTGAAGGTTTAATGACCTCATATAGAAACGTCTTAGTTGAAATGCATGCATCAAAAGCTGTTTCTCTTGTTATAGGAAATTTGGAGAAAGCGTATTGGTGCGGTAACGATATAAGTGCTCGCTATAACATGATGCTTGCCGCAATGTTAGGTGGTATAGCAAATAATAACGCTCCGGCAACCTTTCCTCATAGCATTGGCTATACCATCGCAAACAGATTTAATGTCCCCCATGGGTTTTCTTGTGAAGTTGGTTTACCAGCAGCCATGGAGTTCAATTTACCCATGTGCACTGATGAATTTTCTACAGTATTTGATGCTTGTTTCCCTCTTTCGAATAAGAAATCAAAAAATGAGAAGGCCTCAGCATTAATAGAAGAAATTAAAATAATCATACAAAAGGTTAATGGATACTCTAGGTTAAGAGATTTTGGAGTTGAAGAAGATCTTGTAAATACTTTGGCAGAAGAATGCTATAACCTTTTCCCAAGACCATATAATATTTGCCAACATAATCTAGAAGATATAAAAAACATTTATCGGAAAATTTATTAAAAACATTAAGCCCATTTTGATTTGCCAATATCAGTTTTTGGAGGTGGTGGAAGGCAATTAATCAAAATGTATAAGGTGAAAAGCATTAAAGTGAAAAATATTTTATCGTAGAATTGCTGCCCACACTTCCTAAATTAGTAAAAGCTTAAACAGATACCCTTTTGAAACAAAAAGAGAGGAGTGATTGTTGTGGGAAGAAAAAAAGGTTTCCTTTTTGGGTTAGTTTTGGTTTTAATCTGTATGTCTTTACTCTTGACGTCTACTAACAAGCTTTTAGCAACAGAGCCAGAATTTACTCTTAAGTTTGGTTGCGGATTTCCTATGTTTTCAACTCAAGTTGGGTATGAAAAGTTCGCGGGTCTTATTGAACAATACACTAAAGGGAGAGTAAAAGTCGATTATTATCCCTTCCCTCAGCTTGGAGGGCATTCAGAGCTTTATCAAGGAGTCCGCGAGGGCACCATAGCTATGGCGGTTCTATGCCCGTACGCTAATCTTTTTCCTGGTGCAAGTGTAAACAATATGCCCTATACGGTACTTGATCATGAAATGTTTAGGAGAATGTATAAAACAAAAGATGGAATAATGTGGAAGTTGAATGAGAAAGTCGCAAGAGAAATGGATATGCGGAGCTACTCCCCGGAAACTGGA
>DIEY01000086.1 GCA_002418865.1 Bacteroidales bacterium UBA5762 | reverse complement strand
TTCGGAAGGATGCCAATTGATAACTAATGATGGCAAGCAAATTGCACTACAGGCCCAAGGTTGGAATCATTTAAGAAAATAATTCCTACAAATCGTTTCAGCATGATAAACATTGAAGAGCCAATCAACGAACACTTATCACAAATTCTGCAAACGCTTCCTCATAGTCCGGGTGTGTATCAGTTTTTTGATGAAAATCAAAAAATTATCTATATTGGTAAGGCTAAAGACTTGAAGAAAAGGGTTTCGTCGTATTTTACTAAAGAAACTGGAATAAGTGGAAAAGTGTTAGTGATGGTGAGGCACATCAGGGATATCAAAGTGATTGTAGTTGATACCGAGTTGGATGCACTACTTCTCGAAAACAACTTAATCAAGGAACACCAACCCAGATACAATATCAATTTGAAGGATGATAAGACCTATCCTTGGCTTTGCATAAAAAATGAGCCTTTCCCAAGGATATTTCCCACAAGAAACCCTGTAAAAGACGGTTCGAAATATTATGGGCCTTATGCCTCGGGACGGATTATGCATAATCTTTTAGAATTGGTTCATCAGATTTATCCTTTGCGCAACTGCAATTTAAGACTCACTGCTCAAAATATAGCTAATGGAAAATTCAAGCCCTGTCTCGAATATCATATTGGAAATTGCAAAGCTCCCTGTATTGGGCTGCAAACCGAAGAAGAATACAATGCCAATATTGCTTTCATAAAAGATATTATTAGGGGGAACTTATCGCCCGTAGCCTCGTCCTTGAAGAAAGAAATGTTAGTTTATGCCGAAAATCTGGAATTTGAAAAGGCCCAAAGAGCAAAAGAAAAATTGGAGCTTTTAGAAAAATACAAATCTAAATCGGCCGTAATTAGCAATTCTGATTTACAGGCAGATGTTTTTTCAATAGTAAGCGATGAAAAATCGTCCTATGTTAATTTTATGAAAGTTGCCAATGGAGCGGTTATACAATCGCATACAATAGAAATACGCAAGAAATTAGATGAGCCAGATGAAGAAATATTGAGTTTTGCCATTACAGAGCTTAGGCTGAGATTCGAAAGTCAGGTTCAAGAAATTATTGTTCCTTTCGAATTAACCATTGATTTCCCTGGCATTTTGATTACAGTACCCAAAAAGGGGGATAAGAAGCAGCTTCTCGAACTTTCGCAGTCTAATGCTGAATTTTATCGACAAGAAAAGCTCAAGCGTGCCGAATTAGTTGACCCTGAACGGCATAGCAAACGCATACTGCATCAAATGATGAAGGATTTACGCATGAATCAATTGCCAGAACATATCGAATGTTTTGACAACAGTAATTTGCAAGGCACTGAAGCAGTTGCGGCCGTTGTAGTATTCCGCAACGCAAAACCTTCTAAAAACGAATATCGGCATTTCACCATCAAAACTGTTGTAGGGGCAAACGACTTCGCATCGATGGAAGAAATCGTTTACAGAAGATATAAACGCCTCTTAGAAGAAGAGAAAGACTTACCTCAATTAATTGTGATAGATGGTGGAAAAGGGCAACTTACTTCAGCTATTAACAGTCTTGAAAGATTAGATCTCAAAGGCAAGATAACGGTAATTGGCATTGCAAAACGATTAGAAGAGATCTATTATCCAGGGGATTCCCTTCCGATGTATTTAGATAAAAAATCGGAAACTCTAAGGGTATTACAACATATACGTGACGAGGCTCATCGTTTTGGTATTACGCATCATCGCAAACGAAGAGAAAAGGCACTCATACAGACCAAACTCACCGGAATTAAAGGAATTGGTGAAGCCACAGCTAAAAATCTTTTAAAAGAATTTGGTTCTATTGAAAACATAAAGAAAGCCGAAGCAGCAGAAATAGAAAAAGTAATAGGAAAAGCCAAAACAAAATTGCTACTTCAATATTTTAGCCAATCATAATATTGGCTTTAGGATAAACATAATCCTTAAAACTGGCCTTTTTCAAAAAGGCGATGGCTAAAGTAAGTGTGCCTACTCTTCCCACATACATTGTAACAATAACGACCAATTTACCAGCCGAGCCAAGTAATGGAGTTATACCCATTGTGAGTCCAACAGTGCCAAAAGCCGATACTACTTCGAACAATATGCTAGTGAAAGTAAAATCGGGTTGTAAAATTGTAAGGATAAAAGTTCCCGTTACGATTAGCAACAAGGATAACAAAGCAACAGAATAAGCTTTATCCACAGTTTCGAAAGAAATAGTATGTTTGAAAGCTTCCAATCGTTTTTTGCCTCTAATGGTGGCTATACTTGCTTTAATGAGGGTTAAAAAAGTAGTAGTTTTTATCCCGCCTCCTGTACCTCCCGGACTGGCGCCAATAAACATCAATATGATGAGTAGAAACAGTGTGGTTTGACTCAGAGCACCAATGTTCACGGTATTGAAACCAGCAGTACGAGCCGTAATGGATTGGAAAAAAGCAGTAGTTATCTTATCCGAGAGTTTTAGCCCTTGGAAGGAATGATTATATTCGAGCAAAAAAATACCAAGAGCACCCAAGATAATAAGGAAGACAGTAGTAATGAGCACGATTTTGGTTTGTACTTGGAATCGTTTCCATGCTGTGCGTATTCTTGTTAATAAAAGTTTAAAGTCGAGTATTTCTTGTAAAACGGAGAATCCAATACCACCTAACACTATCAAGATGGCGATAATCCAGTGCGAAGCCAAATTCATACGTACCGGTTCATACATTAATCCGTTGGGGAAAATAGAAAATCCCGCATTATTAAAGGAAGAAACCGAATGAAATAAGGCAGCAAATCCCAATCCACCAGCAGATGTTATGCTTAAATCTTTCTCCCAGAGTAGATATAAGATGACGCTTCCTATAATTTCTATAGTAAAACTATAAAGCACAATACGCTTCAAAATTCGTCGAGCATCCGAAAGTCCACTAGTATCCAAAAGATCTTTTAAAAGAGATTGTTGTTTTAGCCCTTCGGCACCTGTGTAAAACAATGCAATAAAAGTGGCAAATGATATAATATTGATTCCACCTAATTGAATAAGAATTAAGATTACCACTTGACCTTTGAGGCTCAAGTAATCGGAAATTTCAACAGGGGACAAGCCAGTAACACAAGAAGCGCTAGTGCTAAGGAATAAAGCATCTAAGAATTGAATATGATGACCAGTGGTCATTTCGGGCAGCAATAGCATTATTGTACCGAAAGCAATCAAAATAAGGAAGGACAGGGCGAGTAAACCTGCAGGTCCGATTTTGATTTTATCAATATATTGACCAGCTTTTGCTGTTTCGACCAGTACCATGATAAAAACATAAAATTGAATGAAAAGAATCGAAATATTGGGGAACTGTTCCATCCCTCTTTGAGCAAAAAAAGCATATATTCTTTGCTGACCCACAATTAAATAAAAAAACCACATCAGGAAGATAAATAAAACCAGTATGCCTTCAAACCAGGTTCTTTTCAAATAAGCCAAGGGATGAAAATCGTAGAAAAAATTCAAAAAATATTTCAAGGCATAAAAAGCCAGGCTAAGTCTTGTAATAATTCGTACAATTTCATCGGTACGGGGTGTACGTGGAAATCCATGATAATATACTATAGCACAAACTGCCACAAATGAGACGGCGACACTAAGTATTCTCAATACCCAAAGCAGGATTTCTTTGTGTGGAAACAGAAAGATGTTGATTCTTTCCCGCAAACGATCTAACCAAAAATTAGACATTGCAACCCAATAAGCTAAAGCTATAAATTATTCGTTAATCTCAATAAAACGATCTATATCCTTATTTTTACCAAACAGTAGGAGACGGTCGGTCGAGTTAATAACATAATCCGTGCCGGGTACTCCTACTACATGATAAACGCTTGTAACCATATTATTCACAGTAACATTTTCTTCTTTTTTTATGGTGACTAAGCTCAGTTTATATCGGTCGCGAAAATTAAGGTCTTGTATTGATCGGCCTACAACTTTCTTTGGGGTCAACATTTCAACTATTCGATAATCGTCGGGAAGCTGTAAATAAGACATGACAGAAGGATTGAGCAAACGCTCGGCTACAATGGCACCTACTTCTTCCTCGGGTGACCATAACTCCTTTACGCCTAACTTTTCGAGAATTATTCTTTGGCTCTTTCCCCCACAACGTGCAATTATGCGCTTTACCCCCAAATCGAGTAATAATGCCACACATAATAATCTTTGCTCGAAGCTTTCCCCTATAGCAACTACTACGGCGTCAAATTCAAGTATATTCTGACTTAAAAGTGCTTTCTTATCAGTTGCATCTATGGCTACAGCCAAAGAAACATCATCAGAAACACGTTCGATATTTTCCTGAAGTTTATCTATTGCCAATACCTCTGCACCCTTCTTCGACAGATTCTTTGCAATGGATTCTCCGAACTGACCTATGCCTATTACAGCTATTTTCCTATGTACCATATAAATAGATTTAGATGGCTTCCCATTTGGAGGCGCAAAGATATTCTAATTTTATTCATTCCACACATTTCACTTAAAACCATTCAATTTTCTTCCAAATTTAATATTATGAGTCATAAAATCGCTTATAGGAAACATTTGTAAGAATCTCATCAGTCTGGAGAGAATTTAAAAAGTATGGCGCAAAATTCGGGAAACATTACTGACAGGCAAAAAATAGTTGAAGCAAAACATGGTCATATTTCACTTAAAAACATTTTGAAAGCAATCAATCGAAAAACAAATTCCCTCTCTCTGTATCTGGCACATGGAAATTTAGACCTTTTAAGACTTTCTAAGCATACCATTAACCGACTAATACACTACACGTTAACATTAAAGGACTCAAGATTCAAGTTTAACAAGAAGAGTTTGCCGAGATATTTCACGCATGTTTTTATTTTTGCTGATTATGAAATTTTCAAGAAATGAAATCTTTTGTAGGAATAATTTTTTGCATTTTTTTGATTCTCCCTATCAAAATCTTTGCTACAGATTTGAAATGGGCTACTTACTGTGAATCGACCGATTATAAGAGAACGCCTCGATATAATGAAACCATACAATTTTGTAAATTGCTGGCTGAGAATTCTCAAATCATTGCCTATAAGGAATTTGGAATTAGTCCTCAGAGGCGTAGTCTTCCTCTTCTCATCATGGATAAAGACAGGTATTTTACGGCTGAGCAAGCTCACCAAGCTGGCAAAGCCATATTGATGATTCAGGCTTGTATTCATCCGGGCGAACCCGAAGGTAAAGACGCGGGATTGATTTTATTTCGCAACTTAGGTATTTTGGGAAGAGATACCTCTTTACTCCGTCATGTTACTGTAATTTTTATTCCGATATTCAATGTAGATGGGCACGAAAGGTTTGGGCATTACAACCGCATTAATCAAAATGGGCCCGAAGAAATGGGCTGGCGTACCACGGCGCAAAACCTTAATCTTAATCGAGATTTTATGAAGGCTGATGCACCCGAAATGCAAGCATGGCTGCGTCTGTTCAATTACTGGAATCCCGATTTTTTCATCGATACGCACACTACCGACGGTGCCGATTATCAATATGCTTTGACTTATTCTCTTGAGACAGGGCCCAACACCGATCTATTTCTGGGTCAATATCTACAGAAACATTATATTCCAGCTATGGAAATGTATATGGCCGAAAAAGGATATAAAGTCTTTCCTTATGTGAATTTCAGGCAATGGCATGATCCACGTTCCGGACTCTATTCTTTACCGGCATCGGCCATGTTATCGCACGGATATGTTGCAGCTCGCAATCGTCCTGGACTTCTTATTGAAACTCATATGCTCAAACCCTATAAAATACGAGTAATGAGCACCCTCGAACTCTTACAATTTACATTAAAACATTTGAACGATAACTATCGAGACTATTTACAAATCAACCACCAAGCCGATACTTATACTTCCTCAGCCGAGTTTCGTAAGCAAATTCTGAAATTTAATTTTACTGTCAGCAATACTGATAGTGTGATGGTAAATTTCGAAGGCTATGATTACAAAATCGAAGAAAGTGATCTCACCGGTGGGAAGTGGTTTATTTATTTACCTCAAGCCAAAGTATTTCGCTTGCCAAATTTCAACAAGGCTATTGCTCAAGATTCAGTCTTATTACCTAATTATTATATTATTCCGCCTGAATGGACCGAAATCATACGAAGGCTTCAACTCCATGGAATAAAAATGGAATTTTTAAATCAAGACACAACTTTGGAAGTTGAATTGTATCGTTTAAGTAATCCTCAATGGAGCAACTTTTCGTTCGAAGGTCGGAATAGGCTTACTGTAAAAACAGAAAAATTTATTGAAAGACGACTTTATCCGGCAGGTAGTGCAATAGTTAGTCTTGAACAGCCAAATGCCCGCATTATAGCTTTATTGCTCGAGCCATTATCTTCCGATTCTTTCCTTTCTTGGGGTTTTTTCAATACAGTTTTAGAACAAAAAGAGTATGCCGAGACTTATGTCATGGAAAGTATAGCCAGACAAATGATACAACAGCAACCCGAACTACTGGTTCAATTTCAGGCATGGAAAGAACAAAATCCTCAAATGGCCAAAGACCAATGGATACAGCTCAATTGGTTCTATAGGCAAACTCCCTATTTCGATCAAAATTTGAACAAATATCCTATTGGCCGAATTTCACATTAGCTGAATTTAAAGCCAAACTTCAAGGAACTTCTTCTGAACTTTCTAAATCATTTGGCAATTCTAACCATTGACTTGCCTAACTTACGCATAAAGAATCAACCTAGCAACGAGACTCCTATCCATTTTCCAATTCCATAGGTAACCGCAGCAGCCATAAGGCCGAATAAAACCTGCCGAAGGCCAGAAATCATCGGATGTTTACCAGTAAACAACGTAATTGCTGCTCCAATAATAAACAAGCCAAGGGCAGATAATCCCACGCTTATGGTGATAGCTTTCATTCCTTCAGAAAACATGAATGGAATAATAGGAATCACTGCTCCGAAGGCAAAAAGAAAAAATGAATACAAAGCCGCCTCTATAGGTGAACCCTTAAGTTCTTCTGGATTTATTCCCAATTCTTCTTTTACCGAAATCTCATAGGCTTGATTCATATTCTTCATATTGTTCTCGGCCATACGATAAGCTTCTTCTTCTGACATTCCTTTTGCAATATAAATGAGTGCCAATTCGTGCATTTCTCCCGATGGATCACTTTCTAATTCTTCTCTTTCGATGTTCATTTGGTTTTCGTAGAGTTCCTGTGAGCTTTTCACTGAAATCCATTCTCCCAGGGCCATCGAGAGTGCACCAGCCAACAAACCCGCTAATCCAGCCAAAAGAATCTCCTCACGGCCGGCCATAGCTCCAGCAACACCCATCACCAAACTGAAATTGGAAACTAATCCATCATTACTTCCCAAAACCGCAGCTCGTATTGCGTTTCCTCCAATAGTGCGATGCCTACGCTCAAAACGCGATAACTGCTTTCCTGTGGCCCCTCCTTCTCTCTCGAAAATAGTTTGCAATATGGCCACATGATTCGTTTCACTCCCCCTAATATTGATATTCCTCTTCTTCTTTTCAGTTAAAATGGCATGCGAAAGACTTTTTTCAGTATCCATTAAAGAGCTTAAAACAATGTCATCACCAAAAACCTTACCCATAAAATTCAAAATCTTTGCTCGCCACGATGGTGAAAAATTCATCTCAGGGTCTAACCCTTTTTGTTTTGCCATTGCTATGGCATGCCCCTTTTCTATTTCACTCATTTGTTTGAAAACGCTTGCAATCGTTTTATCTTGTTCATGCTTAGCTAATTGGCCATATAAATAATATGCATCTACCTCGGTTTGAATAGCTTTATCTTTCATTGTAATTAAATTTTAAATTTAATGTCTATTATTAGGTTAGATTACAGTACAAACTTAGAAGTTGATTCTATGAAGGCAAGCCACCATCTTTGTATTTTCAAATGATGAAAGCTTAAGGCATCAACCCTATTTCACTCATAATCATCTTTCTATAATGTAATGTATGAACAGCTATTTATAAGATATAACACAAGTAAAATTGAAGAGCTATTTAAGACACCACGATTTTCCTTCTTATAAAACGTCTTAGTAAAACTAATAAGTGAATCAATGGGAATGATTCATTTCCGTGTAAAATTTCTAGAATGAAATACCAAACAATAGTTAAGATATAGAGAAAGTTAACATCAATTTCCTATATTTTTCTTATAAGAAACAGGATGATTGAGCATAAGATATTGAGAATCTTTCAAGTTGAGCAATTCTCGTAGTTTTTTCTGATTCATGCTAGCACGGGGGCGAGTAGCCAGATTTTCTGAAGCACAAAATACGGAAATATTTTCTGAAACGATTCCAGCATCCATTGCCCCCCACATCATTTTCAAGGAATCATCTTGGGTTCTAAAGCGAGAAATATCGGAGACCAGAAGCAAAATTACAGGAGGGAGTGGTGACTTCTCATCCCTCAGAAACACTCGTCTAAAATCATTATTCACCACGAGTTCGAGTGCATGTTTTTGTGGGTTATAAAGATATACGCCAGACCTTATAAAAGTATAGATATCAATATCTTGAGCATTCATAGCCGAAGGTGAGGTGCGTTTACCCGAAGCAGGACGATTGATGCCATTGGCGGCCCATAAAACATCCGAAAGATCCTGCAACGAAAGCATGGTTGTATCGAACTGTGTGGCCGAGGCTCTCAGTGATAAGGCTTGCATGGTAGCCCGTCCCCGCGTAAGATCTGGAGGATTTAATTGAATAAACTGTTGGCTTTTGAGCCAATCAGATGTCAAAAGCAACAGCAAAAACGAAACATAACGTACAATTTTAGACATTATAAAAAGGTTTAAAAAATCAAAATTAATTAGATGAAAATTATCTTCAAAGTTAAAATTATTGCTTTCAAAAAGTGATTAGTTATTATAAGTTATTCCAAATTTGGACCGACTAATGACTATTTATCTTGGAAGTAGAATATTACTTTGCCTTGAGGTAGACCATTGGCACGAGAATTTCCTCGAGTGATATGCCTCCATGCTGGAAGGTATTGCGGTAATAATTAGCAAAATAGTTATAGTTGTTGGGATAAGCAAAAAAATCATTGCTTCTTGCAAATATATAAGAGGTGCTTACATTCTGACGGGGAAGGAAGATTTCTTGAGGATTGTGAATATAAAAACATTCCTTTTTATTAAAATTCAAATTCTTTCCGGCTTTAAACCTCAAATTTGTATTTGTTTCTCTGTCGCCTACTACTTTAATGGCATTTTGAACTCTAATGGAACCATGATCGGTTGTTATAATCACATCGATCTTTTTTAAGGATAAGAATCGGAGGATATCGTGTAGAGGAGAATGTTGAAACCAGGAAAGGGTTAAAGAGCGATAAGCCGGTTCATCATTAGCAAGCTCACGAATAATTTCCATTTCGGTACGGGCATGTGAAAGCATATCTACAAAATTATATACAATGATATTCAATCGATTAGAAAGTAAATTGGGGAGATTATCGACGAGTTTACGTCCAGCCGAAAGGTTAAGAATCTTATTAAAGCTAAATCTGATGTCACGTCCAAATCGTTTAAGCAGTTCACTAAGAAGTTCTTCTTCATATTGATTTTTAGTTCCCTCATCCCACTCATTGAGCCACCATTGAGGATATTTTTTTTCGATTTCGGAAGGTAAAAGTCCCGAGAAGAGGGCATTACGTGCAAATTGTGTGGTTGTAGGAAGGATGCTGTAATAGAGCTCATCTTGCTCCACTCTGTAAAATTCTTCGATAATGGGTTGAATAGTTTTCCACTGATCGTAGCGTAAATTATCGATCAAGATAAAAAAGAGAGGTGAATTATCGTCAAGAATAGGGAATATTTTTTCACGGATGAGTGTATGTGAAAGCACAGGTTTGTTGGGTGATTTTCCAGCTATCCAAGCAGGATAATGCGTTTCATAATAACGAGAAAACACCTGATTGGCTTCTCCTTTCTGCATTCTCAAAACTTCGGCCATTCCTTCATCACGTGTTGTTTGTAAACGAAGTTCCCAATTTACTATTCGGCGGTAAACCTCCTTCCAACCCTCAAAATCGAGTGTGCTACTTATTTCCAAACCAATTTCTCCAAAAGCTTGCTGATATGCCGTTGAAGTTTTTTGACTCACTAAATCCTTCTTTTCAAGATTTTTTTTGATAGATAACAGAATCTGATTGGGTTTTACGGGTTTAATAAGATAATCGGATATATTGCTTCCAATCGCTTCTTCCATTATGCTTTCTTCTTCACTTTTAGTGATCATAACCACGGCAAGGTTAGGATTAATTTGCTTAATAATTTCTAAGGTCTCGAGCCCAGTTAGTCCAGGCATATTCTCATCCAGAAATACGATATCATAAGATACATTACGCATCATATCCAAGGCTTCGTCTCCATTATTTGAAGTATGTACCTCATATCCTTTTTGTTCTAAAAACATCACGTGCGCCTTTAGCAAATCTATTTCATCATCCACCCAAAGTATTTTTACTTTCTCCATAATTTTCTCCATAATTTAATTTTCATTTCCAATTTTCGATAAATAGGGAATTAATAATTGAGCCTTATGCAATCATTAAGCACAGACAAAATGAGATAACGGTTCGCCAAAAGGTTTATTTTGAAAAATCTTTATACTTAAAACTTCCAGATAAGCTGCCCTTTGATTTCACTGCGTGAGTTACCATGAATCATTTCAAGACCCGTGCCAATCTCATCCCTGTCAGAGTATATGGATGAGGCAAAACGCAACCAAAAGTTGAGGCTTTTGTTTAGAGAATATTTCAAGACCAGAATGAATTTTTGTCCTTTGTAATAGTAAGCTGGAACAGAAAAGCTATACAATAGGTCTTGTTCGTAGGCATACAAACGTTCGTCATAAGAGTCTGTGTCGAAAAGCGCATATCTACCTGTAATAGAAATGGGCAAACGCGTTGGTTTCCATGTAATATCCTGATAAATAAGAAAACCCATTCGTGAATCTACTGCGTTGGGATGGTTAAAAGAAGCTTCGGCTCTTGAAGCAAATTTCCACTCAACTAAAGGTTGATAATCGAAGTGCATCCGCACATTGTGGAATTTTTTGGGAAACAAAAAATTAAGTTTTCTATCTTCGTCTGAAATATTTATTTCTTTTTGCTCGAAACGGTAACGGAGATAAGCATGAGCATTTTTACCCAATAAAAAATCCATTCTCAAGTAATACTCTCTTCCTTTTGAAGGGCCATCGACTCTATATTTAAACCATGGAAATCGGAAATAATCGGCATAGCCTGATAATTCGACTTGCTTAGCAAGAGAGGCTTTAAATCCCAAATACAAGCCCTTTTCATTATATACTCCAGAATTCTCACTAAAAGCATTGCTATGGTAGTTTTGAAAAGCTTTATCATAGTTTCGATAGATAAGTGCTAAAGTAAGCCTTGGATCGGGCTGAAAATTCACATTGAAAATGCCTGCCAGATGTCCGTCAATATCGCGGGCTATTTCGCCTTGCAGGACAAAATCTCGTAAATAAACAGAAGCATCGGCACCCATAGTGAGTTGCGATTTTCGAGGTTGTTGAAACAGATTATAAAGGCCAGTGCGGTAGTCGAATGCCTTATCAAAATTTTCCGATGCAATAGTAAAACCAGCCCTAAAAATATCTCCGGTATAATTGATGTTTCCAGCAAGTGTAGTCAGATGAATATTTTTACTTAGAGCCACTTCAGAAGGAGTGCGATGCAGTCCTGTATTTCGAAGTCCTTCGATGATTTCATTCGTTTGAAGTGTATCCAAAGCGGCAATGCCTGCATCGAGTGCGATGTGTGAAGCTAAGGTACTTATTTCGAAATTTCCCAAACCTATTGTCATTCCTCCACCACGTAAATAATAAATTTCGTTGGATGATGAGCTTGGGGTAAGTCCTCGGGCAGTATGTGGCATACCTCCAGTAATGCCAGCTTTCCCAAACGACAATCCGCTCCACATTACAAGCCCCTGGCCAAAGGTAGCGTGATAATCACCTAAAACAAATCTGTGAACTTTTCCCAAATCACGACCATAAATATATGCAGAATAAAAATCGAAACCTTGTTTTTGAGTTCCACTGAAAAATTCTTCCCCTGCATCTTTCTCGGCCAATAATCCCCATCTTATCTGGCTTTTGTAATTATATCCATATTTTACCAAAATCTTATCAGGGCTTCCCAGATATCGTGCATTGGGTTTTACTTCCAGCAAGCTGTCATCGGCTGGTAAATATCCTTCCTGTTTTTCGAGGATTCTCTGATAACGCAATAAAATGCTATGTTCGCCTTGCTTCAGAGCCTCACTCATTTTCAAATGTTGTTTTTCGTATGGTGAGATGGTCACAAAAGGAATAATTTTCCTGATCAAAGTAGAATCGAAGTTAGGAATAGCCTTTAACTCGTAAATGCTGACGAAATCACCATAATTAGCTGTGTAAGCCAAAATACCCTGGATTTGTGCCTCATTGAGAAAAAACAGGCGTTTTAATTCATCACGTTCTCGGCTATTGAGGTTGACACGATTTTTTGAAAGTTGTTCGAGTTCTTCGGTCAGTTCACTATAATCTAATTCATTTTCAGTATTTTCGACATACCACTCGATTTGATACTCCAAATTCTTCATCAAGGTATCGGGCTGCTGTGCCATGAGCATTTGGGTTAAGCTCATAATGAAAAGCCAAAAAGAAACAAATTTTAATTCTCTGCTCATGATAAATGATTAGAGATGATATTAAAAATGATAGATGCATCCAATTTGAGGGCATAATCCAAGATCGGGATGAAAACCCGCACCTATATCAAATTTCAGATGTCGTTGATAATAACCCACGCCAAATGCAAAAGATCCTGGCCATGAGGAAACTCCTGCTCGAAATGCAAAATGCTGAAAAGCATTATATTCAACTCCCATTTGCACTGCCGCTTTGCTGTCGCTATTTTTAGCGATTTCGACCGTACCCAAAAGCTGAGATGTAAATTTATAGAGTAATCCCAATCGCATCAGCACAGGAATTTCGGATTGAATATTTTCGGACAGTCGAATTTTGATAGGATTAAACAAGTAGGCGCCTAACAAAAGATTTTCGTTCAGCCCGGCCAGAAGCCCAACTCCAAAAGTGAGCCCTCCAGCATTGCCATATCCTTTGCCTTGCGAAAGCAAACAGTAATCTATAGAAATACCTGAATAAAATGATGAGCCCAGCTTTTTAGAATAAGCTAAATTATATCGTTGTTCGCTATATAATGAATTACCAAAATGTGAGCCCGATAAACCAAAAACACCCCCTAGGACAGGTAGCCCAATGCTTATACCTTTCAAGGTTAATTCTTTCATTTGAAAGCGATTTTCGACGGCCAAACCGGCATAAGCTTTTGAAATTAGTGCCAACCCTGCCGGATTTGAAAATCCCGACCACTCCCCCGACAAGCTCACCCCACTCACCGACAAACTCGCTGCTGCCGGACCATTAATGCCTTCCCATCCTTGTGAAAACAAACCCAAAGGTAAATTCAACACTAAAACAATTAATCCTTTGAAAACTCTTTTCATACCTGAATATGTTTACTCAAATGGTAACTTGAAAACCTGCATCATAACCAATTTCAACTTCTTTCCCTAAATGGTTAATTCAAATCAATTTTGAGCTATAAATGTATGAAAACTTTATTAAGCACAAATCACTTTAATTAAAAATAAAATCATTCTTTATCCATCTCTAATGACTCAGAAATTAGAAGGCGATAATTTTGCAAAAACCTTAAAAGAATGATAAACTCTTCAGAATTGGCCTCTTTAATTGAATTTTACAAAGAAATCAAGGAAAATAATCATCGCGAATGGTTTGCACTCAATCGTTCATGGTATGAGCAAGTAAAGTCGACTCTGGAAAAACTCACACAACTTTTAATCACTCAAATTTATTCTTTCGACCCAACGATTGGCAATTTAAAACCTAACGATTGCACTTTTCGCATATATAGAGACATCAGATTTAGGCACGACAAATCACCTTATAAAACATTTACGGGAATTTATATAGCTCGTGGAGGCAAAAAAAGTCCTTATGCTGGATATTACCTGCATATAGAACCAGGTTCTTGTATGGCTGGAGGAGGATTATATGACCCTACTACCGACATCTTAAAAGCTGCCCGTCAAGAAATATTTTATAATTATGATGAATTGAAGAGCATTATAGAGAATCCATCATTTCGCAAGTATTTTAATGGCTTTAGCGATATGGGTCGGACTAAACGACCACCCAAGGGTTTCCCAGAAGATTTCGAAGGAATAGAAATTCTAAAAAATAAACATTTCATTGTGGCACATCCCCTTTCGGATGACGAAATCATTGCTTCAGATTTCTTGCCAACAACAGTAGCAATTTTCAAAGCACTTCAGCCCTTGAACTATTTCTTGAATAGAGCTGTAGAAGATATTCTTTTTATCTAATGGCCTATTATATTGCTAAAATGTAGCTACTTAGAGCGCATTATAAGCATAAAAAATTGAAGTGAAGATGAAGATAAAAAATTCATCCTGCACAATAATTCATTTCATAAGCTTAATTTATATGCCCAATTTTTTCCTGATATCTTTTGGAAGCGCATTTTTATGCACTACAATATTTATGGTTTTTAAGCGTACAAATGGAACCGAGGCATAAAAGAATCCATCGAATTTATTATCGGCTCCCCATGAATTCTTTACATAATAATATTTATGGCCAAATTGATCGGTTCCGTATCCTACTATATGCATTCCATGATCGTCAGTAGTTTGAAGATTATCGAAATCTCTCTGACGCATTTCTTGAGTAACATTTTTCTCAGGTACTACACGATCGAAGTTATACATTTGAGAATTTCTTTCCTTTTCGGTTAATTTTTCCCATCTCGCTTTTTCGGCTCCGCTCAGCTCAGCAACGTCAGTCTCGGGTATTACGGCCAAACCTTTATTGTAAGCAAATCCCTTATCGCTGACGTCGGAAGCCCAACCAACGGTGTAACCTTTATCTAAAGCATAATCTATAATCTCCATCATTTCGTCTAAAGTAACATTATACATCTCACCCCATGCCCAGTTATCGGCCACTTCAAGTATAAAAGGCTGATAAAAAGGATGATGCGTGAACGAACTGAGACAAACATAATCATCTGGATCTAATCCTAAGGATTCGGCAAAACTTTTCGAAGTATATTGTTTGCCTTGATATACGAAATTTTCTGGCAGAGGTCCCAGATATGCATCCAATATTCCCTTGAAACCATCCATCCAAGCGGTAGAAATTTTCTTGTTCGGATTTTTTATCAAGGCATCCATATAAGCCTTTGTAACCGCATCCAGTTCGCCGTGAACATGGTTTTTCTCACCATAATTGAGTCCTGGATAGGCTTCTTCAGGCATTAAACCCTTATTCTTGAGAGTGTGTAATACATCATGAAACTCACCTCCACCACCAAAATTGATAGTTCCTCCCATACGAAGGTATTTCTCGGCTTTTTTCTCGTAAGCATCTCTTACACAAAACATTTCAGAGAGGTCATATTCTCCTTTCCCCAGGCGAAGAAGCTCTGATTCGATGAATGATATGGCCGAAAAACTCCAGCAAGTACCCGATCGAAATTGATTCTTCACTGGAGTATAAGGCAATTGTTTTACAAGAGTAAATTGATAGGAACTATCTGATTTAGTTTCCTGGGCCTTAACAAAAAATGGCATAAGCATTACTATGCTCAATAACCAACTGATAGATTTAATTTTCATATCGTTCATAATTCTAAGTTTTTAAAATAATGATTCTCGCAAAAATAACCAGTATTAGTCAGCTAACCAAAATTCATAAGATTAAAATCATTCTGGGTGAGAAATTTGTTTTATTTCTATCAGTCATCAAAGGATCATCTTTATCATATATTAATATTTTGCTAAGGATAATGTACATTTGTAGGCAGAAACATCATGATGACGAATTTTCAAGAAAATCTTTTCCCAAATTCATTGCCCCAAAGAAATAAGATGGAAACTCTTTTGAGGCAGAGAAGTATAGTCATTTGGTTTACAGGACTTTCGGGAGCAGGAAAAACTACACTGGGACGAATGTTGAGGGACGAACTACTCACAAAAGGTTTTATAGTACAGATATTAGATGGAGACTATTTACGCAGCGGACTGAATAAAGATTTGGGTTTTAGTGTGGATGACAGGGTTGAAAACATCAGACGCGCGGCCGAAGTAAGCAAACTATTCATGGAGTCAGGTATCATCAGCATCAACTGCTTCATTACCCCCACTGAATCCATTCGTTCTATGGCAAGACAAATCATAGGAGGAAAAAACTTACTTGAAGTTTTTGTTGATTGTCCAATAGAAATTTGCCAGCAAAGAGATATAAAAGGCCTATATCGTAAGGCATTGGAAGGGCAAATCAGCGATTTTACTGGGGTCAACTCACCTTTTGAGATTCCTCTACATCCGGATATTCATCTTCAAACTCATTTGATGAGTCCTCAGCAATGTTTGGAGATTTTGTTAAATAATGTCTTGCCCCGAATTACTTACAATGAGCAAAAGAAATAAACCTAAAAATCGATTTCGAGCACAACAGGACAGTGGTCGCTATGATTTATTTGTGGAAGTAAATAGGCATTTCTTAGCTTAGGCTTAAGATTTTCGGTAACAAAATGATAATCGATTCGCCAGCCGAGATTTTTTTCTCTGGCTCTTGCCCTAAAACTCCACCACGAATACTGATGGGGCTGGTTGTTAAATACTCTAAAAGTGTCAATAAAACCCGAAGCCACAAAACGATCCATCCATTCTCTTTCTTCGGGCAAAAATCCACTACTATGCGCATTTCTAATTGGATCGTGAATGTCTATGGGTTTATGGCAAATATTGAAATCACCTGAAATAATCAAATAAGGCCGCTCGTCTCGCAGACGATTGACATATTGCAAGAAAAATTCAAGCCATTGCATTTTGAACTCCTGACGAACTTCGCCAGTTGTTCCCGAAGGGTGATACACACTTATCACCGAAATTTGACCAAAATCAGCCCTCATGAAACGACCTTCCCGATCATATTCTGGATTACCTATTCCCTTGATTACTCTATCGGGTTCACGTATAGTAAGAAGTCCAACCCCACTATAGCCCTTTTTCTCGGCACAATGCCAATATGTATAATATCCCAAACGCTGAAATTCTTCATCAGGTATTTGTTCGGGTTGAGCCTTCAACTCTTGTAAACAAAAAATATCCGGATGCTCCTCTTCAAGCCAAGGCAGCAATCCTTTTGCCAAGGCCGAACGCAACCCATTTACATTGTATGAAATTAGTTTCATGATTTTTATTTTTCTAAAAAAGTTTGACAGCACAAAAACGAATCACCTCCGCTTCGCCTTGGTGACCTCGACCATGCGAAAGTACAAAACGATTTTCATAATATTCTTCCACTTGCAACATTCCAAAATCTTTTTTGATTATAGCTTCATCGTAAAGCATCTCTATAGATTGAGGCCCAAAACTGTTTCCAAGATTTCGTTTATGGAAGGCTTCTAACACTAAAATACCACCTGGTCGAAGGAATTCCAATAAATGAAGATTAGCTCTTTGTCTTATTTCTTCAGAAAAATGAACATAAAACAATCCAATCATCTGGAAAAAATGCCGGGGATAATCCGATTCGATTACATCGCAAACCCTATAATCTATACTTACCCCATTTTGTTTAGCCAAAGCTAAGGCTTTTTGTCGAGCTATTTGACTCTGGTCGAAGGCAAAAACATCTATTCCATTTTTAGCTGCATACACTGCATTCCTTCCCTCACCTTCTCCAGGCAATAATAAATTATCAGGGTGAAACTTCTCCATTTTCTCTACTAAATATGGAAGTGGTTCCATCCCATAGTGATACTCAGTCTTATTGTATTTATCATCCCAAATACTGCTTGACCTCATCTTTGATGCTATTTTTTCACTTCAAGATTTAAAACAAATCCATTAAGAGCAAGTTCGGGATTTTTTTATTTTTGGCAAAACTTTCTTTTGGTTGACTATACAATTAGCATAGAGTGATGGATGAAGATAGAGTATCTTATTTATTTTATAACCAATTATTTAAAATATAAAGCTATATTTTAAACTTTTTTGTTACATTTTAAAAACTAAAACTATGAACAACATGAGAAAAATCTGTTTTCTGATCATTGCTGGGTGTTTTTTGAGTGTAAGTATAGTTCATGCCCAAAAGTCAGTAGTTGGCATAAAGGGTGGAATTAATTTGACCAGTTTAACTTCCGACCAAGAGGGTGATAAAAGCCTGAAGCTGGGTGTTCATGCAGGAGTGTATGATAAAATTGCATTCAATTCCTTATTAGCGCTTCAGCCAGAACTTTTATACAATTTAAATGGGCTGAAGATTGATTATGGGAATAACGCTATTATTGATGGAGAGACACATTTTAATTTACACTACCTCAGTCTTCCTGTAAAATTAGTGGTTAATCTTACCAAGAATCTCGAGATTCAAGCAGGGCCATATGTGGGTTATTTAATTGCCGCATCAACCAGTACTAATGCCACAGTACTCGATTATTTCAATATTTCTTCCGAAAATGAGCTGGATCGTGGGGTATTTAACACCTGGGATTATGGTTTGACGGGAGGTCTGGATTTTTATCTCGATCCTTTGATTATTGGTGTAAATTATTCGGCAGGATTGAATAGCGTAGCTAAAGAAGATGAGGCTTCATATTCATTACTAGGCGAAGCAAAAAACTCGGTCATACAGATTTTTGTTGGAATTAGCTTTTAACCTTTTTTGTTTGATCGATAAATAATGGATTTAGGGATGAATTACTATATCTCTAAAATACTTTTTTAGCAAAAATTATCCAATAATAGTACACACCAAATGACGTCTGCTGGCGTGGTGTCGAAATTCGCAAAGGTAAATTCCCTGCCATGTTCCCAAATGAAGTCTTTGCTGCATAATAGGGATAGTAAGAGAGCAACCAGTAATCAAAGATTTAAAATGAGCAGGCATATCGTCGGGGCCTTCGAGCGTATGTTTCAGAGCCGGCAAATGCTCACGAATCAGAGTGTCAAACAAATAATCACTATCCAATCTCACTGTAGGATCATAATTCTCATTAATGGATAAAGCGGCAGAGGTGTGAAGCAAGAAAAGATGAAGCAAACCCAAATCAGGCAATACTTCAAGCTTATTCAGCACCTCTTGGGTAATCAAATGTATACCCTTAGGATACTGTGGCAAAACAATAGTTTGCTGCTGTATCATCATAAGAATTCTTTCAGGCAAATTTATCCACTTTTTACATAAGTGGCATAAAAGCTTTATCAACTTAACCGTTGAAAAACATAAGAATAAGCACTATTCTGATGGTAAATCTTCGGGTTTGAGGATTCCAAAGGCAATCTGTTCGAGCATATCGGTTGTGATAGACTTTGGACGTTCGAGAGGATAGCCCAGAGCTCTATCCCAGATGAGGTTAGTTGCTATACCAATGCTACGGCCAATGCCAAAAAGAACGGTATAAAAATCGAATTCTCTGACGCCATAGTGCCATTGAATAACACCAGTTTGTGCATCGAGATTAGGCCATGGATTTTTGGCCTTACCTTGTTCCATTAAAATTGGAGGAACTATATGATAAAGCATGTTGACGTATTGGAAAATAGGGTCATCGGGCATGTGTTTGAGACAAAATTCTCTTTGAATGGTGTAACGAGGATCAGTTATTCGGAGCACAGCATGACCAAAACCTGGGATAATCTGCCCGTTGTGAAGAGTATCCCATACATATTGTTTTACTTCATCTTCAGTAGGGACAGCATCATCCATTTTTTCCTTAAAGTAGAGTATCCATCTCAGAACTTCCTGGTTAGCCAGTCCGTGCAAGGGCCCAGCTAAACCATTCACCATGGAAGAAATGCTCAGATAAACATCAGCCAAAGTACTTCCCACCAAATGAGCCGTATGTGCACTAACATTTCCGCTTTCGTGATCGGCATGTATGATGAAATTCATTCTCGATACATCGTCATAAGGAGATCCGATGCCCATCATGTGAGCAAAATTGGCTCCATAATCGAGAAAAGGGTTCGATTGAATTCTCTTGCCATCACGATAAAGTTTGGCATAAATATATGTGGCTACTTCGGGTAATTTGGCTAAGAGGTTAAGGGCATCTTCATAGGTTGGGTCCCAATAATCGTTTTTATTCAAGCCAGCGGCATATTTCTTGGCAAAAAATGATTCTCTTTGCATGGTTGTAATAGCCGCCGAAAAAATCGACATTGGATGACTGCAGCAGGGAAACGAATCAATCACTTCATAAACGTATCGAGGCAATATTCTTCTTTTATTAAATTCATCCACTACATCGGCAACTTCCGATTCTGTTGGAATGTCACCTGTAAGTAACAAGTAAAAAAGTCCTTCCACATAAGGCATTTCAGCATCTTTAGGTTTGGGAAGTTTTTCAAAAACTTCAGGGAGGGTATATCCTCTATAACGAATCCCTTCCATAGGATCGAGATATGAAATATCTGTAACCAGACCTTTTACTCCTCGCATGCCTCCAATAATTTGCCCAATAGTAATATTATCGACCACAACATCACTATATTCGTGTAATAGTCTTTGGGTTCGAGGCCGCCATTGTTCTATTTTGTCGTAGAGTTTATCCTTGAGTCTCGGCATATACTATGATATTTTAATAAATTTTCATTACTGAATAGGGTTAATAAGATTTTTCAACAGATTCTTGGCTATTGCATCAATAAAATCTTCGGTAAAAAGATAATCTTTGGGTTCGACACTTTTACCATATACTAAAACAGCTAAATCTTTTGTCATTTGGCCAGATTCAACGGTTTGGATAACAGTATTTTCGAGAATCTGACAAAATTTTTCGAGTTTTTGATTATGGTCGAGGCGAGCTAGATGCGACAGCCCTTTGGACCAAGCGAATATGCTTGCAATGGGGTTAGTTGAAGTAGGCAAACCCTTTTTATAATCGCGATAATGCCTGGTTACTGTTCCATGAGCGGCTTCTGCCTCCACTGTCTGACCATCAGGGCTTATTAAAACCGAAGTCATAAGCCCCAATGAACCAAAACCCTGAGCAAGCATGTCAGATTGCACGTCTCCATCATAATTTTTACATGCCCATACGAAACCTCCCTCCGATTTCAAGGCAGTTGCTACCATATCATCGATTAAGCGATGTTCATAAATTATGTCTGCAGCCCTAAACCTTTCAAGAAAAAATTCTTCATAAACTTGCTGGAAGATGTCCTTGAACCTTCCATCATATTTTTTTAGAATGGTATTTTTAGTGCTTAAATAAAGAGGCCATCCCTTCATCAAAGCCATGTTAAAAGAAGCATGTGCAAAATTCTTAATAGATTCATCGGTGTTATACATGGCTAAGGCAACTCCATCCCCTTGAAAGTGATAAACCTCGTAACTCTGGCTCTCACCTTCATTAGTTGTAAAAGTAATGGTTAACTTCCCTTTCCCTTTTACAGCAAAATCGGTAGCCATATACTGATCTCCAAAAGCATGACGTCCAATCACGATGGGTTTTCCCCAGTTGGAAACCAAACGAGGAATATTTTTTATAAAAATAGGTTCACGAAAAACCGTTCCATCTAGCATATTCCGAATCGTAGCATTAGGCGATTTCCACATTTGCTTAAGATCAAATTCTTTGACCCGATTCTCATCGGGAGTGATAGTGGCACATTTTATTCCTACATGATATTTTAATATAGCCTGGGCTGCTTCCTTGGTAACCTCGTCATTGGTAGCGTCTCTGTTCTGAATGCCCAAATCAAAATAAATAATATTTACATCGAGAAAAGGCAGAATAAGTTTTTCTTTGATCATTTTCCAGATCACTCGTGCCATTTCATCTCCATCCAATTCTACAACAGGATTCTCAACCTTTATCTTATTCATAAAATCCTTTTTAACAATCAAAAGTACATTTCTTTATGTTGATTTAGCATACAAAAAAGTATAAATCGTTACTAAACATCTATAACAGACGATTTGTTCAGGTGTAACCTCATTCAAATTAAGGCGTCTATTGTTTTTGAAAACCTTAAATTTTTAATAAAGTGAACGGATCAAAAGCTCTTACACGCAGTCGTTACGACAAAATTATAGGAGGGGTAGCCGGTGGATTGGCGGAATATTTCCACATAGACAGTGCCATTGTTCGAGTACTGTTTGTTCTTTTTACCCTATTATATGGCATAGGTTTCTGGGTGTACATCATTTTATGGATCATACTTCCCTATGGCCCATTCCCGCAAACATGGCAACAGACTAATCCACCCAGTGGCACTGTGCATTCAACATCTTCTCCTTCATCAGAAGAAAATACCTCCTCGAATCCTATCCCACAAAATCAGAAAAAATCTAAACACGACACCAATCTCATTATTGGCCTCATTCTGATCGCACTGGGAATTCTATTCCTCATTAGCCAATATATACCATACATCCATTTCGGGCACTTATGGCCTTTTATTCTCATCATCATCGGTATTGTACTGCTTTATAATTATTATCAGCCCAAACAAAAAAAATCATCTGACGATGTTATAGATAAACCCAACGATTTTAATAAACCTAATGAAGAACTATAAAATTTGATATCATGGAAAAAAAATTCAGAAATGTATTTTGGGGTGTAACCCTGTTGGTTATTGGTGTAATATTCGCCTTAAGAAATTTCGGAGTAATTCATTTTACTTGGAGGGCATTTGCCGATTTATGGCCCATACTGCTTGTTTTATGGGGCATTTCGTTAATCCCAGCCAAACCTAATCTCAAGATAATTTTAGGGATATTTACAGGAGTGATTGCCATTGCTCTTTTATTGACCAACCCACGAAACGACTATCACTATCAATGGAAGGAATGGTCTTATAAATATGAAAATGAGGATGAAAAAGAGGATGAAGGTGAAAGAAATTGGATTCCTTCTAATCAAAAATTTGTAGAACCTTACGATACAAGTGTCAAAACCGCAATTCTAAAGTTTGATGCTGCAGCAGGTGAATTTATCATCAAAGACACTACACATGAAATGATTTCGTTCGAAAGCCATGGTAATGTTGGCCCTTATGTTATGACATCTTATGATAATGAAGAAGGACGCAATATCAAACTTTCATTAGAAGGAGTAACTGTGAATGGGAATATAAAAAATGAGGTCGAAATCAAATTGAACCCCAATCCTTTATGGAAATTCGAGATTAAAACCGGAGCCGCCGATATGAATCTCGACTTGAGTAAATTTTACGTGAAAGAATTAGATATAGAAGGAGGTGCATCCTCTATGGAGTTGAAATTAGGAAACTTAGCCGATACTACAGAGCTTAGTCTCGAAATGGGTGCCAGCCATTTGGTAATTCGCATTCCTCGTCAAGCAGCTTGCCAAGTGAAATCTGAATCTATATTATCGAGTCGTTCGTTCGATGGATTTAATAAACTAAAGAGCGGCCTATGGCAAACACCGGATTTTGATAAGGCTACATCTAAGATATTTATCGAACTAAAAGCCGCTGTTTCCAATTTCGAAATCGAGAGATATCCTTGAAACAACCCTTTCTTAATTTTTCAAAGACAATAAGAATTCATCTGCCGACTTATATTTCCCCGTAATGAATTGTTTTTCGTCAACAAGATAAAAAACTGGTAAAGAATCAATATTCAAATCAAATAATTCAATTAAGGGAGAAGCATCGCCTTTTAGGTCGCAAACATGATTCCAATGAGTCATGTTTGCGAGTTTTATAGCATTTGCCCATCTATTAGAATAAATATCGAAGGCAACAGCCAAAACCGATAAATCTTTATAAGATGAAACCGACAAATAATCTCGAAGTCGAGTAAGCTGCTGTATCGATTTCTTTTGAGTAGGGACCCAAAATGCCACAACCAATTTCTTTCCTCTGAAATCGGAAGGACTTATCCATTGATTCTCATCGAGCGAAGGAAGTCGAAAATATGGAAATTCATGACCAGGTTCTAAATTTTCACGAACCATCCTTTTTATCTCTTTTTCACGAGCTTTCTCAGCCATTTGCTTGTGAAAGTTCAAAGTATGCTTGCTTTTGGGATATTGAGCAATTAAACCTGAATCGAGCTTTACAAATAAATGATTATCGGCATGCTCCTCGATGACTTCTCGCCTGCCAAACCTTTGATTGATAACAATTAAAGAAGCCAAGGAAGAAGGATGAGATTGAACGAAATGTTTTACAAACTGCTTTTGTTCAGCATATATCGAATCAAATTGTCGAATGATGGAATCACGGATAGAGAGAAAATCCTTGTCTTTGCTTTTCTGCACCAATAGCTCAGCCAACGATTCCGACAAGCTCAGATTTTTATGTGTATAAATGAGATATTCTTGCAAGAGTCTACTTTCGTCAGAACCTTGTATCTGGGCGAAAATTAAACTATCGGCCTTACCTCTTATTTGAATCTTCTCACCGGGGTTTAAAATCAAAATCAATGGATCACTCTTACCAACCGTTAATTGATAAAAAATTGGTTCGGTGATAAACAAGGCGAACATAAAACTACCATCCTTCCCTGTAATTACCGAATCAACGGGATAAACCCCTGTAATATCCAATTCTTGAAGAATAATCTTTTGTTGAATTCCATCTGTTAAAAATCCCTGAATGACTGAAGCCGCTGATTGAGACTCAGATTTTGTATGACATGACTCAAAGCTTACACATACCACTGCAATGAATATAAGCAACATTAAAAAGCTATGATGAAATGTTTTCCGTATCATCGAGTATAAACAATAAGGTATTTATCATCAATATTTTCCCAATTAAGCATGAGTCGATTATGGTTTGAATTGTCGCGAATATTCACGTAAAATGTATGAGATACGTGAGGAGAAAATGGTTCTATCTTAATTTGTTGCCTAATATCTATTCCTTTGCGTCCAATATATTTAAATACAGCTTCTTTGGTTGACCATAAAATAGTGAAGATTAAGGGGTCGTTACCTAATGATAAAAAATATTCGAGTTCTTCTGATGAAAGAAAGCGTTCTTTTACTTTAAGAACTCTTTCCTGAATGGCTTCAATATCTAGTCCCACGGGATGAGTAGGATTGATGAGGCATGATGCCCAGTTTCCAGAATGACTTACAGAAAGTTGAAATGAATAATCATTAGGAAAAGGTTTCCCATTATTATCATAAATCAAAGAAAACGGAGATGAAGGAGCTATTCGATGAATTAAAGCGCGCCAAGCTAGCCAGTGAAGTTGACGTGTAGCAGATTTAAATTTGTATAATTGTTCAAGCTCGTCATGGGTCAGTATGGCAAGTGGGATCAAGTCGTCGATTGTCTCACTAATTTGCCATAAACCCAGAATGCTTCCATCTTCAAATTTTTGAATCCGGCTTATTGGCATTATTTTATATTTTCATCGATTAAGCTTGCAAAAGTAATACAAGCCACATTTACATTCAGGTTATTTTAGGCTAAATTTATACATTCCCATCGCACCTTTTCTATCTAAATAACTTAAAATAGAAAGTTTATACCTAATTTTGCGATTTCACATTAAATTCTTCTAATTTTTGATTTATTATGTTTCAAGACAACAAAACAGGGTTAAATTTTGAATATAAAATAAAAGATCTTTCGCTTGCTGACTGGGGTCGCAAGGAAATAGAGATTGCCGAAAAAGAAATGCCTGGGTTAATGGCCATAAGAGCCAAGTATGCGCCTTTACAGCCTTTGAAGGGAGCGCGTATTACGGGATCATTGCACATGACCATTCAAACTGCTGTGCTCATAGAGACTTTAAAAGCCTTAGGTGCCGAAGTTCGGTGGGCAAGCTGCAATATATTTTCTACTCAGGATCATGCGGCTGCAGCAGTGGTACGCGATTCACATATACCTATTTTTGCATGGAAAGGTGAAAGTCTCGAGGATTACTGGTGGTCTACTAGCATGGCTTTGAAATTCCCCGACGGATTAGGACCCAACCTTGTGGTAGACGACGGAGGCGATGCTACATTGCTGATTCATAAAGGATATTATGCCGAACAGGATCCTTCAAGCCTCGATATGCCGGCTCAAAATAAAGAAGAAGCTATTATCCAGAATGTGCTTAAAGCCATAATGAAGGAAGACCCAACTCGATGGACTCGCACAGTAAAGCAATGGAAAGGGGTTTCGGAAGAAACCACTACAGGTGTACATCGTCTTTATCAGATGGCAGAGCAGGGTAAATTGCTTGTGCCTGCTATTAATGTGAACGATAGCGTAACTAAGTCGAAATTCGACAATTTGTATGGCTGCAGAGAATCATTGGCCGATGGTATAAAACGTGCCACAGATGTGATGATTGCAGGAAAAGTTGTGGTAGTTTGTGGTTATGGTGATGTAGGAAAAGGTTGTGCCCATTCGATGCGAAGCTACGGAGCCAGAGTGTTGATTACAGAAATCGATCCTATTTGTGCCTTGCAAGCTGCCATGGAAGGTTTTCAAGTTACAACCGTCGAAGATGCCCTGGAAGAAGGAAATATTTTCGTTACTGCTACCGGCAATCGCGATATTATCACACTAGAGCACATGGAACGCATGAAGGATCAATCCATTGTTTGCAATATTGGGCATTTCGACAACGAGATTCAAGTCGATAGATTAGTTAGCCGACCAGGCATTCAACATGTGAATATAAAACCTCAAGTGGATCAATATATTTTCCCTGATGGGCATTCCATTATTCTTTTGGCCGAAGGCCGCCTGGTAAATCTGGGTTGTGCCACTGGTCATCCTTCTTTTGTGATGAGTAATTCTTTCTCCAACCAAACTCTGGCTCAAATCGAATTATGGCAAAAAGAACTCGAGGTAAAAGTTTATCGCCTTCCAAAACATCTCGATGAAGAAGTGGCTCGTTTGCATCTCAACCAATTAGGGGTAAAACTCACTCGCCTCACTCCAGAACAGGCTACTTACATCGGTGTACCCATTGACGGACCTTACAAAGCAGATCACTATAGGTACTAAAAATTTCCTTGTCATCATAGGGCATCCTTTGCCTTTAAGTCCTCATAGGGACAAATAAGGATTTATTTAGTTGTAAAATGCTCATTTTAGCTAGTCAGACATTCTCTTAGAAAATAGGGAGGTGCTTATTTTGATTTTAGGTAATTGATATAAAAGCTATAAGCGTCTGGTTATCAATACCAACAAAATTCGCAAATCAATAAAACGGATTTTGGAATTCATTTCATATTCTCATTGAATGCAAAAGGAAAGTACAGGAATATCTTTCAAGCGAAGGCATAAGAAAACTAAAAAAGCGCCTGAAATTCAGGCGCTTTTAACCCTCATAAAAATCTATACACTCAAACTAAACCTTGAGCCAGCATAGCATCGGCTACTCTGACAAAACCTCCAATATTGGCTCCATTTACGTAATTGATAAAGCCATCAGGCTGTGAGCCGTATTTCTGGCAGGTTTTATGAATGTTGATCATTATGGTATGCAGTTCCTCTTCAACGCGTTCTCTTGACCATGCCAGACGCATAGAGTTTTGCGTCATTTCAAGGCCTGAAGTGGCCACTCCACCGGCATTAGCAGCTTTTCCAGGGCCATAGAGTATATGATTTTGAAGATAGACTTCAATGGCTTCGGGTGTAGAAGGCATATTGGCACCTTCGGTCACACAGATACATCCATTTTTAATCAGCGTACGAGCTTCATCGCCATTTATCTCATTTTGAGTAGCACAAGGCAGAGCCACATCACATTTCACGATCCAAGGCCTTTGATCTTCGAAGTATTCTCCTCCCCATTTTTTCACATAATCAATTATTCGGCCTCTTTTAACATTTTTGAGCTCTTTCACCCATTTTAACTTTTCTTCATTTATCCCCTTTGGGTCATAAACTGTACCATTAGAGTCGGAAAGTGTAATCACTTTTGCGCCGAACTGAATGGCCTTTTCGCAGGCAAACTGAGCCACATTGCCCGAACCACTGATGGCAATGATTTTGTCCTTCAGGTTTAGTTGACGGGTTTTCAACATTTCTTCTGTAAAAAATACGGCACCATATCCAGTGGCTTCGGGACGTATTAAAGATCCTCCCCACTCTAAACCTTTTCCCGTCAGCACCCCTGTAAATTCGTTGCGCAAACGCTTGTATTGCCCAAACATGTACCCAATCTCTCGTCCTCCTACTCCAATGTCACCAGCAGGTACATCCGTATTTGGCCCAATATGTCGCGAAAGTTCCGTCATAAAACTTTGACAAAATCGCATCACTTCAGTTTCGCTTTTCCCTTTCGGATCAAAATCAGAACCTCCTTTGCCCCCTCCCATCGGTAGATTGGTTAAAGAATTCTTGAATACCTGTTCGAAGGCTAAAAACTTAAGTATGCTCAAGGTAACGGTAGGATGAAATCTCAGCCCTCCTTTATAAGGCCCTATGGCACTATTCATCTCAATCCTATAACCTTTATTGATTTGGATTTCTCCTTTATCATCCATCCATGGCACTCTAAAAATGATTACCCTTTCAGGCTCGGCCATACGCTCCAAAATCTTAGCATGTTTATAGTGAGGATTCTCCTCTATGTAAGGAATCAAAGATTCGACTACCTCCATCACAGCCTGATGAAACTCAGGTTCATTCGGATTCCTAGCCTTGATCTTCGCCATGAATTCTTGCAGCTCTTGCTGATAAATATCATTATTTGTCATATTTTTAAATATATAAAATGAGTGAAGAAAATTATAATGCTTTTGACCAACCCTTGTGTTTTCCCTTTTTTTTAATTCTTATGCTTATTTCTTATACGTGATTCACTTATTCTCTTCTATTTATTTCACTGAAATACTCCTTTCTTTTCTTTCAAATCGCTATAACAATTAATTTTGAAGTATCTATTTCCAATTTTTAAGAATTATCGACTATAATCAACCCGGAAAAAGTATTCAAAGGATTTCGGATCTATTCTTCACTGAAAGCCAAAATACCGTCTCCGACAATTTAAAGAATACCGAAATGATCAATGAAAGGCCATCCATTATAAAACAAGTTACCGAAATCATCAAGAAAAACAGTGACATTTATACCACTTTTCAACGGTTATGTGAAGTAATGGTAAAGACATTTAGTAATGATACCACAGCTGGTTGCCGCATTATTTATGATGACAAGCTCGTATATTCTGATGGATTTATTGCCACCAGCAATAATATTGAATCGCATATCGAAACTTTCGATGGGCGCAAAGGGCTTATCCAGGTAGTATATCCTTTAGAAGTGCAAGTAAAATTCACAAGCCATGATCAAGACTTACTGGATGAAGTAGCGCACTTGATCGAAGGATACCTTAACAATCTTTTAGGCAGACAAAGTCAAGAATTTACTCGCGAAAGGCTAAAAGAACTCGAGGCCATTAATAAAACCACAACCTTAATCAAATTAGGAAGATCTGTACCTGAAACCTTGCGCCAAATCGCCTCCATACTTCCCGATGCCTTTCAATATCCCGAATTCACTACGGCGCGCATTATTTATGATACTGCAGTATTTACCAGCCCAAATTTCATCAACACACAGTGGAAACTATCTTCCGATTTCGAAACCATAGATGGGAAAAAAGGTGCTGTAGAGGTATATTATCTTCATGACTTTCCGCTGATGGATGAAGGCCCTTTCATGAAAGAAGAACGTAACCTCATCAATAATATCTCGGGAATTATTGCCGGTTTTTTAAATAGTGTAAAAGGAAGAGAAGACAAGCATATTGCCAATGAAAGATTAAAAGAGCTTTCGGCTATCAATCAGACTACAGAATTACTACGCGAAAATAAACCTCTGGACGAAACCCTAGAGTTGATTTGTAATATACTTCCCAATGCATACCAATATCCACAATTTGCCTGTGCTCGAATCACTTATGACGGGAAAACTTACACTAATGCCGATTTTTCTGAAACACGCTGGGTCCAATCTCAAGAATTCGAAACCTTTGATCATAAAAAAGGAAAGATAGAGATATTTTATTCGAGGGTACTTCCCCGTGCCGACGAAGGCCCTTTTTTAAAAGAAGAACGACAGCTGTTAGTCAATCTTGCAAACATCCTTTCGGGTCATCTCAACAGCATCAAAGGAAGAGACACCCAAACTTCCATAACAACCAAACCTCAACCTCAACCGCCTTCTTTACTCAATAGTCGGCAGTTGCTCCAGAAATTTCTCAATCAGAGCAATTACAGCCGCGATATCTTTCATGACCTTATGCCTTTTAAAGTAAGAGAAATTCTTTTGGTAGCCACTTTATATGATGCTTATAGCATAGAACGTGAAGGTAATTTTTCAGAATATATTTTAGGAGAATATTATCAACTCGACCTTACTTCAGTGCCTCGTATTACAGGTGTCACAACATTCGACGAAGCTTATTACCAGCTCGAAACACGTCATTATGACATGATTATCATGATGATGGGTGCCGACAAAAGAAGTCCTGTAGAATTTAGCAAAAAAATTAAAGAGAAATATCCTTATATCCCTATTTATTTATTGCTGAACAATAATGCCGAAATTGCGCATTTCGAGCAAAGATCAGACATCCAGAATTTTATCGACAAGATATTCGTTTGGAATGGCGACAGTAAAGTGTTCTTTGCCATGGTTAAGCATCTCGAAGACAGAGTGAATGTGGAGAATGATACCAAAGTGGGAATGGTTAGGGTAATTCTATTGATAGAAGATTCAGTGAAATATTATTCAAGATATCTTCATTTGCTTTATTCCATTGTAATGGAACAAACTCGCCAACTTATTGAAGATGTCAATTCCGATGAACTTTTCAAAGTACTGAAATTACGTGCTCGACCAAAAATCTTGCTTGCTATTGATTACGAAGAAGCCATCAGCATTTATAATAAATATAAGGATTACCTCTTGTGTGTAATCACCGATGTTAAGTTCAATCGCAACAATCAACTTGACGAAGAAGCCGGATTCAGACTTGCTGAAGAAATTCGAGCCGAACAAAAAGACCTTCCCATCATCATACAATCGTCCGACCCTGAAAATGCACATAGAGCATTCCAATTAAAAGCCAGTTTTCTTAACAAGCAATCCGACACACTGGCTCAAGACATTAAATATTTTATAGGAACCTATCTGGGTTTTGGAAGTTTTGTTTATAAGGATGCCAACGGACGGCCTATAGCTACTGCCCGAACCTTACGCGAATTCGAAAAACTGCTGCGTACTATACCCGACGATTCTCTTTTATATCATGCCCGTAGAAATCATTTCTCATTATGGTTTATGGCCAGAGGAGAAATACAAATTGCCAAAACCATTTATCCATTCAAGCTCGAACATTTTGAAAAACCGGAAGACATTAGAAAATTTCTCCTCGATGCAATTATTCAACACCGAAACGAGCAAAACCGAGGTAAGGTTATCCCCTATGACGAAGCTTATTTAACCGAACCCTCCACTATACTTCAGCTCTCAACAGGAGCTCTTGGAGGTAAAGGAAGAGGCATAGCTTTCATCAATACCTTGATTTATAATTTCGATTTCCACAGAATCATTCCTAATATTAATCTTATGGCGCCTAAAACTTTCATTATAGGCACCGATGAATTCGAATTTTTCATGGAGCGTAATAAACTGTGGGATATTGCTCTGCACTCCAATGATTATGAGGAGATCAAACAAAGATTCATAGAAGGAAAACTGAGCGAGGCATTGATGAGCCGGCTTCGTAAAATCGTACTGGCCATTAAAAAACCTCTGGCTGTACGTTCTTCTGGTTTATTTGAGGACTCGATGATGCAGCCATTTGCAGGCATTTTCGAAACCTTTCTTATTCCCAACAATCATCCTGATGTAGTCATCAGAATGCAACAATGCAGCAATGCCATCAAGCTGGTATTTGCCAGTGTATTTTCCAAGACGGCTAAGTCATACATCAATGCTGTTCATTACAAAATAGAGGAAGAACGCATGGCTGTAGTCATTCAGGAAGTAGTAGGCCAAAAATTTGAGGATGTTTTTTATCCTCATATAAGCGGTGTAGCTCAATCTTATAATTATTATCCATTTGCACACATGAAACCCGAAGAAGGTTTTGCAGTCATAGCCCTTGGACTGGGTCGCTATGTAGTGGAAGGCGAAAGAGCTTATCGTTTTTCTCCGGTTTATCCTCAGCTCGAGATATTATCGGCACGCGACCTTTACAAAGGCTCACAGGTTGAATTCTACGCAGTAAATTTGGCCAATCCCGAAATTGATCTCCTCCATAAAGGGGAAGAAGCTGGTTTGGTCAAACTCGACATAGAAGAAGCCGAACGACATGGCACCCTTAAGCATTTAGCCTCGGTTTATAACCCCGATAATAATGTGATCATGCCTGGACTCACAAAACCTGGCCCGCGAGTATTGAACTTCGCCGATATACTTAAGTATAATTATATCCCCCTTGCCCAAACCATCTCCGTAGTTCTTGACGTAGTGAAGGAAGCCATGGGTGCACCCGTAGAAATCGAATTTGCAGTCGATCTTACAAAAGACAACGCACAACGTTCTTCGTTTTATCTTTTACAAATAAAACCTCTATTGGGCAGCGTTCAGGATTATTCCATAGATTTTTCAAAAATCAAACCCAGCCATATCATACTCTCATCTACTAAGGCTATGGGTAATGGTATTATCGACGATATTAACGATGTAGTTTATGTCGATCCCGAAACTTTCGATAAGAGCATGACAATAACTATGGCCGAAGAAATTGAACAAATAAATGCTAAACTGACCGAAGAAAACCGAAAATACATTTTAATAGGCCCAGGTAGATGGGGTACACGCGATCGCTGGATAGGCATCCCCGTCAATTGGCCTCAAATATCAAATGCTAAAGTCATTGTAGAAACAGCTCTTGAAGATTTCCCCCTCGATGCTTCCTCAGGTTCGCATTTTTTCCACAATGTTACTAGTATGAACGTTGGATATATGTCTATCCAGAATTTCAACGAGAATAATTTTATCAATTATCAGATGCTTCATGAGCAAGAACTCATCGAACGAACTACCTTTTTTAAACACGTCAGATTTAAACAACCTATACTTGTTAAAATGGACGGGAAAAACCGTCTGGCAATCATTCATTTGAATAGAGAAGAACAACAGGATTAATTAATTTTATTCCAACACCCATTCTTCATGTAAATCCCAATTGGCACGTATTTCTACAGGCGCCTTAAAATATTGTACCTTTTCAGGTTGACGTTTCTTTCTGTAATTTCCCGTATCCCATCTATTATTTCTGTTGCTATCCAAGATGGCTTTCAAAACAAATTTCCTTGGCAGCAACATCCCATAATCTATTTCATCAATAGAATCATTAACAACATTTTGCCTTACCAGGTTTTCTTTTTCGTCGAGCAGCTGAATAAGATATTGCTGGCCGTTGCTAGGTAAAATTACTTTAAGATAAAAATTTCCATAAGCATCAGTAGCCCTAGTAGTAAAACGCGGACTTATGCTATCGTTTACTAAGCCAAATATATCCACAAAATTCTTGGAAGGAATTATGAGTTGATAGGATGAGTTATAGTCAAGAGGATATTTAATCAAGGCGCGCATTCTCAGACTATCGGTAAATGCAAATTTTACCCATAAAGTATCTTTACTAGTAAACAAAAGCAATGAATCCGATCGAACTGAATCAACAGGATGATTGAACTTCAGGATAAACGGCTTGAAAGCATCGGTTTGGCCTGAGAAAGTTTCAACGACCAATGACTCTAATTTGGCCTTCTTTCCTCTTGTTGTAAGGGTTTCTCGCTTTAATGGAAGCTCGAAGGTATCGGGTTCTATTCCCTTGGCATAAACACACATCTTGACGCTATCGAAAGGACAATTTGGAAACCATAACTTGATAGAATCCTGATTTTTACTAATATCTAATAAAGGTTTATACAAAGTGTCGAAAGGAGGTAACAGCTTGTAAAAGAAATCTTCGGCTGGCCTTTTAAAATTCAAAAAAATCTGACCATTCCCTGTGTTTTCCCTCTTGAGTAAGCGCTGAACTGTATCTTCTTCAATAAAGGAATATAAATGGTAAGATACTAATGGCAAAAAGGATTGTTTTACTTCAACAGAATCATTTTTGATTAAAGTATCTAACAGAGTGAAGGTTTTTTCGTCTTGTTGACTTTCCGAATGAATAAGTGTATCGTAAGATATGTTAGTTGTACTATCAGAAAAAGATTGAATTTGCCCCAGTGTATCTTGAAAAAGCAAGGGATGAATAGAATCTTGCAGCCTTTGTTGAGTAATGCTATCTTGCAGCAAGCTGTCAGGCAATGTTTCTTCTGATTTGGCAGAAAGCGAAGTATCAAGGGCAGGTGGAATATAGAAGGCCTTGATCAAAGTATCACTAAAAGCAATTTCTTCTTCGGGAAGGTCGAAGTAATAATTATAATTCTGATCATTTAGTGCGAAGAGCAGATAATCTTCATCACGCAAGTAATTGAGGCTAAAAGAACCATCCATACGAGTACGAGCTGCATAAGATGGTGCAACTTTTAAGGGAAGTTGTTCCAAGGGAAGGGTATCATTATTGGCGTAATAAAGCATAACCACCATATTTTCAACGGGTTTCAGGTTGAAAGCATTTACAACCGAACCTTTCATAGATAAGGAATCGATGGCCTCACCGGTCGAAAAAACATATTGAAAATCGGGCAAAGGATTATTCTCGTGAAGATCGGTAATGGCATCGGCAAAATAAAGAGAATACGTAGTATTGGGCCTTAAGCTATCCTTTAGATCTATTAGCAAAGTCTTCCCTTTTATTTTAAACTCAGGTAAATTGAGTGAGGGGGGCGACATTAAAAATTTCTTGTTGATGTCTTTCAAAACAATGTATTCATTAAAAGTCAGACGGATATGAGTAGCATTGAAATGTGTACTTAAGTCGGGTGGAACAGCGCCAATCAATTGAGGAGGTTCCGAATCTTTAGGCCCTCCCTGAGGTGCTACCGGATTGGCACAACGATTCATTATAAACATCAAAGCGATACAGCTTAACATCAGAGCATTTCGAAGCCCATCTTTGCGATATTTAAACTTGGTTGCTGAAAACTTCATATTCAGATTCTCGGTGGAATTACATCAAAAGTAAAACCTTTTTCGAGCATGGCCTCCAAATAAAAAGGTAAAACTTGTATCATTCTTGGGAATGCCTTTGCACTATCGTGAAAAACAATAATATCGCCCGATTTTGTACGAGAGAGTAAAGTCCGTAATATTTTCTCACTTAAAAGACTTTCATCATAATCTCGGCTCAACAACGACCATAAAACAATACGATAGTGCCGGGAAAGAATTTTGGCTTGCGAAATGCTCAACTTTCCATAAGGTGGGCGGAAGAGACCTGTTTTGGTAAAGTTTTCGCAGGCCTTTATGTCGCTCAAATATTCCGTATTCGTAGTCTTCCAACCATTTTTATGACTGAAAGAATGATTTCCAACTCCATGTCCTTTATTCTTTAACAGTTGAAAAATTTCAGGGTAGGTTTGAATATTTTCGCCAACACAAAAAAAAGTTGCTTTAACTGCATATTGATCGAGAATCTGCATTACGTCAGGTGTAATGGATGGATGAGGGCCATCATCGAAGGTAAGATATAAACGTCGCTCATTTCGAGGCATGTGGGTAATTGCAAAAGAGAACATTGCCCACCTTGCAAACAGCGGAAACCGACTCATATCATGTATCTTCAACATTAAGGCTCTAAATTTTGGTAAATATGCGTTGAATAGTATTGCAATTTGCTTTCGAAATCTGCTTGGCATTGATCGGCAATAGTAGTTTGTCCAAAATTTCGGGTTGTTTCGGCTATGTAATTCAAAATGCCAAGATTTAGATTGATTTCATATTTATATCGATGCATCAAAGCTGATGATAGTTTAAAATAATATTCGAGCTCATCAGAGGCTTGATGCATCATTATGGTCAATAATTCATTGGCTTTTAAAATCTCAGCGGCACGATAATAGACCTCAGCCAACGACAATGAAAATACATCATAAGGAATAACATTATTTGGAAGATTTTCCACACATCTATCACATACTTTAACCGCCAATTCATTCTTCCCTTCATGTAATAATGTATCAGCCAATCTCGCATAAACATTGCGAAGCATAGGTGCATATCTCTGATGATCGTCAGAATAAAAAATCGTAGGATCATTCATTGTTATTTGCGTACGATTCATTAAGTTCTCGTATAGAATAGCCGAATTGATATTTCCTAAGTGGTTTTGCGACGATTTAGAGAGGATGGGAACCAAGCGATAAGCCATTCCTTCGAGTTGAAAATATTTTTCGAGCCCAAGGTATTCCTGAGAACTTCCCATCAAACCAAAATAAATAGGTCGTTCCCAATTATTATTGGCTATGATATTAAGGGCAATAAGCGCATTTTTCTCAATATATCCTCCAGGAACGTCAAAAATCATTAGGTTTAAGATTCTTCCCAAAGTATCATTATCAACTGTGCCACCTTTTAAAACCGCAGTTTTATCAACATTCATCACAAAATGATTGGATGGGAGGTAATCTATGGTATCGCCTTCAATGCAATATTTGAACTCTTGAGGTTCTATTTTCATTTGTTCGAATACTTGTTTTAAATTTAATGTATCGGCTAAAGAGTCGTTTTCGGTAATGAAATAGATAAAATCGTGTGTTCCTTGCTTATAAAATGAAAAATCGAGCTTTATAGGTAAAGGTTCCGATTCATAAACCTTTCGTTTCATTTGCTCGATGTACCAATCGAGGCTCAAAAGACTAAAATTGCAAACTCTGACATCGGTACGGTAATTTTCGACTTCTTGCACATACCAGAGAGGGAAAGTATCATTATCACCATAGGTAAACAGTATAGCATTGGGAGCACAACTATCCAAATAAGCTTTAGCCATTTGTAAAGTAGTGTATCTTCCCGAGCGGTTATGGTCGTTCCATCCTTCTGCAGCCAGTACACCGCTTACACAAAGAAGATTCAGACTCGTAGCTATTAGGATGGATTTCTTGTCGTTCATCCATTTTGTCAAGCCAGAAGCAAGGGCTCCTGTGCCCAGTCCTATCCAAATGGCAAAAGCATAAAACGAAGCTGCATAAGCATAATCTCTTTCTCGAGGTTGAGGACTATACTGATTAAGGTAGATAACGATAGCCATGCCTGTCATAATGAAAAACGCCATTATCACTAACCATCCTTTCCAATTTCTCTTGTAATGATAGATAGCACCCCCTATACCAAACAGCAAAGGCAAAAGATAAAACCGATTCCATGCTTTGCTTTTCTTATGTGCAGGAAGCTCTTTCAATGGGCATACTCTCCATTTATCCAGAAAATTTAAACCTGTAATCCAATTGCCATTAGCCTTATTGTAAAAGCCTTGTTGGTCGTTTTGGCGGCCTGCAAAATTCCATAAAAAATAACGCCAATACATGTGATTCAATTGATAATTCACCAAAAAACGCAGATGGTCGCCAAAACCAGGCTTATAATTTTCATCATTGGGCATTCCCGCCCAAATCTTGTATTCCTGTATATGATCATACGATTGAGAATACATCCTTGGGAAAAGCATATGAGAATCATAAATCGGTTTAGTGGACTTTGCATTGTCTTTTACTTTATAACGTCCGGTTTTCTCATCTTTCATATAAACCGGTTTGCCATCAGTGTAGCCCACAACATTTGCTGTAAAATCAGAACCGTAAATTACGGGCCAATTCCCATATTGTTCACGGTTAAGATAAGCCACAAGTCCCATGGCATCGCGAGGATTATTCTCGTTGATGGGTGTATTTGCATTTGCCCTTATGACAATCATTAAAAATGAGGAATAACCGATAACAATAAAACACAAGGATAGCCAAACTGCATTCATTACTACTCTGTGCTTCATGAGGTATATAATTCCCCAGCCTAAGCCCAAAACAAATAAAAAGCGAAAAATAAGCCCAACCCATGAGCTCGCCCCGCTAACGATCATGACTAAGATGAAAATTGCCAGAACACCGAATAAAATCCGAAAATAAATATTGGGATAATGGGTGTAAAGAATTCCCACTAACAGCAAACCCACCAGAACGATGGCCGAAAATATTGTCCCACTCTCGAAGGGAAATCCTAAACGATTGACCACGAATAACTCAGTACGTGCAAATAAACCTGGAATTTCAGGAACAAGTCCGTATAAAATAAAAGCTAAAACACCCATAGATAATAATATGGCTCCCAAAATGCCCAAAACGCTTGGTTTTTTCTTTCTAAAATATATAACCAGCACGATAGCAGGGATAGTGAGTAGATTTAACTGATGAACCCCTATAGATAAACCAATGAGATAGGCAATGAGAATTAGCCAACGAATGCGGTAAGAATCGCTAGTTTCTTTGTTCCACCGCAATATAGCCCAGAAAACCACGGCAGTAAACAAAGACGAAAGTGCATAAACTTCAGCCTCGACAGCCGAAAACCAGAAAGAATCGGTAAATAAATAGGCCAAAGCTCCACTCAAACCCATCCCTAAGGCCAAGTATTCTTTTCCTGAATCATTTTTTTTATTATAAATAAGAAATTGCGATGCAAGTAAAACAATGCTCCAAAAAAGAAACATTACCGTAAGAGCACTGGCAACAGCAGACATGACATTTATACAATAAGCCACTTTAGAAGTATTGCCCAGTGCAAATAGAGAAAACACGCGGCCAAGAAGCTGAAATAAAGGCGCACCCGGAGGATGCCCTACTTGCAACTTATAAGCCGTACTGATGTATTCACCGCAATCCCATAAACTAACAGTAGGTTCAACAGTAGAAACATAAACAAATGCAGCTATAAAAAAAATCCCCCAGCCGAGGATTTTATTCATTTTCTGAAATGATAATTTCATGCAAATTCAAACAGCGAAAGATAAGAAAGGCGAAATTAAAGAAAAAACTTGAGGTGAATCATCAAAGCTTAAAAACAATAAATTTGCAACGATTTTAACAAACAAAAAATTGATATTATGCTCAAGTTAGTATTGGTTCGTCATGGTGAGAGTGTGTGGAACAAGGAAAATCGTTTCACAGGTTGGACCGATGTTGATTTATCGGAAAAAGGGATAGAAGAGGCTCATCAGGCAGGTAAGGTATTAAAAGAACATGGTTTTAACTTCAAAGTGGCCTATACTTCTTATCTGAAACGCGCTATTAAAACGTTATGGATTATCCTGGAAGAAATGGATTTGATGTGGATTCCAGAATACAAAACATGGAGACTCAACGAGAAACATTATGGTAAACTTCAAGGTTTGAATAAGGTAGAAACTGCCGAGAAATATGGAGAAGAACAGGTGAAAATTTGGAGGCGTTCATACGACGTACCACCTGAACCTCTTAACCTCGACGATCCCCGAAATCCCCGGCTCGATCCACGTTATGCCGAAATTGGCGACCAGGCACCTCTTACCGAGGCCCTCAAAGATACCATTGCTCGCATCATTCCCTACTGGGAAACCGAAATGATCCCTCAACTCAAACAAAATAAGGAAGTTCTTGTGGCTGCTCATGGCAATAGCTTGAGAGGAATAGTAAAATATCTGAAAAATATGGGCGAAAAGGAAATTATCGACCTGAATCTACCTACTGGTATCCCTTATATTTTCGAATTCGACGACGATATGAAACTTCAAAAAGATTATTTCCTCGGCAATGAAGAAGAAATTCGTAAGGCCATGGAAGCCGTTGCCAATCAAGCTAAGAAAAAATAATTTCCTTCAGAGATAATTCTGTCTTTTTCACGAATAAAACCTCTATATACCCAAAGTCTTATTATCTTCATGGCTTTTATGATTTCTTATGAAATAATTAAAACAATAAAATCCTGAGATTTTGGGCGTTTAACTATCAACTGATTATGCCTCAACAGTGGGTTATACCCGATACACACGGTTACCTAAAAACGCTAAGAGCTCTTTTGGAAGAACAAATCCGACCTTCTAAGTTCGACGAGCTATATTTTTTAGGCGATTTTATTGATAGAGGTCCCGATTCAAAAGGTTTGATCGATTACCTCATTCAATTGAAAGATAATGGTTATCAGTTGCGATTTTTAAAGGGAAATCACGAAGAATGGTGTATTAAGGCTTATGAAGAGGAATTACAGTTAAAGAAGAACTTTCTGGGTTTAAAGAAACCTAATCTTCCAAAAGCCGAATGGATGCGGTATGGAGGTAAAGAAACCCTTAAAAGTTTCAAGGTAAACAATTTGAGGCATTTCCCAGTAGAATATATCCAATGGATGCAACAATTGGAATATTATATCGAACTCAAGGAATATTATTTGGTGCATGCAGGATTCAATTTCGAAACCGATTCTATTTTCGACGATAAATATTCCATGCTTTGGATAAGAGATTTTAAAGTAGATCCTGACAAGATAAATCACAAAACCATTATTCATGGACACGTACCAGTTAGCCACGAATTCATCGATTTTACCATTCGTAAGGGCATCTATCCATTTATACCCTTAGACAATGGGGTATACATCAAGAAAAAAGGCTTTGGTAATCTAACGGCTTTCGAAATCAAACAACGGACTCTCCTTGTACAGCCCAGCCTCGATGACTAATCAACTTTGCTACCTCCTTCCAGATTTTGACAAATTATCATCCATCATTCTCCAAGCACTATCTACCAAGCACCATTCTCCGCCTCTTCTCAATGGATAAATAAAATCTTAGTAATCAATTTTTCTGTTCCATCTTCATTAGAAACCAACACCAGATAAACTCCGCTCTGTACTCTTTGTCCGTCGAAATCACGGCCATTCCATACGGCTTGTGTACCGGCGGCTATAGTGTGATAAACCAGCTTTCCGCTTATGGTAGTAATTTTCACATCGGCATTCTGTGGTAGCCCCGAAATGCCTATTGGCCCATCATAAGATGGACGAACAGGATTGGGGAAAGCATAAACTTCAGTGGGTATAGTTCCCGGCGAAGGACTATCGCCTCTAAAACCAACTATTCCTAAAGAAGTACCAATAAATACTTCTCCATCTTTGCCTAAGGCAATATCGGCTATAGAATTAGATAGCAACGGGCTGTTATCTTCGGTAAAATGATAAATTTGTTGTGTACCATCGGCCGAAAGTAGAAAAACACCCGCCTTGTCGGTACCAATCCACTTACGATTGGCACCATCGACGGTGATCGCAGTAACCGATTCATTTTCGAGTAAATATTGCACATAGCCTCCCTGTTCGACTAATATGCGTTGGGCATCGAAATTATTACCAGAAAACACCGCATCAGGACTGTAAAAAACAGCTACACCAGCATCGGTCCCAATCCAAATTTCTCCATCGAGGTCAACGGCAATAGAAAGTACCGTATTACCAGGGATTGCTCCTTCGCCTGTAGCTGAACCTAAAATTTTGTATGGTTTCCCTTCGGTTATAGTTTCATTGAAAACGAGTATAGAATGTTCCTTACGCATCAATATCCATTTCTGGTCGTAATCATCTACAACCATTTCGCCAATATCTAAGCCGCTGGCATTTCCTCCTAAGTTATAAGACTGCCAACTACCATCGGGCTTCCGGCAATGCAGTATTGACGAAGCTCCACTATTAGCAACCCATAGGTTATTTTTACTATCGAAGGCCAAGCCGCTGATAAAAACGCGGTCCTGAGCGGCTACAAATCCTTCTAAAGGACTGTTGTATTTGCTGTAAACAGTAACCAATTCTTTATTATTGAATTCCATTAAACCTTTACTCCACGAACCCGCATAAATGTGCTTCGGATTGGATGGATCGATGGCCAAACAAACCATATCATATATGCTATCAAAGGCGGCTACATTTGAACTGTTGAAATTATACCATATCCCATCCGAGTAATTATAGAGTCCATCTGTCATATAAAGATTTTCCCAAGTACTTTTTCGTCCTCCACTGGCTACCCAAAGTTCATTTTCTCTCATTTTCATTTCATATACATTGGCTGAAAAAGGACCATTGGGTGAATAAGCCTCACCATGCCATCCTTCACCCCATGTCTTCACCAATCCTAAAGAATTGTCGGCTATCCACAGGTATCCATCCTTGTCGAAACATCCGGCACGCGGATGCAACGATAGTCCCGAAGGATTAAACGAGGCCATTAAAAATTTCATCCCTTTGTCATATACATGCAAGGTTCCTTCGAAACTCAGTATGATCTTTCCATCTGAAATTTCCATACGGTAACAGTCGGGATAATTAAAAACATTAAGCCTCGACCATTGTTCGATCGAAAAATCATAAACAAAAACCGTATCGTCTATATAAGTAGGATTGTGGTTATTGGCCAATAAATAACCATCAAAATACTGAATAGCATTATACGTACCATTGGGAACCGGAATGTTAGACAGTTTTTCCCACGAACCGTAATAAGCCAAAAAAGGATTGCTTTTTTCTGCCCTGTAGATGCCCATCTGGGTGGCCGCATAAAAATAGGTATCGTCGGCAGTTAAATCGTAAACATTAATCTGAGAACCCTCTGGCCCAATATACCATGTGTCGTTAATCTCTTCTTTTACCATATCTACCACCACAATTCCAAAACCACACGATAGATAGGCAAATTTATCATACAGTCTTACTTTGTTAATGGTTTTATTTCCTAATATGGGTTTTCGTTTAATATCACCCATATTTATCACATTACCGTTTTTTACCAAATCGAGATTAGTGTTCAAATAAGCTACTACCAGAGTCTGATATTCGCTACTATAGGCAATATCGATGATATTTGCATCGGAAAGTCCATTCACTTTATTGAGTCTTTCCAAACTATTATAATCGGGGTTATAATAGAATATGCTATATGGAGTAGCGCAATAGACATTTTTACCATCATAAGCAATAGATAAGCCTTTGTGATAAGGTAAATGGTCGCGCCATTCATATAGGGCCATTTGTCCCTTCAAGTTGGTTTTCAACAAAAGAAACAAAAGGCAAAAAAGTAGAAATTGTCTTTTTTTCATCATTTGAATCTAAGAATCATTGAATATTTTAAAAGAGTGGAAAAGCACATTGAAAAACGGACATTTCAATTTTTATTGCATTTCAGTTTGTATGAGAGGATTCTTGAAGTCGAATTTTTTCCCTCAAACTTTCGAGATATTCTTGCAGAGGCGTCTGGCCGTAATAAACTTCTTTTTTATAGATAATTACTGGATAAAGAATGGAGATGTTAGTTTTGGCCGCCTGGCGTGTAGCCACCTGATACATGATGATTCTGTTTTCTTCCAATGCGAGGCTAAGATGAATAAAGTCTATGCCATTAGATTGAAAAAAATTTTCTGCAGTAACACATCTCCCACATCCTTTATTGGAGTAAACGATAGGAAGGAATTCAGAAAGCGAATCAGCCTGTTGGAGGCTCAACACAAGAGAATCTTTTACAGTATCGAGTTGTTGGGCCAATATAAATTGGCTTGTTAGCATGAGAATGAATAAAAGAATACCAGGTTTTTTCATCATTAGAATAAATAGATAAAACGTGCGAAAGTAATAAACCTTGACGATTTTTTACTTCCTGCCTTAAACGTTTCACTGCATGTGTAATGAAGTAAGCATCACATCATGAAAAACCTTAATTTTGTGGCTTTAACATAATAGACAAAGGTAAGATGGTGGAATCGAAAAGCAGGCTGCAAATTTTCAATACTTTAACACGGCAGAAAGAATTATTCGAACCTCTCAATCCTCCACATGTAGGCATGTATGTTTGTGGGCCAACGGTTTATGGGGATGCTCATCTGGGGCATGCCAGGCCTGCAGTTATATTCGACGTGATATTCAGATATTTAAAATTTCTTGGATATCAAGTGCGTTATGTTAGAAATATTACCGATGTAGGTCATCTGGAAAATGATGCCGATGAAGGAGAAGACAAGGTAGAACAAAAAGCACGTCTAGAGCGGCTCGAACCCATGGAAATAGCCCAGTATTATTCAAACCGCTACCACTACAATATGGACCAGCTCAATGTACTAAGACCCAGCATCGAACCTTTGGCCAGCGGACATATCATCGAACAGCAGGAATTGGTAAAGAAGATTTTATCCAATGGATATGCTTACGAGATAAATGGCTCAGTTTATTTCGACGTAGAGAAATACAGCAAGAATTATCCCTATGGGGAGCTCTCTGGACGCAAGTTAGAAGAAATGATTGCGTTTACCAGAGCGTTAGAAGGAAAGTCGGAAAAACGCAGTCCGTATGATTTTGCCTTATGGAAAAAGGCGCAACCCACACATATTATGCGCTGGCCATCAACCTGGAGCGAAGGTTTTCCTGGCTGGCATCTCGAATGCAGTGCCATGGGAAACAAATATCTGGGCGAAAAATTCGATATTCATGGTGGAGGTATGGATTTAATATTCCCACATCACGAAGCAGAAATTGCTCAAAGTATGGCCGCTTATGGCAATCAACCCGTTAAATACTGGCTACACAACAACATGGTAACCATCAATGGACAAAAAATGGGCAAATCACTCGGAAATTTCATCACCCTCGATGAAATTTTCTCAGGTAATCATCCCCAACTCGAAAAAGCTTACAGCCCCATGATTATCCGCTTTTTCATACTCCAGGCTCATTATCGCTCCACACTCGACTTCTCCAACGATGCTCTTCAGGCAGCCGAAAAAGCCCTTAAACGTTTGATAGAAGCTTATCACCAAATCGATAAAATTCCTTCTTCCGAAGCATCCAGCATAAATATTCATGAACTCAGGCAAGCTTGCTTCGACGGAATGAACGACGATTTTAATTCCTCCATCGTTCTGGCTAATCTGTTTGAAGCCGTCAAAATGATTAACCTCACCCTCACTGGAACCGAAACTCTTACACACGACGATATTGAACTTCTGAAACTAACCTTCAACGATTTCCTTTTTCAGATTTTAGGCCTTGCCGACGAAAATCCTTCTGATAATTCCAATCTGGTGAATGAATTGATGAATCTTTTGCTCGAACTGCGTCAGGAAGCCAGAGACAGAAAAGATTGGGCAACAAGCGACCGTATCCGCGAGCGCTTACTCAAAATGGGCATTGAAGTGAAGGATTCAAAAGACGGACCCACATGGAAAATTTTATAAGGATCTAATTATCCAGGTTATTCAGGTTATTCAGTTTACCCATTCTATCCTTCTGCTATTTCATTGCCGCAAATGTAGGTGCTTCAAGAGGCTTAATCTTATATCATCCATCAATTTCGGAACTAAGTCTGCAACTCAACTCGATTTGCTTTGATGAAACTTATCATGAAAGCTCAAATATTAAAAAATCTACTAAAAAGCAATCATTATTTGAACAAAATAAATATTTGTTTGTAATTATTATTAACTTTGCAGAAAGTTTGATGCTATGAAAAATGACCTTCAACAAATAAGTGAAAAATTCAGACAAAACAAATTGAAGATTACGCCTCAGCGCATAGCCATTTATAATGCCTTACTCGAACGTACCGACCATCCAACCGCAGAAGTCATATATCAAGAAATTCAACCGCAATTTCCGGGGATTTCACTTTCAACCGTTTATAACACACTGGAAATGTTGTGCGAAAAGGGCTTGATTCAGAAAGTAAAAACCGGTAGAGACAACATGCGTTATGATGCTATCGAAAAGCCCCATCATCATTTGTATAGTGCACAAACCGATAGAATGGAAGATTATTTTGACGAAGAGTTAGACCAATGGTTGAAAGAGTATTTTTCGAGAAAACATATAAAAGGATTTAAAATTCAGGACATCAAACTGCAAATCACAGGTATATTCGAAGAAAATAATGTTAAACTTTAAAACTAAATATGATGAATAACTTAAATCAGATTGGGCTCGATGCCCAGAAGTCGACAGAAATGGTCGAAAAATTGAATGACTTATTAGCTAATCTGCAAATCTTTTACATGAATGTTAGAGGATTTCATTGGAACATTCGAGGTGAGAAGTTCTTTGAGCTTCATCAAAAATTTGAAGATCTGTATGATGACCTTCTCGACAAAGTAGACGAAATAGCCGAGAGAGTCCGTATTTTTGGTCATACGCCCATACATGCCTTCTCGGAATATTTAAATATGGCTCAGATCAAAGAAGTGAAAAATCTCTCTGATGGACGTTCATGCGTACAATCTATTGTTGATTCCCTAAAAATTATTTTAGAAAAAGAGCATGCCATCATGAAGCTTTCAGCCGAAATGAATGATGAGGGTACCAATGCTATACTGAGTCAATTCATTAGCGAACACGAGAAGCTCCTTTGGATGTATAGTGCTTCCTTAAACCTTTGATAATTTATTCAAACTAATAAACACAAAATAAAAATGGAAACAAATCAAGCAAATTTCAGGATTCCCTTATTGGGCGAAAGATTGCCCGAAATGAAGGTTGAAACTACTCATGGAATTAAAAATTTACCAACCGATTACCAAGGGAAATGGCTAATATTATTCAGCCATCCGGCCGATTTTACCCCTGTATGCACAACTGAGTTTGTAGCATTTGCACAATTAAAACCCGAGTTTGATAAACTCAATGCAGAACTATTAGGGTTATCGATGGATCAGGTGTTTTCACACATCAAATGGCATGAATGGATAGAAGAAAAATTGAATGTTGAAATTCCCTTCCCAATTATTGCCGATGCAGCAGGCGAAGTGGCTGCAAGATTGGGAATGGTTCATCCTGGTAAAGGTTCAAACACGGTTAGGGCAGTGTTTATAATCGATCCAAATGGCATCGTTCGTCTCATTCTCTATTATCCCCAAGAGATTGGGCGTAATATGGACGAAATCGTTCGTGCACTAAAAGCTCTCCAGGTAGCCGATAACAATAAAGTTTCTCTACCGGCTAACTGGCCAAAGAATAGCCTGATTGGAGATCACGTTATAGTTCCGCCTCCGCGAGACGTTCAAACAGCTAAAAAACGCATAAGCGAATATGAATGTTTCGATTGGTGGTTCTGTCATAAAAAGTTAGACTAAAAAAATCTGAGGCTGTCATTAAAAATTGAGTGACAGCCTCTTTTTTCTCCTTTGTCTTGAAAAATATAATATTTTTTTACCTTCCTATTCTCCCTTAAAAAGTTGCATTAATTACTTGAATTTACGTTATAAAAGAAGGTAGGGGTGATGAATTGTGGAATGACGAACCCAATAAAAAACGTCATAAAGACATAGATGCCCGTTGGACAAAGAAAAATAACGAGACCTTCTATGGTTATAAAAATCACACAAAAGTTGATACTAAAAGCAAATTTATTGATAACTATGTAGTTACCGATACGTCTGTGCATGACTCTCAACCATTAGACGATTTATTAACCTACAAAGATAATGGTCAGAATTTGTATGCTGACAGCGCTTATACCGGAGATGATCAGGAAAAAATTGTCAGCAAATATGAAATGAATAACTGCATACATGAACGGCGTAGCCCTCACGAATACCTTGAAAAATAAAAATATATTATGAGTAAAAAGGATACCGCAATAAGCCTTTAACTGATGAACAAAAAAATCAAAACAGAGAAAAATCAAAAACCAGAGCAAGAGTAGAACACGTATTTAATTTAATTGAATATTGGCTACGCCTCAACAAAGCTCAAACAAGTTTG
>DIEY01000048.1:2288-47730 GCA_002418865.1 Bacteroidales bacterium UBA5762 | reverse complement strand
AAAAGTTGACCATATTTTTTATAAATCCGATCAAGAATTGCAGAAGAAGATATATAGGATAATGCTTCTAAGAACTGGTGATATTTGTGGAGCATGTGATATTGCAACCAGAGCAAGTATTTTAAAAGTTTCGTTGGAATATGATGTTCCAATAGTGTTGTACGGTACATCTCCATTAGAAGATAATTCTTTCGTCCCCGATTCAATAGAAGATATTGGACGTTTCAAATATGTTTTAAAAAGTTCTCATGAAGTTAATGACAAAGAGATTAAGGAATTTACGATATATTCATGGCTTAATGACTTAATATTGTCGTTCAATAAATTAGTCGGAATCTATCCCAGAGAGGTAAGACCTTTATTTTACATAAAAAATCCATCCGATAAAGAAATGGGTGAAATTATTTCGAAAGAATTAAAATGGAGAGATGATGGACGGGAATATTCACGGCACTTGGACTGTATTGCCGAACCTTTTACGAATTATATAAGGAATAGAATATATGGCTATGAAAGAAGAATTTGTCAATACAGTAATATGGTCAGAAATGATGAAATTTCAAGGGCGCATGCACTCGAACTCTATGAAAATGATAAAATCGATCAGCCTCCTGAAAATTATATTGAAATACTGAATTATTTAGGATTAAACAAGAAAGATCTCGATCAAATTTTATCGTATAGGCCCTTGATGTATGAAGACTATTTGTCAAGAATGAATAGGATATATCAATGGCTGGCCAAATTTAAAAGATTCTTATAATAAATTAAACCAATGAAAATCATCTCAATCATAGCTGAGAACTGGAAAGCCGATGGAGGAGCTGCGTTTGGTGTAGTTCCTAAGACCATTTGGGGGAAATTATATCCAGCCGATGACGACAATCTGCAAAAGATTACCAGCAGGTGCTTGTTGGTGGACACGGGCTCGAGCTTAATTTTGTTTGATACTGGCATGGGCAACAAACAGGACGAAAAGTTTTTCAGGTATCGATATCGTTTTGGAACTGATAATTTGTTCGAAAACCTGAAATATGCAGGTTATTCGGCCGATGACGTCACCGATGTGGTCTTTACACATTTGCACTTCGACCATTGTGGGGGAGCCTCATGCTGGAATGAGGATGGTTCTGAAGCAATACGTACTTTCCCAAATGCTACATATCATGTTTCTATGGCTCAGGCCCAATGGGCTTTGCATCCCAATAAAAGGGAAGCCGCATCATATCTGAAAGAAAATCTCCAGCCTATTTTCGAAGGTAGCCCTTTAAACCTCATAGAAAAGCCCGGACCATTCCTTCCACAAATTGATCTTCGTTTGTTCAATGGGCATACCAGTGGCCAAATTATCCCTTTTATTCACATTGGCCAACAAACTATTGTTTTTGTAAGCGATTTTATTCCATCTTCGGCCCATTTACCATTGGTATATATTTCAGCTTATGATACCCAACCTTTAATTACCCTCGCCGAAAAGGAAGAATTTCTACAAGAAGCTATTGAGAAACAGTACATTTTGGTTTTTGGACATGACTATTTTAACGAAGCTGCTACTGTGACCAACAAAGGCAAAGGTTTTCAAGCCGAAAAAATAGGTAAATTAACCGAATTTATTTGAAAATTCAAATAGAAATAATAATTTATCTTATAGATTTTCAACTTATTGTAGAATGAACCACTAGTAGAAAATATTGCAAAGTGCTGATGTATTATAAATTCTTCAAATGCGTCACTCAATATAGAATAAATTGTCAAAACTGGAATTCTTACTGCGAATTTGTTTTTATCAGTTTGTAAGTAAGGGCAAGGTCAAGAACTTCGGAAAAGGTGGAGGGTTTGGCAATAATGTTCTGTTTGGGATCAATGAAAAACATAACAGGCGTAGCATTAATACCATAATCAATGGCTGGTGTTGTATCCCATCCTTTCCCATCTGCAATAACAGGCCATGTAAAATGATGGGTTTGTACCGAATCTTCAAGGGCGCGTAAATTGGTATCTATAGCCACAGTAATTATTTCCCAGTTATTTTGGTGAGGTTGAGCATACACAGAAGCAATCTTCGGTAAAAGTGCCGAGCAATGATTGCACCAACTTCCCCAAAATATCAATAATACATATTTGCCTTTATAGTTACTGAGTTTTATTTCATGTCCTCTTAAATCTTTTCCCCTGATTTCAGGTGCGGGTGAGCCAATAGAAAGGCGCTTCAAAATTTGTATTCGGGAGGCAAGATCGGGATTAGTATTAAGGCAATTTCCTTGTTCGTAACGTTCTGTGATGAACTGCACTACCTTCTCGAAACCGAAGCTTTGGAAACCATCAAGTAAATACTCAGTAATCATATCGTACACCTCTGCATAAGGCTGAATCAAGTCCATGATTACTTTTATTCCTTCTATCAATGAATTTTCTAAATTCTTTTTATCGAGATTGGGATTTGAATATAGTTCTAAATATTCTATCGCAAGCCTTGGATAAGCATCGGTATAGAGAAGACCCTTATCCTCGAAAGAAATCTTATCGAAAAAATGCTGTTTTAGAAAATTTTTCCTCTCTTCTCCCAAAAAATTGGGGCTCACAAAAGGTTTTCGTCTGGTCATTAAATATTTACCGACGAGATTTTCCTGGTGTTCATGGATAACTTGATTTAAGGTAGCCTCGTAGTCTATTTGTCGAAAATTGTATTCATTAATAATTTCCTGATAAAAAGGAAGTTCATGGGGATATTCGTCCAGCATGTTTTCCAAAAGTTTTTTGATTTTCTCATAACTTGCTTCATATCTAATAAATTGCAGAAAGTCAGTATTTTCTTTCGAATCGATAAATGTCAGGCTGTCTCGTAAACCCGATATATTCGTATGAAAAGTAAAGCTTTTCCCATCATAGAAAAATTGAAAACCATCTCTATTTGGAGTAAGTATGTATATCTGAGATGGAGGTATATAATTGGGAATCACCAGATTAAGTTGTCCATTCTCATTACAAATGAGCGAATCGAAAACCCTTAGGTTTTCACCATAATAATAAGCAATTTCCACTTTTGTCCCGGCTGCCCCTTCTATCTTTCCTTTAATGGTTGTTTGGCCTAAGCAAGCATAAGAGAGAAGGAATATTATAAAAATAAGGTTAAATTTCGATATATGATATTTCATACTTTCTTATAATACTTTAGTAAAAACATTCAATGAGTTGGACAGGCGACAAATTTACAGGCTTTCGATCAGTTTATGTTTCGATTTTTAAACTCATATCCATTTTATGCGAATGATGAAAACATGATAAAAGTAATATAGATGTGAAGGATTATGAGAAAGGAAAGTTTAACGTATTCTCTATTTAGAGGTTCGAGTGAGTATAACTTATGCGTTTATCTTTGCACAAATTATCAAAAATGGATGAAAACGAAGTTTTGATTTTGAGAAACAAGATTGAACATTTGACTGTAGATGCGGCTTTAAAGGAAGTTATAGCGTGGTACCCTTTGCAAGTTTGTTTTGCCAGCAGCCTCAGTGCCGAAGATCAGGCTATTTTGCATTTGATTGCCACTCAAAATCTTCCAATACGTGTGATTACGCTTGATACTGGACGACTTTTTGAAGAAACTTATGGCTTGCTTGAAAAATCCCGTTTGAGGTATAAAATCAATATAGAAGTTATTTTCCCGGATTATAAAGAAGTGGAGAAGTTAGTGAATGAAAAAGGAATCAATCTGTTTTATTATAGTGTTGAAAATCGCAGAATGTGTTGCGGAGTGCGGAAGGTTGAGCCATTAAAGCGAGCCCTCGAAGGGATGAAATTATGGATTACTGGCCTCAGGAGGCAACAATCACAAACACGCGAACAAGCACAGCTACTGGAATGGGATGAGCTTAATGGCTTGCTTAAATTCAATCCCCTTATATCATGGACTGATGAACAACTATGGAATTTCATTCACTCTCATCAGATTCCTTATAATCCCTTGCATGATAAAGGCTATCCTAGCATAGGTTGTGAACCTTGTACTCGAGCCATCCAACCCGGTGAAGATGTTAGAGCTGGACGCTGGTGGTGGGAATCACAAGAAGGACGCGAATGTGGAATTCATCAATGAAAAACTAAAATAGACTTACTGGGATAGTTTTAGCTTAATCATGCCTTCTATGACTCTTGCTGTGCTATCTTGTCCATTTTGAGCGGCCACTTGACTTAGACGCTGCATCAGATAAGCATTTTCTGACATCTCTTGTTCGTATTGAGATGAGAATTTAGGTTCGAGTGAAAGATAGAAATTAAGATTCTGCGAAAAGACATTTGCAAGCTCAAGAGCCATGCTGTTGGCTTTTTGGGGTGCTTTGGCTGCATAATACAAGTCGACATACGACAGCATGTATTTATCAGGGAATATTTTCGAAGTGGGAAAGTATTGCAATGATAAATCGAGTGCTTTCACGGCCTCTTCATTTTTGCCCTTGCTTATCATAGATTGGGCAACCCGCATATAATTCTGCCGTGGTATGGCAGCGTTACGAAAACTTTCTCTATCCACCGTCACTCTGGGATCATTGAGATTCCCCCATTGTTTGATTCGGTTCACCAGAATATCATAACAAGTATCAGACGAAATTCCACCCAATCCTTTAATATAGTCGCTGGCTTTTACAGGCAGGAATTTATAAACCATTCCCTCAAGATGACAGTATTCATCCAAATTAATAGCTCCCCCAATTCCCGAAGGGCTAGTGAAATAGATTGGCCGTTTCCAGTCGTTGGTAGCTAAAATGTCAAGCAACATTAAATCATTTTTGAAGATGTAATTTTTACGAATGGTGAAATCAAGATAAGGTAAGACTTTGTCTTTCATTTCGTCGGGGATTATGCCGCTTGCCTTTACTGCTGCTGTATCCACGGGTATGCGTATGGTTTTCGAAGGGATGAAGCTAAGCAATTGGCCTTCACCAAAGTCGCGTTTGTTTCTTTCGTCGGCTATAAACCGCATGATGTCTCTTAATAAAATGGGCTGTCCGGATTTGTTGAGGTCAACTACTAATACAATGTCGTTATTGCCTTTGTCATATTGTTCGGGTTTTAGAGTAAATGGTAAGGGTTCAGAATCGTAAACCTTTCGGGCCATTTGATGGATGTACCAGTCACCTGAAGCCAGCATATAGTTTACTACTCTCACATCGGTGCGATGATTTTCCACTTCTTGGGCATACCATAAAGGGAATGTATCGTTATCACCGAAGGTAAAAAGTAAACTTTGAGGTTGTGTTGAATCGAGATAAGCAAATGCAAAATCACGGGCTGCAGTTTTATGCGAACGGTTATGATCGTCCCAACCTTCTTTGCCCATGATATAGGGAACTGGGAATGCAATCAAAATAGCTAATACAGCAGCCGCAACTGGTTTGATATATTTTCTGAGCCAATCGCTGAGGGCTAACACTCCTAATCCTATCCATATGCTGAAGGCATAAAAGGAACCCGCATAACTGTAATCTCTTTCACGTGGTTGTAAAGGAGTCTGGTTCAAATAAATGACGATAGCTATTCCCGTCATGAAGAAGAGCAATGCTACCACAAAACTATCATGAGGATGTTTCTTGATGTGATAGATTAAACCAATGAGACCTAAAATAAGTGGTAGAAAATAAAATCGGTTGAAAGCGGGATTCTGCTGGCGGTATTCAGGATAATCTTCCTGATTGCCTAATCTAGCCTCATCTATAAACTTGATTCCACTTATCCAGTTGCCATCTTCTATCCCTCCATGACCTTCTATATCATTTTGCCGACCTACAAAATTCCACATAAAATATCTGAAATACATGTGCCCTAATTGATAGTTGAAAAAGAACCTCAGGTTTTCACCAAAGGTTGGCCTTATCAAAGTCTCAGTTTTACCACTGTTATTCGTTATGGTGATAGGCACACCTTTTATCTTGCCCCAGTTCTTGTAAGCATCAATATGACTTTGTTTTTGATTGCTCCACATTCTTGGGAATAAGGTCATAAATCGTTTATCATAAACCGGCACAGTACCTTTTCGAGAATCGGCAATCACATATTTTCCAGATTCTTCATCCTTTTGATATATGGGCGACTGGTCTTTATAATCAGTTACGGGAGCATTGTAATATTGACCATAAAATAAAGGCCATGTGCCATATTGTTCTCTATTGAGATAGGAGAGAAGGCTAATGGCATCGCCTGGAGCATTTTCGTTAATAGGAGGATTGGCATTGGCTCGGATAACCAACATTAAAAATGAAGAATATCCAATCAGAATGAATGCTAATGATAAAATAACTGCATTGATAACAGGACGTGCTTTTTTTAATTTAAGCACTACATATATACAACTTCCACCAATGGCCAGTGAAATCAAAACGCCTAAAAATCCCTTTCTTGATCCTACCAAAATAATAAAGAAAACAATTAGCGAGATGAGAAAGAAATTTCTATACTTATTGCCTTTGATCGTATAAAGCAAACCAGAAATAATAACTGAGATAAGAACTACTGCAAAGAAAATAGTTCCCGTGTTGAATGGCAGCCCAAGTGAATTAACGAAGAATAATTCGGTTTTACCAAAAAGGTTTACAATTTCGGGAATGATTCCATACATGATTAAGGCTAATAAAGCAATAGAAATCACTCCTGTAAGCAAAAATCCCTTCCAATTGGGTTTGTATTTCTTATAATAGTAAATATAAGTGATAGCTGGGATGGCTAATAAATTCAGCAAATGCACACCAATAGAAAGGCCAACCATAAAAGCAATAAAGATAATCCATCGCACTGAATGTTCTTCATCGGCAACATTTTCCCATTTCAATATGGCCCAAAATACTAAAGCCGTAAAAAAAGATGACATTGCATAAACTTCTCCTTCAACAGCCGAGAACCAAAATGAATCGCTGAATGTATAAGCCAAGGCACCAATAAAGCCCGAACCCATAATGGCAATCAGTTTTCCTATGGTGATTTCTTGGCCTTGCTTTAAAACAATCTTGCGGGCAAGCATTGTAATGCTCCAAAAAAGGAATAAAATAGTCAAGGCACTGCTCAAGGCCGACATGGTGTTCACCATATAGGCTACTCGTGTAATATCGTTACCAGCTGCAAGAGTGAATAAGCGTCCAAATAACTGAAAAGTGGGAGCTCCTGGTGGATGCCCAACTTGCAATTTGTAGGCCGTTGAAATGTATTCTCCACAATCCCACCAACTCGCAGTTGGCTCAAGTGTTAACATATAAACTGTTAAAGCAATGGCAAAAGTGATCCATCCAAGCAGGTTGTTGATTCGTTTGAAATTTTTCATGTTTTCACTGGTTAGATTCTTGGTGTCTGCGTTTTTTTCCATTGATTTTCTATGGATTAAATCAATGATTAATGGATATGTTGAAGCTTTTGAATAGAGTGCGAAAGTAGTAAAAATTCGAGCTTCATAAAATTTTGTATCCCTAATTGATAGTTAAAAAATTCTTCATATTTTTGCAGCCGAATTCTTTGTCCGATGGTGTAATGGCAGCACAGGAGATTTTGGTTCTCTTAGTCTAGGTTCGAATCCTGGTCGGACAACAAGCCCCTCAGTGAATGGGGCTTATTTTTTATATATCCTGAGCTTTGAGAAGGGAATTTAATTTTTCATAACCTTGCCTAAGTCATTCATATCGTTTAATTTACTATTTGATTTGGATTGAGATAAAAATCATCCGAATTTTACTGTTTATATTTGTCCGACAAAGACTATCATTTTACATTGAACAAGATTGCATTACAGACTGTTGTAGAGCTTTTCGAAAACTATGGGGGTACAAAACCCATTTCCGTGCATCGTCTTCCTGCCTCGGCTTCCGAACGAACATATTTTCGATTAAAAAGTGAAGCTTATTCTATTCTGGGAGCTTGGAATCCAAATATTAAAGAAAATGAGGCCTTTTTTTCTTTTACCACTCAATTCCTCGATAAAGGCTTACCGGTTCCTCAAATCTATTCCATCTTAGATAACCGCAAAGCCTACCTTTTGGAGGATTTGGGTGATCTTACGCTTTTCCGTCATCTGCAAGGGGTAAAAAAAACTGAAAGCTGGAATGAGCAACTTACTAACCTCTATTTCCAAGCCATTGATTATCTTATTCAATTTCAGATGGCAGGTAAAGATTTCGATTTTTCGAAAGCTTATCCTCGTTTCTGTTTTGATGAACAAAGCATTTTGTGGGATTTGCAATATTTTAAATACTATTTCTTAAAACTTGCTGGTGTTTTATTCGACGAACAAGCCCTCGAAGATGACTTTCGTAAATTTGCAGCCTTTTTAACTCGAGCCTCTTCCCATTATTTCATGTACCGCGATTTTCAATCGCGCAATATCATGATTCAAGGAAATAATCTTTATTTTATTGATTACCAAGGAGGCAGGAAAGGACCCTTACAATACGACCTAGCTTCTTTACTTTTCGATGCCAAAGCTGATATTCCAGCCTCAATACGTGAAACTTTGCTTCAGTATTATCTACAACAGCTTCCTCATTTCACTTCAGTCGATAAGGATGAATTTCTTTATTATTGGCCTGGATTTGTATTTGCAAGAATTTTTCAGGCTTTAGGAACGTATGGCTTACGTGGATTTTTTCAACAAAAAAATCACTTCCTACTCAGTATTCCTTTTGCTTTGAATAATCTGTCTTCTCTTCTCGAAAACTATGGTTTTCCATACCAGATGCCTGAGTTGGAGAGAGTTTTGAGTGAAATAACAAGAAATGAAACACTCAAATCATTCGGCAAACAAACCCAGCGTTTACAGGTGGAAATCGTGAGTTTTTCTTATAGAAACGGTATTCCCAATGACATTTCTGGCAATGGAGGTGGTTTTGTTTTCGATTGCAGAACTTTGCCTAATCCCGGAATTAATCCTCAATATTCGAAACTTACTGGGAATCATTCCGAGACAATACATTTTTTCGAACAGTTTCCTGAAGTCAATCAGTTTATTTATCACTGTGAAGCTCTCGTAAAACAAAGTATTCGTTCATATCTCGATAAAGGCTATACGCATCTATTGGTTTGCATGGGATGTACTGGAGGGCAACATCGTTCAGTTTACTGCGCTAATGCATTGGCACAGAAAATTTCAGCTTCACCCGATTATGATGTAATAATCACTCATCGTGAACTTTCTTCCAATAAGTCCATTTTTATTGATGATTAAATTCATTCTTTTATCATGGAATGAGTTAATGAAGCAACTAATGTTTTTCAGATTCTTTAATCGAGTTCAATAAATGAATGCCTTGATTCTTGCAGCCGGAAAAGGAACGCGTCTTTATCCTTTGACGCTTGATCGCCCAAAGGCTTTAGTTGAAGTGGGTGGAATAACTCTGCTCGAAAGGGCTATTCTAAAACTCTCCCATGATGGCTTTCGAAGAATTATTGTCAATATTCATCATTTTGGTGATCAACTTATGGCATTTTTGCAAAGTCATTCATGGCCTGAAGTTGAAATAATTATCAGTGATGAAAGAGAACAATTGCTCGATACGGGAGGAGCTATTAAACGAGCCGGTAAATTTCTGCTGGGCTCTTCTTTTCTGGTTTATAATGTTGATGTAGTTACCGATTTGAATTTGATGGACTTATACCAGTCACATACGCTCAATAATCCTCTTGCAACTCTTGCTGTTAGCCAGCGTCCAACCACAAGGTTATTATATTTCGACAAACAAATGTTGCTGAAGGACAGAGTCAGTAAAAAGCCTTCGAATGATGTTTCGAGTCCAGCTAAGGATTCTTATCAGACCTTTGCTTTCAGTGGAATTCATATTGTTAGCGACAAGATTTTAGATTTTATGCCTACGGAAGATGTTTTTTCTATAATGGATTTATACCTCAAACTTTGTAAAACTTATCCTATCATGGGTTACGATCACACAGGAATCTTTTGGATGGATTTGGGTACTGTAGAAAAAATTCAAGTTTTCGAAAAAAATCATATTCACTATTAGTAAGCCTTAAATTTTATTAAGCTCTTTTCAGCTATTTTCGCAAGGTAATTCTTAAATGATGGCCAGTTTCTTATCTCTTTTCACCGACTATGTTGATGAACAATATAGGAATGATTTCAAAAGATTGTGTGTTGTATTTCCCAATAGAAGAGCGGGATTATTTTTTCGCCGAGAACTGGGTTTAAGAATAAAAAAACCCGTCTGGTCTCCTCAAATTTTTTCTTTTGAAGATTTTTTATTTGAGGTTACACCTTTTACTAAGGCCGAGCCTTTCGATGAAATGATGACTTTGTATCAAGCTTCTCGACTTGTGCCACAACTTTCGTCAAGAGATCTCGATAACTTTTTGGATTGGGAACAAATAGTAAGAAGAGACTTTGATGATACTGACAATTATTTAATTGATCCAGCCCGATTATTCGCCTATTTATATTTATTCAAAAAATTCGCTACATGGAATTTGGGAGAAGCTCCACTTACAAAATTCCAAGAAAAGTATCTCAATTTTTATGATTCCTTAAATGACCTTTACCAGGAATACCATCGCCTGTCCATGGAGGCGAATAAGGTCTCTACGGCCATGGCTGCCCGATGGTTAGCCGAGAATCAGAATTTTGCTCTACTTTTCAGCAAATGGGATCATATTATTTTTGCCGGATTTTATGCTAATACACCAGCCGAAGAAAAGATCATTTCTTCTTTGAGGGATTTAGGTAAAGCCGAAGTTTTTTACGATGCCGACTCGTATTATCTTGAAAACCAACTTCAGGAAGCTGGTTTCTTTCTTCGTAACAAAATCGATTTGAAAAATGCTAAGTGGATTCAAGATAGATTACGAACAGAAAACAGGAAAATAAAAAGTATTGGTGTTGCTGGAAATGTGAGCCAAGTGATGATATTACAACAAGAGATAGAAGAAAAACTCAAAATTGAAGGAACTGATTGGCTCGAGAGTGCCGCTATTGTGTTAGCCAATGAAGATTTATTGATCCCTGTGCTTGATGCTTTACCTTCCGAAATTAAAAATATAAATATCACAATGGGAGTGCCTCTAATGGCTACACCCATAAAACAACTTGTAGAGAATTTCTTTAACATCTTCATTCAAAAGAAAGATGATGCCTTGCCAACGAGGTTGTTTTTTGACCTTTTACATCATCCATATTTGAGGACTAACATATTCTATCCTTATGATGAAGCCAATGAGTTGAGAGAAAGAATCAAGGCTGGCCAATCCTATTTAACCTATCAGCAACTAAACGAGCTCTTCATTAACAATGAATTTGGTAAGCAGCTAGTTTCCATGTTTTATGAGAATAACAGTTTTATTGATTTAGCTGAGTCACTTCTGCAATTAGTTGATCTTATCAAAGGAAATGTTGAAGAAAGTTACCATCAGGATTATTTATATGTTTTTAGCCATGCTCTTTATGGAACCTTGAATAAATTAAAGGAATTAGAAATAGATCCACCTTCTCAATCTTTTTTAAAATTAATGCAGAGGCTGTTAATTTCTACTAAGGTTCCATTCTATAGTGAACCTTTAAAAGGCCTTCAGATCATGGGAATGCTCGAAACCAGAGCACTTGATTTCGATACGGTTTTTTTATTGTCGGCTAATGATGATATTATACCAGGTCGTGGTCCTCGAAATTCATTCATTCCTTTTGATGTAAGAATAGAAAAGGAATTTAATCTTCCAGTCGATTTTCATCAGTCTGCAGTTTGGGCATATCATTTTTACCGCTTGCTGCAGGGTTGCAAACAAGCCATTGTGTTATATAACAGCGAACATGGAGCTTTGGGAGGAGGCGAAAAAAGCCGCTTCATGCTTCAGATCGAAAATGAATTTCCTCTTTACGAATCTAATACGCAAATAGAACCCTTCATTAAAAGTTTTTCTATCAACCTCAAACCAGCCCGAGAAATAACTTTCGATAAAACATCTGAAGTGCTAAAAAAATTAATAGATAAAAGTCAAGAGGGCTTGTCACCTACGGCTTTATGGACGTTTAATGTCTGCGGTGTAAAGTTTTATTTTGACTATCTGGTGGGTTTGGTCGATTACCACGATACAGAAGGAGAAATTAATGAAGCTGTCTTTGGAACTGTGGTTCATCAAGTTTTGAAAGAATTTTATGCTCATGAGCTCCCATTTCGTGTGACTGAGGCATTTATAAATAAAAGACTTACTCAATTAAATGATTTAATTCAGAACAGCTTTAAAAATGAGCTCAAGGGCATCGATACTGAATATGGACGTAATAAATTGCTTTTTGGCGTCGCTCAGCAAATTCTTAAGAGATTTTTTCAGAATGAAATCGAGTTTTTAAAAAACAATCCCGATTTGCAGATTTTAGGTCTTGAAGAGACAATAAATCATTCCATGCCTTTTTCGTGGTCGATTTCTAATGGTGATTCTCGCATGAGTATTGATTTGGTGAAGATTCATGGACGAATCGATAGAATCGACAAGGTAGGCGATCAAGTCCGCATCATAGATTATAAAACAGGCAAAGGAGATGAAAAGCAATTGTCGTTGGATATTTCAAAAAATCTTACAGATAAATTGGATGCAGATAAGGCATTTCAATTACTAACTTATTTATGGATGTATAAAAGTAACCATTCCCAACGCGATAATGTGAGTGCTGGAATCATGTTTCTTAGAAGATCAAATATGGGTTTTGCCGAAGCTACTATAAAACAATCTTCTCCTACTGATAATAATTCTATTCAATTTAATTCTGCTTTTCAATACATCGAACAACAAATCAAATTGATACTTGAGAATCTTTTCGACGGCCAACAACCTTTTCGCCAGACTTCGAACAAGAATGCCTGTCGTTATTGTAAATACAAGTTTATTTGTGCCCGCGGGTAGGCTTAAAATTCTTTTTCATTGAAAACGATGGCTTCGTATACATAGATTTCGGCATCTTTCCAGCCATTCCATCCCAAGCCGGCTTTATCGCGGCTGCAATGACCAAGAAATTCTTCGAGTGTCCAGCCCGTTTCAGTTGCCACTTGAGGCAAGAATGTACCTGCATTCCATCCTTTTTTGATGTAGATGCCATGTTTCCCTAATTGGATTTCGTTGATGGATGAAATTTTACGCATGGGAGTAAGCACCGAAATTTCAATTTCTACTTCCTTCAGTTCATCTTCGCGTAAGGGATGAAACCGGGTATCGTTGAAAGCCGAAGCAAGAGCCATTTCAGCTACGGTTTCCCAAAGAGGTTTATCTTCTCCAAAATGTCCAATGCAGCCTCTTAATTCCCCATGTTTGTGAAGCGTAACAAATGCCCCGCAGGGTTTCAGCAGATTGGGGGTTAGAAGTGCATCTGGCTTTGGTAGCCGCGTCCCCGTCTCGAAATATTGTTCTATGCTTTGTCGTGCAATCTTTAAAAGATTCTTTTTTTCAGTATCGCTAAGCGAAAAATCGTTTGAATTGGGTTTCTGTGTTATGGTTATTGCATGATAGCCTACTACGTGGTCTTGATCACCATAAGGACTATGTCCTGAATTTTGATAGTCTATGTCTTTGATCTCGATTCCGGGCAATTCAGAAGTTATAAAAAGTAGAGTTATTACGGCCGAAGCTCCGCAAAGACTTGTCGATAGCCCAGGAATGTGTTTTTTACGATTTGAAATTAAGGTATCGATTAGTTTTTGAGGAGAATTGGTACAAATAGCTTGTGCCGTAGCCCTGTCCACATCTACTGCATCTTCAAATGATGGATAATGCGAAAAATCGGTCGAAATCACGAATAAATTATTAGGGGTAAACCATGGTTTCAATGCAGAAGCAATTTTTTTAAGAGTTTCGGGTGAATCGGTGCCAATGATGATGGGAACGATTTTAAAAGGATGCTTGAGGTGTTTTTGCAGAAAAGGAATCTGAACCTCTATATCATGTTCATACGCATCAGCATCCTGCCGAAAAGAAAAGAAAGGATATTTTTTAATGAGTTCGCTGGCTAATTCAGTATTTACGGTAGCCCTACCTAAAGGTGTAATATAATCACCTCTATCGTAAACGCTGGCTCCATCCCAACCTGCCCTATGGCTAGGCCCTATAATAAAAATGTTTTCATATTTCTGATCGGCTGGTATCTGGTTAAATCCTGAAGCAGCTACTTTCCCCGAAAATACATATCCTGCATGGGGTACTATAATAGCCCTTAAATTGGGTGTTGGTCCTGGTTTTGCCTGTGCAAACAACATTTCGAGACTTTTTTGAAGCGAAGCACTGTCACCAGGATAAAACTGTCCTGCAACAGCAGGTTTACGATCTATAGCCTGCATATTTCCTCCTTTATTTTGTGAATGACAACCCATGGTAGTCATCCAAAACACCATGAATGTCAAAAGAAAATTGGTTAATTTCATGTTTTGGAAAACATTTAAATGGGAATGCTAATTTACTATAAAAATCTTGAAATTTTGCAAAATCTTAAACTTTCTCAAAAGAAAAAACCGTACTCATAAAGTACGGTTTTCTATCTCATCTCCGATTAAGTTTTAGGCATTTGCCTTTTCGAATTCTTCCATACAATCGATGAGTGCTTTGACGCTCTCTATGGGCAAAGCGTTATATAAAGATGCCCTGAAACCTCCGACCGAACGATGGCCTTTAATGCCGATCATTCCCTTGCTCTTGGCAAATTCAAGAAAAGCTTCTTCTTTGTCGGTATATTGAGGCTTCATCACAAAACAAACATTCATAAGTGAACGACTGTCTTTTTCGGCTGTTCCAACAAACATCCTGCTTTGGTCAATGTAATCATAAAGAAGTTTTGCCTTTTGTTGGTTGATTTTTTCCATTTCGTTTACACCTCCTAAGCCTTTGAGCCAGCGCAAGGTTTGCATAACAGTGTAAATTGGAAGAACTGGAGGAGTATTAAAGAGTGATCCTTCTTTAATATGTGTGCGGTAATCGAGCATAGTTGGAATGTTACGTTCAACTTTGCCTAATACATCTTCGCGAATAATAACAAAGGTAACCCCTGCTGGCCCTACATTCTTCTGAGCACCACCATAAATAATAGCATATTTCGAAACATCTACAGGCCTACTCATAATATCAGATGACATGTCGGCAACCAGAGGAACTGGGCTGTCGAGGTCTTCACGTAATTCGGTTCCATAAATGGTGTTGTTGGTGGTAACATGGAAATAATCAGCATCGGTGGGAATAGTAAAGCCTTTGGGAACGTAAGTAAAATTTTTGTCACCCGAAGAAGCAACTATAGCTACTTCACCAAAGATTTTTGCTTCTTTGATGGCTTTTTTAGCCCAAACACCTGTTTCAAGATAAGCTGCTTTCTTGTTTAAGAGGTTGAATGGAACCATACAAAATTGTAAAGATGCACCTCCTCCAAGGAAAAGTACATGATATCCCTCAGGGATATGTAATAATTCTTTGAAAAGTGCAACGGCTTCATCGATGATAGCCTGAAAATCTTTGCTACGATGTGAGATTTCCAGAATGCTCAAACCCGTCTGGTTTAAATCGAGTATGGCTTGAGCTGTGTTCTCAATGGCAACTCGCGGTAATATAGAAGGTCCCGCATTAAAATTATGCTTTTTCATAGTTTTGAGTTTTTAAGCAGATGTTGTATTATATTCACCTGCATGAAATATTTTTACTGCAAAAGTATAGCTATATTTCCTAATCATCAAGCAAAAATCCTATTCGATATATTTTTTCTCTTTCACTTTATTATATTTTCTCAAATTTTGTTATTGTCTTCGTAATTCCATATTTTTGCTGTTCTTCACAATTAAAAAAATAAGCTATGGAAAATAAGATTCCTGAATCCATTATATTAGCCATTGGTCTTATTTTACTGGGTTCGATGATAAAGGGAGGCATTAAGATTTTCTCGGAACGTGATCGAGTAGTAAGCGTAAAAGGCTTGTCTGAGATGGAAGTCCCAGCGAACCGTGTCATTTGGCCCTTACCCTTTAAGGAAGTTGGGAATGACTTATTAGTATTGTATGACGAACTAAAGGCAAAAAACGAAGCCATCGTTGCTTTCTTGAAGAAGAATGGTATTAATGACAATGAGATAAGCATTTCGGCACCTCAGGTAATCGATATGGAAGCCGACCGCTATCGATCTGTTCCTTCGCCTTATCGCTACAATATTACTTCTGTCATTACCGTGATGTCGGATAATGTGGAGCTGGTTAGGCGATTGATGAGTGAACAGGGTGAATTGCTGCAAAAAGGGATAGCCGTTGGGGGTGATGAATATCAATATAATGTACAGTATTTGTTTACGAAGCTCAACGACATTAAACCCCAAATGATAGAAGAAGCAACTAAGAATGCTCGCATTGCAGCTGAAAAGTTTGCTAGAGATTCAAACTCCAAACTGGGGAAAATAAAAAGCGCCAATCAAGGTCAAATTACGATTAGCGACCGCGATGCCAATACTCCCTACATCAAAAATATCCGCGTGGTGAGCACTATAGATTATTACTTGAAAGATTAACCTTGCACAAGCGAATAACTTTAAAATCGTTAAAATTCACATCCTCTGATTAAAATCTTTGCTTATGAATAAAAAACTTGGGTTATTCTTCTTACTTTTCTTTATATTTTTTGCAGGATGTAATTCTTCCAATAATCCTCAGGAAGTTGTAGAAATTTTTCTTCACGATATCAGTACTGGTAATTTTAGTCATGCCCGAAATTATGCCACCTCAAGTACTTACAGCCATCTGATTAATGCCGAAACATTCCTTTTTTCCAATGGAACTATTAAATTTCATCCTGTTAACTATAAAATCGAGAAGATTGAAGTAAAAGGAGATACAGCAAGATGTTTTTTAATTTGGGATGATACAAAGGAGAATTTCCTCATCATCCGACGGCATGGTAAGTGGTTAGTAGATATAAACCTTCCATAGCCAACATGCAATAGAATGGGTATTTTATGAGTGTTTTGAAGAGCTGATATCATTTTGATGATTTTAAAGAACATAAAGTTTTTTCGGATTTTGAAACTTAAATGAAGAAAGAGTTTCTCCATTTTGAAAACAGGATGAAGAGGCTATTTCGAAAATTTTATTACTCTCATATAAAATTCCTTGTATTGATATTACAGCGATGCTTGCTTTTAGAATAATGATGTTTGTATTTTTGTAAATTGATAATAGATGAGATTATTGAATTAAGAATAGAATGATAGTCATGATGTGACTTTCATGATGATGTACTATAAAAAATAGAATCGATGGATAAATACTTAAAGGAACTTAGTTTACAGTTTGAAGATTGGCTAATTTCGGTGGGATTTTCTGATTTCTTGGCCGATAAAATTGCTGATTATATCTGGCTTATTTCGTCGTTAATTCTATCTGTGCTCATTTATTATTTGGTACGTGATATTGTTTATAGAATTGTTAAGCGGATTGCCAGCCGATCGAAAAGTCAGTTTGACGATTTTCTTTTAAGACGTAAATTTTTTAAAAGGCTCTGCTATTTAGTGCCTGCTTTTCTTTTCAAGGGACTGCTTCCTATCGTCATTAGCGATATGACGGGATTAATAGCTTTTCTTGATACTCTTGTATCTATATATATTGTTTTTGTTTTCCTCATCACTATTGATGCTTGTCTGAATGCTGTTCATGATCTATATTTAACTACCCCAATAGCGAAGAATAAACCCATCAAGGGATTTGTGCAGGTCTTGAAAATCATCATATATTTTATAGGGGCAGTGGTAATTATTGGCATTTTGCTTAATCGAAATCCTTTAGCAATTCTTGGTGGGTTGGGTGCCATATCAGCTATTTTGATGTTGATATTTAGAGATAGTATTCTTGGTTTCGTTGCTGGCATCCAGCTTTCGGCAAATAATATGATAATGATTGGCGATTGGATTACCATACCAAAGCATGAAGCAGATGGTAATGTACTAGAGATTACGTTAACAACAGTGAAAATCGAAAATTTCGATAAGACGATTTCCTTTGTACCAGCTTACACTTTGGTTTCCGATTCATTTCGCAATTGGAGAGGAATGGAAGAAGCCGGCGTAAGACGCATCGCACGCTCCCTCCAAATTGACATGGGAAGTGTAAAATTTTGTACTCCCGAAATGTTAGAACAATTTACCCAATTCAAACTCATTAAGAATTATGTCTTGCAAAAAGAAGAAGAACTTCTACAATACAACCAGCAATTTGGTTTCGACGATACAGTGATTGTTAATGGCCGTCGTCAGACTAATTTGGGAATATTTAGAGCTTATGTATTAGAATATTTGAAAAATAATACCAATGTACATCAGGGAATGACTATGATGGTAAGGCAATTAGCTCCTAATGAAAAGGGAATACCTTTGCAAGTTTATTGCTTCGCAAAAACCACCCAATGGGAAAACTATGAAAAGATTCAGGCCGATATTTTCGACCATTTGATTGCGGTTTTGCCCTATTTTGAGTTGAAGCTATTTCAAATTCCAACGGGAGGAGACTTCAGGGCATTGGTCACACAGTCGTAATGATGATTTTCTTAAGACTTACTTTTTGTATTTTCCGCAGGATTAATATAAACCAATAAGCAATCTTACAATTTAATTTTTTATAGAGGGAAAGAGTCAAAAAATTATCTGTTAAAATTAAAGAAAATTTTTATATTCATGGGGTACATTATGTAAATCATTGTAATATAATTTTTTAAATAGTAATTTCTAATTTAGAATTATTTTAAATTAGCCAAATTTGAGGCTAAAATCGATATAAACATTTTCATCATCCGAATTATAATGTTTAATTTCGTCCATTCAAACGAGATCAACGTTATAAACTAAAAATCAGTTATATGGCAAAAGTACAAGGAGATGTAGTCATAGATATCGAACACTGTAAAGGCTGTGAACTTTGTAATGCTGCCTGTCCTTTAGATGTGCTGGCCATGTCGGCCGAGGTGAATAGCAAAGGATATCATTATGCAATCAAGGTGAACGGAAGTTGCAATGGATGTTCAAATTGTGCAATAGTATGTCCTGATGGGGTTATCACTGTTTATAGAGCTAAGGTTTAACAACTTTTAAAAGAAAAGGCATGAAAGAATTAATGTTAATGAAAGGCAACGAAGCATTTGCTGAAGCTGCTATCAGGGTGGGGGCGGATGCTTATTTTGGGTATCCTATTACACCGCAGAGTGAAGTCATGGAGTATTTAATGGCAGAAAAACCTTATGAGCGCACTGGTATGGTTGTGCTTCAATCGGAAAGTGAACTCGGAGCTATCAACATGGTGTATGGTGCTGCTGCTTGTGGTAAGCGGGCTTTAACTTCTTCTTCAAGCCCCGGCATCAGTCTTATGCAAGAGGGTATTTCCTATATAGCAGGTTCAGAATTACCCTGTTTAATATTGAATGTAGTAAGAGGAGGTCCTGGCCTTGGAACTATACAACCCTCGCAAAGTGATTATTTTCAGGCCACTAAAGGTGGAGGACATGGAGATTACAGGTTGATTGTTCTGGCTCCTTCATCGGTTCAGGAAATGTTTGACTTTGTAAGTTTAGGTTTCGAGCTGGCCTTTAAGTATCGCAATCCTGTCATGATGCTATCGGATGGAGTAATTGGGCAAATGATGGAAAAGGTAGAATTGAGTGAGCAACAACCAAGGCTCACGAATCAACAGATAGATGAACTTTATCCTTGGGCTACAACAGGGAAAAAACCAGGTAAAGACCGCCGTATTATTACATCCTTGGAATTAGACCCTAGTAAGCAGGAAAAACATAATCTAAAACTACAAGAAAAGTATCGTAAAATTGAGGCATCGGAAGTAAGGTATGAAACGCTGCAATGCGAAGATGCCGAATATCTTTTAGTGGCATTTGGTTCATCGGCTCGTATTTGCCAGAAGGCTATGGATTTAGGTAGGGCTAAGGGAATAAAAGTTGGCTTATTACGTCCTATTACCCTATATCCATTCCCTTATGCTATAGTCGAACAGCTTTCTAATCAGGTGAAAGGCATTTTGGTTGTCGAGCTTAATGCCGGACAAATGATAGAAGATGTTCGGATAGGATCGCACGATAGAATTAAGGTGAAACATTATGGCCGCTTTGGTGGCATGATTCCTTCACCGGTTGAAGTATTAGATGCATTGGAAAAACAAATAATTGGAGATTGAAAAATGACACAAAATTTTGATATACCCGAAATTCGTACACCAGAAAATTTAGTTTACAAAAAAACCAGTGTTCTCACGGATAATGTACTGCATTACTGTCCTGGATGTGGTCATGGTACTACACACCGGCTCATTGCCGAAGTCATTGAAGAAATGGGGATACAAAGTGAAGTTATAGGAGTAGCTCCTGTAGGATGCTCCGTATTGGCATACAATTATTTCGACATAGATATGCAAGAGGCAGCACATGGAAGAGCACCGGCTCTTGCCACAGCCATCAAACGTGTTTATCCCGAAAAGTTTGTTTTTACTTATCAAGGCGATGGCGACCTTGCCGCCATTGGAACTAATGAGACCCTACACGCTTGTAATCGTGGCGAAAATATAACTATCATTTTCATTAATAATGCCATTTATGGTATGACAGGCGGTCAGATGGCTCCTACCACCTTACCAGGAATGCTTACCAGCACTTCCCCTTATGGCCGTGATGTGCAAATGATGGGTAATCCTTTGAAAATTACCGAGTTGTTAGCCCTGTTGCCAGGGACTTATTATGTCACGCGTCAGGCCGTGCATACCGCGGCTCTGGTTAGAAGAGCTAAAAAGGCTATACGAATGGCATTCGAAAACCAAAAACTCAATCGAGGAGTTAGTTTTGTCGAAGTTGTATCTAATTGCAATTCGGGTTGGAAATTAACTCCATTACAAGCTAATAAATGGCTTGAGGAAAACATGTTGCCATTTTATCCATTGGGTGATTTGAAAGTAAATGGCGAATTGGTGAAAAAATCTGAATAAAAATTTAAAAATATTCATTATGACCGAAGAAATTATCATAGCCGGATTTGGAGGACAGGGAGTCCTTTCTTTGGGTAAGATACTGGCTTATTCTGGCCTCATGCAAGGACAAGAAGTAAGCTGGATGCCTTCTTATGGTCCAGAAATGCGGGGAGGCACTGCCAATGTCATTGTAATCTTAAGTGATGAAAGAATCAGCAGTCCTGTGCTTAGTCAGTTCGACACTGCAATTATTCTGAACCAACAATCCCTCGATAAATTCGAAAGCAGTGTTAAACCAGGAGGCCTTCTTCTTTACGATCCTAATGGTATTACCCGACCTCCTCAGCGGAAGGACATTCATATTTATAAGGTCGAAGCAACTACAGAAGCTGCAAAAATGGGAGCTACTAAAATCTTTAATATGATCATTCTGGGAGCTTATCTGAAACTAAAACCTATAGTCAAACTCGAAAATATAGAAAAAGGTTTGGAAAAATCACTCCCTGCAAGGCATCATAACCTTATCCCACTTAACTTACAAGCAGTTAAAAAAGGCATGGAGATACTCGAAACGGTTCATGCTTTATAAATTTTTATCGCTCAAATTTTATACGTCGAGCTCTGTTACTTTCATAACAGGGCTCTTTTTTTCGCCCAATTGAAGCAAAATAGTGTTCCAGATCATGTTAATTTCTCAATTTTTCTTTTAGAGTGTTAATTTTATGACAGCCGATGCTAATAGTTATAAAAATTTAGTTTTAATTTGTACACCAAATTCAAACGTGTATTAATCTGCGTTCTATAAATTTATGTTTTATATAAAAAAATCTCTTCTCATTTTCTTGTCCCTATGTTTGCTCCTACAAATACAATGGGTTAGTGCGCAGAATTTTTCTCGTTACGATAGTCTTTTGCGCATCTATGAAGTGAATAGGAATCTTGGTGTAAACAAGGAAATACAAATAAAAAATTTAATAGATTTATCTACAGAAATTACCCTTAGTAATCCTGATAAAGCCATACAATTTCTGCAGACAGCCATACAATTAGCACAGGAAATAGGAAATAAACAAAAAGAAGCCGAAATTTCAGGTTTGTTGGGTGATCTCTTTCTCGAGAAAATGTTCGTTTTTAGTGCAATGGATTCTTATTTAAAATCTTATCTAATTTATCGTGATGCTGGCCAGCTTAAAGAAATGGCTTGGGCCTTGATTAATATCGGAAATGTTTCTTATGCCCAACATATCTATGATTATCCCATGCAAAATTACCGACAGGCTTATAATATATTTTCTCAAATAAACCATCAATATGGCATGTCGGTGGTTCTTAATAATTTGGGTATATGTAAAAGAGAAATGTTTGAATTGGATTCGGCATTGTATTATATGAATCAAGCTTTACAATTGCGAGAAAAGTTAGGTAATTCATTGCATGTAGCCTATTCTCTGACTTATATAGCATCCGTATATCTGAAGAAACAAGATTATACAAAAACTCTTGAAACCATCGATAAAGCAATGTCTCTTTTGAACAGTGTATACCCTAAGGAAAATAGAGAAGCTGATGAGCTGAGAATTAGTCTTTATATTCTAAAAGGAGAAGTGAGATTTTCCCAAGGTGATGATGTTTCGGCACTTCAAAATCTCAACACAGGTTTACAAATTGCTGAAAATCTGAAATCAGACAGGTATAAAGTCGAAATTTTAGGCAAATTAATAATGGTGTACCAAGGGAAAGCAGACTTTTTGCAGGCTATCGAAATAAATAAGCAAAGAATAGCATTATGCCGAAAAATTAATCTTATTGATTGTACGATAGAAGCATACCGGAAAATGGGTGAGCTATATAATAGAATAGGAGTTTTTGACTCAGCAATACAAAATTATCGTAAGAGTTTATATTATTCTGATTCTATTCGCTTTGTATGGGCGAGAAGTAATTTCTACGATATCGGTCAGGCTTTTCGTATATATTCTCTCGAACAACAAGAAAAAGTCATTTTGCAAAGAATGCAAAGGGGTCAATTATTTATAGGTGTCGGCATCATAATTATACTTATTACTGGAATTTTTCTCCTTATTCATTTTAGAAGAATTAGAAATGCCCGTAGAGAGTTTGAGACACTGAGCGAGGCAGCCTTCGAAGGTATCGTATTACATGATCGGGGTCTGATACTTAGTACAAATTCACGATTTTCTCAAATGCTAAAAATGACACCCGAAGTCTTGAAGGGAAATGATTTATATGATTTTGTTGTTGAAAATGACAGGCAAAGAGCTATAGAGCTCTCAAGAGATAATAGAAATGAGGTTAATTATCAGACACAACTAAGTGGTGCGGATCATACAGTTATTGATGTCGAAATTCTTAGCAAACCTTTTATTTATAGGGGTAAAAAAGTGAGAGTAGGGGCGGTTCGTGATATTACAGAACACCAGAAATTAATACAGGAAAACTTGATTCTCCGGGAGGCTATCCGACAAATGGCTGTGAGCCTTGTGCTTACTAATGATGTAGGAGATATCATTTATGTTAATCCCTTTTTTACTTCCATTACTGGCTATACCCTCGATGAAGCTAAAGGAAAGAATCCAAGAATTCTGAAATCGGGTTATCATTCTAATGCCTTTTATAAAGATTTGTGGGATACGATTACCCAAGGACGTGTATGGACGGGCGAGCTGTATAATAAGAAAAAGGATGGCACTTTTTATTGGGAAAAAGCCGTCATTTCGCCTGTAAAAGATGCATCTGGTAAAATAACTCATTTTGTGGCTATTAAGGAAGATATCACATTGATGAAGAATCAGGAGCATGAACTTCGTCAACGAAACCTCATGTACAGATATTTGGCAAAAAATCTTCCTGACACCGCCGTGTTAGTGTTCAACAAGGATTTAATTTGTATATTATCCGAAGGGCCTGTTTTAAAAGAACTTGGATTTTCAGCCAATAACTTCGAGGGTGCTTCGCTTAGGCAATTTTTACCCGATGCTCGACGAGAAGAGCTATCTCAAAAATTGGAAAGTGTATTCAAAGATGAAGGCTCAGCTTTTGATACCACAATTAATCAAAGAAATTATCAAGTGGTTATAGTCCCCATGAAAGATGACAATAATCAGATATTTCAAGGGATGATAATATTGACAGATATTACGGAAAAATTACTCAAGCAGGAAATACTTAAAAAAAGTGAGGGTCAATTAAAAATAGCTGTTGCAACAAAAGACCGTTTCATCTCCATACTTGCACACGATTTACGAAGTCCTTTCGCCTCAATATTAGGACTTTGCGATGTTTTGCTCGATGACTATCATCAATTGGATGATGAAGTGAAAATCCAATATATACACATGATAAGGAACAGTTCGAGCAATGTACTCGAACTCTTAAACAATCTTTTAAGCTGGTCGCGAGCTCAAAGTGGAATGATTGAATTTAGACCGAGAGTTTTCAATATAACGAGTTTCATAAAGGATATAGTAAGCTTAATGAGCTTAACTGCGGCTCAAAAAAACATTAGTTTGCTTACGGATATTCCTCACGACGTAGATATTTATGCCGACCCTGATATTTTGGGTACTATTTTGCGCAATCTTGTTTCTAATGCCGTAAAATATTCATATCCAGGTGGTGAAGTAATGATTAGCGTAATTATACCTCATCATTATTCTGCTGTTCAACCGAATGGTTCCGATTGTTGGATGGTGTTTTCAGTAGCTGACACAGGTATGGGAATGACGCAAGAGGAATTGAGTCAGCTATTCCTTATTGATGATGTTACAAGCAAGGAAGGAACTAATCATGAAAAAGGTACTGGCCTTGGTCTGCTGCTCGTAAAAGAACTTGTCGATAAAATGAGAGGACATATTCATGTAGAGAGCCAGAGTGGGCAAGGCACAAAATTCTATGTTGAAATCCCTTGCGAATTTTCTTCTAATAAAGAAAGCATGTGAGTCTTTTGGAAGAACCAAATATTTTCCCCAAATATTTAACAAAACCTATCATAGAGATGGAATACTTCAATTTTGATTAGGGGAATTTAGCTCTTTGTGTAGGGTAAGATATTTTTCTTTTATAGTTTGAATGTTGTTAGCAGGTATCAGACCCATATTTTTACCTTCTTTCAGCATGAAATCAAAGGCTTCTTCGTAATCGTTATGAATAGTTCCCTCAAGAATAGCTTCTTTGATGGAGTTTTTTAGAAGGCCTACAGGGTGAGAGGGAGGTATGTCGAAGGCTTCCATGATGATGTCGCCTGTTATAGGAGGTTGGAAATTTCTAATTCGATCTCTTTCTTCTACTTCTTCTATTCTCTTTCTTACTTGTTGAAAAGATTCGTGATATTTTCTGACTTTATCTGGATTTTTCGAGGTAACATCGGCCTCACAAAGAGTCATCAGGTCATTGATCAAATCTCCGGCCTCAAAAATTAAACGGCGTATAGCCGAATCGGTTACACCTTTATCAACAAGGGCTATAGGACGCAAATGCAGCATCACTAATTTCGAAACATAATCCAGTTTTTCGTTCATGGGAAGTTTAAATCTTCTGAAAATCTGCACCGTCATTTTAGCTCCTTTGATATCATGTCCATGAAAAGTCCAGCCAGTTTCTTTATCAAAGCGTCGAGTGGCAGGCTTGCCAATGTCATGTAACAATGCAGCCCATCTCAACCACAGATTATCTGATTTTTGAGATAGCTTGTCAAGTACTTCCAATGTATGTTTGTAATTATCTTTATGTCCTTTGCCATCGATATATTCTATACCTTCGAGGGCTATAAATTCGGGGAAAAACTGTTGTAGTAATCCTGAAGCATGTAACAAATTTAAACCTATGGAAGGCTTCGGGCAGCTGAGTATTTTATTGAACTCATCGATAATACGTTCCATCGAAACGATTTGGATTCGAGCTGCATTCTCCTTGATAGAATTAAAGACTTGGGAGTGAATTGTAAAGTTTAGATGAGTAGCAAACCTGATAGCACGCATCATCCTAAGAGGATCGTCCGAGAAAGTAATAGAGGGGTCTAATGGCGTACGAATAATTTTATGTTTGAGGTCATGCTTTCCTCCAAAAGGGTCGATCAATGATCCAAGGTTTTTATCGTTTAAGCTTATTGCCAAGGCGTTGATCGTAAAATCTCTGCGTTTTAAATCATCTTCGAGGCTGCCAGGTTCTACATCGGGTTTACGTGAATCTTGGTGATAGGATTCTTTTCTGGCACCCACAAATTCTAATTTCCAATTTTCATGGTTGGAATAAATCAAACTTGCAGTACCAAAAGTTTTATAAATAGAAACTTTAGGCTGTGGTAGCATGGCTTCTGTAACTGATCGAGCAAATTCAATTCCATCGCCAATTACAAGAAAGTCAATGTCTTTCGATTCATAACCCAGCAATAAATCCCGTACAAAACCTCCTACTACATAAACTTCTATGTTCTGATTTTTTGCAACTTGACGAATCAATTGAAATATAGGTTGTTCGATTATTTTGCGATAATCCATAATCGGTATTAAAGGGTGCAAATTTACCCTTTTCCTCAGAGTTAAGATGAGAATTTATTCGAATCCATCCAACTCTTGTATCATATCTTGCAATTTTTGCTGGCGCCGTTTATAATCGTTGAATTTATAAGAAAGCCCCACGAATAAGATTCTACTATCGCGAGTACGTTCGCTCGTTGAAGTAAAGTTACTGCCATAAGTAGTCATATTGAATTTCATGGTTTTAAAAACATCGCTTAATCGGACTGAAAGGCTTAAATTTCCATCGAGGAAGTCCTTTTTTAGGCCTAAATCAGCCCAATAATTTTCGTCCATTTTACCCTGAGTGCCCCCGCCACCATGACGGCCAGTAGAAGGGTTGAAAACCATTGGTGAATTATAATTAAAATTAATTTGAATATCAGCCATGCGTGGAATGCTCATCAAAGAATTTAGCCTGAAAGTCCATGAATTACTCGAAGCTGTTTGTTGGGTAACATCTGGTCCATCTACTTCGGCATGATAATAACTGAAGTTGGTATTTAATCTCCACCATTTGAAAAATTGCTGTGTAAGAATTAATTCGATACCAGCGGCTGAAGATTTGTTTTGATTTTTGAATGTAGTAAATGAAATACCATTGTTGTCAACCGACATAATACGCGAAATAACTCCACTAGTATTTGTATAGAAAACAGAAGGAGTAAAGGTAGTGTTGCCAATTTGTAAAGTAGAACCCAATTCAAGGCTATTGCTATACTCGGGCTTAAGGGCGGGATTACCTGCTGAGAGATTCAAAGGATCGGAATAATCGATAAAAGGATTGAGGAAACGACTCCAAGGTCGGTTTACTCGTCGTGAATAACTAAATTGAATTAGGTTTTTGTCGTTAAAATTGTAGCGAATATGTAAAGTGGGAAAGAGGCTAAAATAATCGTTCTTAAAAATAGAGTCCTGAGTTACCTGGTTGCTTTCTGTTTGAGCTGCCTCGGCTCTGAGGCCACCCTGAAGGTATAATTTATCGGTAATTTCGCGGGTATAAATAAGATAGGCTGCATGAATAGATTCTGAATATTTGAAACGATTGCTGCGGCTAAGGTCGCTTACCCATCCAAAAGTCGAATCATAATTATAAAAACCATAGTCAGAATCTTCGCTTGAATAACGGTATTTATAGCCCGTTTCAAGTCGACCAGCCCATAAACTGGTCACATAGTCGGTTTGTGCTGTCAGAGTGCTACGGCTGTTATCAGAAATTGTCTTCTGCTGAATAAGTCGTGCAGGCCATCCATTGGAAAACTGAGCATATTGTTGGGTAATTAAATTATCGGAACTACCGTCGGAGTAAGAATAAAAAACATCAGCAGTTAATTCCTTAGCCTTATCGTCGAAGGTTCGTTTGTAATTAAGAATTCCTTGATAACCCGAATTATCGTTTGTGTTAGCAGAATTACGATAAAATTGACTCAGCGTGTCATGCAAATAATTGGTGTTCAGATTATCCATATACTCCTTTCCTTCGTTTTTCCTGATATTGTACATTCCACTCAATGATAAAGTATTGTAGTTATCAATAAAGAAATCTGTTCCTAACAAAAAATTGTGAAAATTTCCTTTGCGGCGCGAATTCCCGCTCTGGTCTAAATAAGAAAGAGTATCATTAATATTAGTTTCGCGATGTAAAAGGCTAGTTCCTTCGTTAGTAAATTGTCTGAAATTATAGGTTGTAAAGAAGTTGAATTTTTTCACACGATAGTTGAGATTGGCCGAAGCGTTGTATTTATCGTTTGTTCCTGCATTTACACTTACCATTCCATTAAATCCTTCTGCTCTATTTTTTTTAAGTATGATATTAATAATACCTGTAGTTCCATCCGGATCATACCGAGCTGAAGGATTGGTTACAATTTCTACACGTTCTACCATACTGGAAGGTAATTGGTCGAGGCTAACGAGGTTGCTCGGCTTGCCGTCGATGAGAATGTTGACATTGCCTGATCCTCTCAAACTGACATTACCGTCGATATCAACTTGTACCGCAGGAATCGTTTGCATGATGTCTATAGCCGTACCACCCATGCTTACAATATTTTGGTCAACATTGTACACCTTTTTGTCGAGGTTGTATTCAATGGGTGCTCTTTTTTCGGTGATTTCCACACCTTGAAGATTATTTTCAACCAGTTTGATTCTTAATGTTCCCAAATTTACTTCGGGTTGTTTGGGTGTAATAAAAATGGAATCTATAGTGCGTGTAGAATATCCTATAAAAGAAAGTTTGATAAAGAAGCGCCCCAAAGGTAGCTTATCTATGATAAAATCGCCTTTTTCGTCAGTAACTGCTCCATTAATGAGAGCCGAATCACGTTTGCGAAATATGGCAATGTTGGCGTATTCGAGTGGCGTCTTCGAATTTTGATCTATTATGCGCCCTTTTAAAACACCTATCCTCTGATTCGAAAGATTTCCAGATGTGCTACGTTGATTACTTTGCCCCCCTTGGCCTACGTTTTGCCCAAAAGAGTTTTCAGTAGAATAAATAAAAATGAATAGAAAGCTAGCAAATAATGCTTTGTAAAAAGACATAAAATTTAATATTTTAATTTCCTCTATTTGAAAGGAAAACAAACATTTGGTTTAACATATTGAGAAATAATTTTTTTAATCACAAGGAAAGACTGCCTCAAAATGGTTGCGCATTTATCATTTTTTAGGCTAAGTGGAAATTATCTGAAACTTGTTGTCAATAATCGATAAAAGTATTCCAAGTCAATTCTCTTGGGTTGACGCACATCACAGGTATTTGGGAAGTATTAAAGATGATGTCTTCGTCGTAACTACCAAAGATAAATGAGGGCAATCCTTTTTCGGGATTAGTCATAATCATGATGAGGTCGGCTTCTATAGAAGTGGCATAATCGATTACCAGTTTACTCAGATCGGATGATTTTTCGGCTTCCTTAATCTGGTATCTAATGCCATTTTGATTGAAATAGGTAGCAATGGTTTGTACGGCTTCTTTGATGTCTTCTCCAGGGAATTGATAAATGTAAATAACTGCATTGAAGCCTGTGGCAATATATGCTGCCCACTTGGTTTTCTCCCATAAACTGTTTGCCGAAGTAATAGGAAGAACAATTTTATGATAACCATTTGAAAAAGTTTTTTTCTGAACCACGATAACAGGAGCTGGACAACTAATAATGACTTTTAGGGCATAACTTCCAGTTATTTTTTGCTCTAAACCGACCTTGCCATGCGTGCCCATGTATATTAAACGCGCGTCAATTTCTTTGGCTACTTCTCCTATGGTTGTGAAAATGTTGCCCTCACGAGCTATGTAATCGGCCTGAATGCCAAAAGTAATCGTAATTTGGTTGCAAATATCTTGAAGTCTTTGATTTATAGTCTCTTCCGAAAGATTCTCCTTTTTTAGTGCTGTTTTTGTGTTCTTATCGATAACATGAAGCAAGATTATTCTGAACCCCAGATAACGTGCTGCTTCAGATGCCTGATGAATTGCATTGTTAGCTACTTCGGTAAAATCAGTGGGAACTAATATGGTATTTTTATTTTTCATGTCGAGTCCATTTTAGATAATATTTTTAATATATTAATTTATAAGCCATTATTAAAAGGCAAAACAATTATACTTGGTATTTTAGGATAGAATCAAGGTTAAAAAAATGTTTAAGAGGAAAGATTCAATTAGCAGAAATGTTATCCTGCTTATGATCGAGTTCGAGTAATGGGGTAATTTCTTTTATAATTTGATGAGCTAAGGTTGAAACATGGGCATTAGTGTTATTGAGGATAATAACAGTGATTTCACTATCTGGAATGCGAGTGAATGTAGCAGTAAAACCATGCCAAAGTCCGTTATGATAGATAATATCTTTTCCATCTACCTTTTTAAATCTCCAACCAAAGCCATAATCCACCACCTTGCGATTTTTGAGGGTTGCACGAGTAAAGGCTTCTTTTCTGAGATTTTCGTTAATCAGAATATCAGTAGTCCATGCACGATTATATAGGAAAAGATCTGCAGGTGTTGAAAAGATGCTTTTATCACCTAATACTTCATCCACAGGATCAAAGTCGAAGAGGGAAGGGTTGGGACGGTTTGAACGATGCCCTAAGGCAATAGTAAGCGTATCCATTATTTGGCGATCATAGGTGAAGGTATTTTGCATACCTAAAGGGAGGAAAATTCTATTCTTCAAAAATTCATCAAAAGGTGTTTTACTCACTCTTTCTACCAACAAGGCTAAAATTGCATAACCCGTATTGGAATAACGAAAGTTTGTACCAGGCGTAAATTGTAATCGAAGTTTATGTTTCACCAGAAGTACTAACATATCTTCGTTGTTCATGGGTTTATTTTTTGGCCAATACTGTGCGGCGAGTTTAAAATAATTAGGAATTCCGGATGTATGATTGAGTAAATGCCTCACTGTTACCGTAGGATATGGAAACTCTTGAATGTAATGTTTTACTTTTTCATCAAGACGAATGAGACTGTCTTGCACCAGCATCAATATAGCCAGTGCAGTAAACGATTTACTAACAGAGGCCAGTTGAAATGGCGTTTCTGACGATAAGCTGTCGTTGGTTTTCAAATTAATTAATCCAATAGCGTTTTCATATAGCACATAATCTTTGTATCCTACTAAAATGCTTCCGTTAAAATGAGCTTGATGAATGATTTTATCAATGGCTTTTGATATAGTATCGGCTTTTGAAGCAATAATTGGAGGCTCTGCAGGCAAATCGTCCCGACCATGAATATTAGAAGCCTTGTTTTCTCCTGCAATTCCATAAACAATCAAAATAGAAATAAAAGCCACCCAATATCTGATGTTCTTCATTGTTCGTTTTTGGCTCGTTTATTTTTAAACATTTGCAAAGATAATAGTATTCATCGCTTTTCGTCAGTATTCCGTATTTTAAATTTTCCAATTTTTATTCACATTTTAAAATTATTTTACAACATAATCTATTGATTATCAATATAATGATTCTTGATGATGAAATACATCTTCCTTTACAAATAACATACAGAAAGAAAATTCGTTAAAAATTTGAGAGGCTGCCTACACTCGACGCTTTTTAAGTTTGTCTTTTATGAAACACAAGAATTAATCTAATGAAGTGGACGAGGGGAATGAAGTTTTTATTCAAAATAACATTAATTTTTATCTATTTAATAGAAACTATTGGGCTGAGTGCTCAGGAGACTCCAGGACTTTCAGTTGGGAACTATGCTGGAATTCATGGGCAACAATTGAATCCATCTTCGGCGCTTTATTCGCCTTATTGGTTGGATTTCAATGTTTTAGGTGTCGAAGTCTTCGGTCAGAACAATGCATTTTACATTCCACGCTCCGATTTTAACCCTACTGATCTTTTACGCAAGGATTATGTTTTCCCGACTTATGGTAAATATGATCGCTCTTTTTTAGCAAAAGATGGAACCTTTATGCGAAATTTTTATACTCAGAATCGTGCTTTACTTCCCTCGGGTATGTTTATAGATGTTACCCGAGGATACAGTTTGGGTTTAATTCTCCAATCACGTGAGGCTGCTTCAGGCGATCGCATCCCTTACGATATAGCTAATTTTGGGTATTATGGGCTGGAACACCAAGCTCAGCACAATATTGAATATAACGACTTTAATATCTATACGGCTGGACTCGTTTGGACGGAATTAGGGCTGAATATTGGTCGCACAATAAAAAGAGAGAGGTTTGACCTTTGGACAGCCGGTATAACAATCAAATATTTATGGGGGCACGCAGGCTATTATGCTGATATTGATAATGTACGTTATGTAGTACTGAACGATTCTACTATGGATATTCGGAATTTGAATGCAAAGGCTGGGATTGCTTTACCTGTGGATTATACTAACAATGACTTTCCCGGTCCATACGGATACACACTAGGTCATGGTTTTAGCTTCGATCTGGGAGTCACATTTATAAAAACCGAGAGAGAATTGAGAAGACTTTTCCCGGGTAGGCCTTGCGAAGCAAGATTCGAGCCTTATGTTTTTCGTTTAGGTTTGTCGTTGCTCGATATTGGAAGTATTCATTTCTCAGAAAATGCCCAAAAACATCTATTCGACGGAGTAAGCCATTTTTGGGAAAATGCCAGAGAATTTAGTTATTCTACTATTAACGAGGTAGTATTTGACATCAGCAATCGTTTTTATGGAAGCCCTAATGCTTCGCTGATCGATAGCTCATTTTCCGTGGGCTTGCCTACGGCTTTTAGTATTCAGTTCGATTACCATTTCAGTCAAAATTATTATTTGCATGCCATGGCTTTTCAAGCCCTTCCTATCATGGGTGACCAAGCCGTTAAACGAGCAAATGTCATTTATGTTATGCCAAGATATGAAACTCCGGCATTCGAACTTGGAATTCCTTTAAGCTTTTATCGTTATCAAACTCCGCGCCTAGGGCTTTGGTTCAGACTGTACTCATTTACTCTTGGTACCGACAATCTGGGGATGTTTTTAAGAACTGGCGACTTAGACAATGCCGATATCTATCTCTCATTGCGTATTCCTTTGAGAAAGGGGAAATGCCTTAAATCTAGAGGAGAATTGCCTTGCGAAAATTTTTGAAACAATGAACCATTTCCTCAAACCTTTTTTGATTTCTATGCTTTTTTGAGATGGATAAGGATAGGCTTTGGAAATGGGTTTTCAGCCTTTTTTACTATTTACAAAGGTTTGCTCAACCTTGCTTCTGACAAAAGTTTATTCTTTGAGTATGTCTAATTTTTCCCTCAGCAGTTGTATTCGTGCTTCTGCATCGGCTTTCTTCCTTAACTCGTTTTCGATCACTTTTGGTGAGGCATTTTTCCTAAAACCTTCATTATTTAGTTTAGTTTCCACTGAGGAAAGAAATCTTTCATTGTATTCGAGTTCCTCTTGCAATTTTTTCCTTTCGTTTTCCAAATCGAAATTTTGTGGAGCTGGTATATAAAACTCTGTCGATTTCACAATGAATGTGAGAGCATTTTCTATATTAGCCGTAAAAGGCTCAATCTTCGATACCTTAGTGAGTTTGGCAATGATAGATTCAAAGTTGGGGCTTAGATGAGATTGGCCCGAATCATTGTAGTACAATTCTAAGATCTTTTTGGGAGAAATATTGTGATTTTGTCTCAGACTGCGGATATTGACGATGACTTCACGAGTAAATTCGAAATCATTTAGCATAGTTTCATCTACTTCATGAATTTTAGGCCAAGGTGCGAGCATAATAGATTCGTTTTCAGCTCGTGTTCGAAGATGTTGCCATATTTCTTCTGTAATAAAAGGCATAAAGGGATGAAGTATTCGTAATAAAGTATCGAAAAAATTAATTACACTTTGGTAAGTCGACTTATCGATAGGTTGTTGAAAGGGAGGCTTAACAATTTCGAGCAACCACGAACAGAAATCATCCCACATCAGTCGATAGACTTCCATGAGAGCATCTGAAATGCGGTATTTTCCAAAGTGATCTTCAACAATTTGCAATGACTTATTCAAGCGGTTTTCGAACCACTTACAAGCAGTGGCCGAATAATTAGGCTGTGGTATTTTTTCATCCATTTCCCAGCCTTTTACAAGGCGTAAGGCGTTCCAAATTTTATTGGCGAAGTTACGGCCTTGCTCACATAAGGCTTCATCGAAAGGTAGATCATTGCCAGCGGGTGAAGTAAGCAACATACCCATCCTAACGCCATCGGCGCTGTATTTTTTGATCAATTCAATAGGATCAGGTGAATTACCCAGTTGTTTCGACATTTTTCTACCTAACTTATCACGAACAATGCCTGTAAAATAGACATTGCGAAAAGGAATTTCTCTTCTATATTCCAATCCAGCCATAATCATACGAGCTACCCAGAAAAACAAGATCTCAGGCGCCGTTACCAGATCGCTGGTCGGATAATAATATTCAATATCGGGATTGTGTGGGTGGCGTATACCATCAAAAACCGAAATAGGCCACAACCACGACGAAAACCATGTGTCCAGAACGTCTTCATCCTGTTGTAAATCCTCTAACCTTAAATCCTTCAGTTCAGGATACTGTTTCAGTGCAATTTGATAGGCTTCTTCGGGAGTTTTGGCAACAATAACTTCACGATTAGGTAAATAATAGGCCGGGATGCGGTGTCCCCACCATAATTGCCTCGAGATGCACCAATCTTTCACATTTTCCATCCAATATTTATAAGTGTTTTTGAACTTTGGAGGAAAGAAATGTATGGTATCGTTCATCACCACATCGAGGGCAGGCTTAGCCAAAGGTTTCATGTTGAGGAACCATTGCTGCGAGAGTCGTGGTTCTATCACTGCATCGGTTCGTTCACTAAAGCCTATTCTGTTCACATAAGGTTCTTCCTTTACAAGAAATCCCTTCTGACGCAATTTTTCCGTAATTTTTTTACGAACCTCGAAACGATCTTCACCTACGAATAATATCGCTTTTTCGTTTAAAGTTCCATTATCATTAAAAATATCAACAACATCGAGCTTATGTTTCAACCCAAGATTGTAATCGTTGATGTCGTGAGCTGGAGTAACTTTCAGGCAACCTGTACCAAATTCCCTATCAATATATTCATCGGTGATAATAGGTACAACTCTGTCAATGAGCGGTATGATGGCTTTTCTTCCATGTAAATGTTGATACCTTTCATCTTCAGGATGAACACATATAGCAGTATCGCCAAGAATAGTTTCGGGCCGGGTGGTTGCAATAGTAATCCACTCGTCTTCAGTGCCATATACTTTATATCTTACATAATATAGAGTAGATTGAACGTCCTTATAAACCACTTCTTCATCTGATAAGGCCGTCAAAGCCTCTGGATCCCAGTTAATCATCCTGATGCCTTTATAAATGAGGCCTTTATGATATAAATCGATGAATACATCGATCACCGATTCATACATATCTGGATCCATGGTAAATTTTGTTCTCGACCAATCGCATGAAGCGCCCAATTTACGAAGCTGCTGCAGAATGATGCCCCCATGTTTTTCTTTCCATTCCCATGCATATCTAAGAAATTCATCGCGTGTGAGAGAGGATTTTTCAATTCCTTTTTCTCGTAAGCTGGCTACTACTTTTGCTTCAGTGGCTATAGAAGCATGGTCGGTACCAGGCACCCAAAGGGCATTTTTTCCTTGCATTCGTGCTCTGCGCACGAGTACATCCTGAATAGTGTTGTTGAGCATGTGTCCCATGTGAAGCACACCAGTTACATTGGGTGGGGGAATTACAATACAATAGGGTTCGCGCGTATCGGGTTTAGAATGAAAAAAACCATGGCTTTCCCAGTAAGAATACCATTTGTCTTCGGTGTCCTCAGGATTGTATCTCGAAGGAATTTCTTTTGTCATTGAACAAGAAATGATAACAAATTAAGGGCGCAAAATTAAGAAAACCCTCTATAACCTGAGTAAGTGGATATAGATGTTTGCAGATGACTTTAAAGATTATGTTTTGTTCAAGATTGATTTACAGGATATTATAATTTGGGATTGGATATCATTTGTGTACTTTAATCAAAACCGATACGTTTTGTGCAATTTTTTCAATCGTTTCAATGAGCTACTTTTGTTGCTGTAAAGAAAAATTTAATACCATGTCGGCTTTTAAGGCTTATGATATTAGGGGAATATTTAATGAAGATTTCAATGAGGAAGACGTATTTCGTATTGGTTATTATTTGCCTGGCTTGCTCAAGACGGGGAAAATATTGGTTGGAAGAGATGCCAGGGAATCGTCACCTCTTATTCATAAAGCATTGTGTGATGGAATAACGCTTGCTGGAGCAGATGTATATGATTTGAGCATGTGTACAACACCAATGGTGTATTGGGCAACAGCACGTTATGATTTTCGGGCTTCTGTCATGATTACCGCATCGCATAATCCACCCCAGTATAATGGGATGAAAATTAGTAGAGAAAATGCCTTACCCGTAGGATATGATTCGGGATTGAACCAATTGGAAAGCCTCATACAATCACCGCTTCCAACCATTAATACCATAAAAGGGAAAATCATCGAATTCGATAAAAAATCGGAATATATAGACTTTTTACTTCATTCAGGGCAGTATGATTTTGAGAATTTTAAGATAGTGATAGATTGTGGGAATGGCATGGCAGGTTTATTTGCAAGGATTTTATTCGGGGCAAAGCCAGTTTACTTATTCGAAGAACCCGATGGAAGTTTTCCCAATCATTTTCCCAATCCTTTGGAAGAGAAAAATTTGGAAACATTGAAAGAAGAGGTTTTAAAAACCCAATCCGACTTAGGCGTTGTTTTCGACGGTGATGCCGATCGAGTGATGTTTGTTGATGAACAGGCTCATTTTATTGCACCCGACCTGATGATAGCAGTTTTAGCACATTATTTTCTAAAAAACAATAAATTATCGGCAAAAGTCGTCCATGACATTCGCACTTCTAAATCTGTGACGGAATATATCGAAAAATTAGGTGGTGAGGTTTATATTTGGAAGGTAGGCAGGGCGTTTGCAGCACCTAAATTAAGAGAAGTAGATGGATTATTCGGAGGTGAGCTTGCAGGCCATTATTATTTCAAAGATTTTTATTTTTCCGACTCTGGTCTAATGAGCGCTCTGAGAATACTGAGCGTACTTTCCAAATTCAAAATGCAAAATATTTGTCCTTCACAATTCATTCATTCTATCCAACATTATTATAATTCGGGAGAAATGAATTTTCTCGTTAAAGATAAAACTAAGGCCATGAAAGAACTTCTAAGGGTTTTTCTTGCCCAAAAAGCGCCATTGAAAATATTTGATTTCGATGGATATCGTGTTGAATTCGATGACTGTTGGTTCAATATTAGACTTTCTAACACCGAACCGTATTTACGCTTTATAGCTGAAGCTCGTACTAGAGATAGGCTCTTGGAGATGATTGACACTGCCCAATCAACACTCACAAGATTTGAATGAGAAAATATTTTTATTGTTTAGAGTAAATACTTATAAAGAGTTTGCAGTAAATTGTTTCTTCGAATGGGTTTTGACAAATAATCGTTACATCCTGCCTCTAAGCATATTTCCCTATCATGAGGAAGGGCATAGGCCGTTTCTGCAATAATTGGAACATTATTGTTAATCTCTCTGATTCTTTGAGTTACTTCAAGTCCACCTATTCCGGGTAATTTTAAATCCATTAAAATAAGATCAATCGTTGGATCATTCGAGAATATTTCCATAGCCTCTTCACCATTTACTGCCCTAATTACTTCCAAATTTTCCTTTTCAAGTATAGTTTTCAGCAGCAAGTAACTAAATTCATCATCTTCGACCACCATAATACGCTTTGTAGTAATTTTTACGTCCATGTCAAATGCAACTTTTTGTCGACGCTATAAAATTAAAATAAATCATAAAAAGAACAAAATCTCTTAATAAAGGTGGTTACCAAGTGATTATTTTCATATTTTTTAAAGAGAGCCGATGGACGGACTCGAACCGCCGGCCGGCTGATTACAAATCAGCTGCTCTACCAGCTGAGCTACATCGGCAAAGTGGGTGCAAAATTATAATTTTTTTTAAAACCATATCTTTTGATCATTTCTTTTATAAAAATAGTATGGGCTTTCATATTAGAATGAACCCAGAAGAAATTTTTGCCCAAAGGTTTTTTGTATTTTTGCCCGCTGGTAACATAAAATTTGTTAACCTAAATAAGGAAAATTCCTAATTCTCAGAGCTTATGTCGTTTAGAATCATCGTTCTTGCCAAACAGGTACCAGATACACGCAATGTTGGTAAAGATGCCATGAAGGCCGACGGTACTGTCAACAGAGCAGCTCTTCCTGCTATATTTAACCCCGACGATTTGAATGCCTTAGAAATGGCTCTCAAAATCAAGGATCAGTTTGAAGGTGTAGAGGTAATTGTGGTTACTATGGGCCCATCGCGTGCAGCTGAAATCATTCGTGAAGCATTGTATAGAGGTGCTGATCGGGGATTTTTAATTACCGACAGGAAATTTGCTGGTAGTGACACCTTGGCTACCTCGTATACTCTATCGCTTGCTATTAAAAAGCTTGAGCCATTTCATCTTATTTTTACTGGTCGTCAGGCCATTGATGGAGATACGGCTCAGGTAGGGCCACAAACAGCCGAAAAGCTCGGTTTACCTCAAATAACCTATGCCGAAGAACTCATTTCTATTAACGAACATGAGGTTGTTGTAAAACGTAGACTGGAACAAGGAGTTGAAACCGTAAAATCGCCTTTGCCCGTTTGCATAACGGTGCATGGTTCAGCCCCGGCTTGTCGTCCCAGAAATGCCAAATTACTGATGAAATTTAAACATGCACGCACTGTTACCGAGCTTCAGGAAGAAACCCGTGATTATACAGAACTTCGTCATGAAAGACCCTATCTTGATATAGAAGAATGGTCGGTCGACGATCTGATGGCTGATGAAGGCAAAATTGGCTTATCGGGTTCACCAACAAAGGTTAAAAAAATAGAAAATGTCGTATTTCAACATAAAGAATCGAAGGTGCTAACTTCGAGCGATCAGGATGTAGAATGGTTGGTACGACAGCTCATTCAAAACCATATTATTGGATAATTAGTTTCACATTTTAAAAATGAAAGTCCTGTGAACAACGTATTTGTATATTGTGAAATCAACGAAGAAGGCCATATAGCCGAAGTAAGCCTCGAATTGTTGTCGAAAGGCCGTAAGCTGGCTAAAGAATTGAAGGTAGAATTGGAAGCTATTGCCATAGGGTATCAACTTCAAAATATTGCCGATGAGGCTTTTCTTTATGGAGTCAATATTCTTCATTTAGCTGACGATAAAAGATTGTTCCCCTATTTAACTCTTCCGCATGCTTCTATTGTAACAGGTATTTTTAAGGAAGAACAACCTCAGATTGCATTATTTGGGGCCACATCTATTGGTCGTGACTTAGCACCGCGAGTGGCTTCAGCCTTAAGATGTGGCCTTACAGCCGATTGTACAAGCCTCGAAATTGGCGAGCATACCGAACCCAAAACCCGTAAAGTATATAAAAATCTACTTTATCAGATTAGACCTGCTTTTGGAGGAAACATTATAGCTACCATCGTAAATCCTGACACTCGTCCACAAATGGCTACAGTTCGTGATGGTGTCATGAAAAAAGAACCTCTCTCGTCTCCCATATCAGGAATTATAAAAAATGTAGAGGTTAACAATTATTTGAGTGATATAGATTTTATAGTCCAAATTATTGACCGCCATATAGAACAAAAGAAAGTGAATCTGAAAAATGCACAAATTATTGTTGCAGGAGGTTACGGGGTGGGTTCAGCAGAAAATTTTCGATTGCTTTATGAATTGGCCGAAATTATTGGGGCAGAAGTGGGAGCCTCGCGTGCTGCCGTAGATGCTGGTCTGGCTGGACACGAACGACAGATAGGACAAACCGGTGTTACCGTTCAACCTAAACTTTATATCGCCTGCGGCATTTCGGGCGCTATTCAGCATAGAGCAGGGATGGACAAAAGCGCTCAAATCATCTCTATCAACAAGGATCCTAATGCCCCTATTAATCAAATCGCCGATTATGCCATTATTGGCGATGTAGCCGAAATTATTCCCAAATTCATTCAATATTATAAACTTAACTCGAAGTAAAATCCTTTTTTCTATGGCAAATTTCTATACCGACAACAAATCTCTTAAATTTTATCTTTCCCATCCTTTGATGGAAAAAATTATCCGTTTGAGAGAATTTGATTATAGTGAGAAAAATCAATATGATTATGCACCTGTTGATTTTGAGGATGCGCTCGACAGCTACGACAAAGTTTTGGAGATCATAGGAGAAATATGCGGTGATATTGTTGCAGTGAATGCCGATGATGTGGATAAGGAAGGTCCTCATCTAATTAACAATGAAGTAATATATGCCAGGGGCACACAGGAAAATTTAAAAGCCATAAAAAATGCCGGTCTTTTTGGAATTTCTTTACCTCGTCAATATGGTGGTTTGAATTTTTCTATCGTTCCATATGTAATGTCGGCTGAGATTGTATCACGAGCCGATGCCAGTTTTTCGAATATTTGGGGTTTGCAGGACTGTGCCGAGACTATTCATGAATTTGCATCTGAAGAAATAAAGAATGAGTTTTTACCACGTTTTCCAAGAGGAGCAACGGCTGCCATGGCCTTGACAGAACCTGATGCTGGAAGTGATTTACAAGCCGTCCAATTAAAGGCTACACCCAATCCTGATGGTAAAACTTGGCGGCTAAATGGGGTTAAACGTTTTATTACCAATGGAGATGCCGATATTTCCTTGGTTTTAGCACGCTCTGAAGAAAATACAACCGATGCCAGAGGACTATCTTTGTTCTTGTACGATAGAAATTCTAAAGCCGTAACAATCCGTAGAATAGAAAATAAATTGGGGATAAAAGGTTCGCCCACCTGTGAGCTTGTTTTTAAAGATGCACCGGCATTGTTAGTAGGCGAAAGAAAAATGGGCCTCATTAAATATGTCATAGCCTTGATGAATTCTGCCCGCTTGGGTGTGGGAGCTCAATCAGTAGGAATAGCCGAGGCAGCCTATCGCGAAGCTTTGAAATATGCCAGTGAACGTGAGCAATTTGGCAAGTCCATTGTTAGTTTCCCTGCGGTTTATGAAATGATTACACGTATGGGTGTGAAAATTGATGCTATGCGTTCCTTATTATATGAAACGGCTCGTTTTGTCGATGTAAATAAATCATACAACATTGTAGCAGCAAGAAGAAAACTCGAACCTAACGAACGAAATGATCAAAAATACTATCAGAAAATGGCTGATATATACACTCCGTTATTAAAACTAATTTCGAGCGAATATTGCAATCAGATTGTTTATGATGCTATTCAGGTGCACGGAGGTACAGGATACATGAAAGATTTTCCCGTAGAACGTCTATACCGAGATGCAAGAATTACAAGTATTTATGAGGGAACATCACAATTGCAGGTTGTAGCGGCTATCCGAGGCGTTACAACGGGCGTTTATTTGAAGGCCATGCAGGATTATGACGCCCAAATTACCGTCCCAGAACAGGAATACTTAAAAAGATCGCTTCAAGTAATGACCAGGCAATTTGAAGAAACTGTGAATAAAGTAATAGCCAAAAATGATACGGAAATGATTGAATTTCATTCTCGCCGATTAGTCGAAATGGCGGGTAATATTATCATGGGCTATCTTTTATTAATTGATTCACAGCGTGAGCCTGATTTTTTGAAATCGGCTCAAATTTTCATAGAAAATGTAAAATCAGAAAATCAAGGCATGCACGAATACATCATGAATTTTGACGAGCGTCAACTGAGTAGTTTCAAATTCGTATAATTAAAATTGGAGAATTTACTCAACTCATTGAAACAATAAGATTTATTAAACATCTATCGAGCATAATTGTCAAGATAATTTCTTTTATATTGAGTTTTATCACATATCTTCAGTTAGAATTTTCTTGGCAAGTACCATCTCTTCACCTTTGATATTTCACAAAGTCTTAGTCATCCAAAAGCTCGTAGCTACTAATTTGTACAGGTGCATGAAGGTTTTGCAATACTCTTTCGAGCAACAAACCTTCAATAGAATTCGATTGATAACCAAAGGTAGCTCTCACGGCATAGGATAGAAATTGAACCGCTCTATCGAGGGCAATGGGAAGGCTGTCTCCTTGAAGGAGAGAGCCTGTAATGATGCTGGCGAATGCATCGCCAGTGCCTGGATAGCTTGCTGGGAGATAATCGCAGCTGACTTTCCAAAAACGCCCATCCAACTTACTATATGCAATAACAGCCGTTCGTTTGGGCATTTCGGGTTGAGGAACACTTGTTACTATTACCGTTTCAGGGCCTAAGTTCATCATTCGCTGAATATATTCTTTCACCTTGTTTTCACTTATAGTTGGATCATAATCTTCATTGAGTAAAAATGTAAGTTCAGTGAGGTTAGGTGTAATTACATTTGCTTTCGAGACAAGGCTTCGCATTCCTGTAATCATCTCGGGTTGGATAGATTGGTATAAATGTCCATCATCCCCCATCACAGGATCAATTACTACGAGTGTTTTGTCGGTATTAAAATCATCAATGAAATTTTTTACGATTTCAATTTGTTGGTGAGAACCGAGAAATCCGCTATAAATAGCATCGAAACTCAGCTGAAGTTGTTTCCAGTGATTAATAATAGATTGCAGATGAGGGGTGAGATCGATGAATTGAAATCCCGGAAATCGAGTATGAGTGGATAAAATAGCAGTGGGCAGAGGACAAACCTGAATTCCCATGGTAGAAAGGATAGGAATAACCACTGTAAGTGAAGCCTTTCCAAAACCCGAAAGATCATGAATAGCTGCAACTCGCTGAATAGGCCTGTTCATCAATGATGATTTTAATAGGCAAAGGTAAATCTTATGTCAAATTCGACGACTATCCTTAATGTTTAAAAGTGAAATTATTTTACTTTTGTAGTTCATTTATGTTGCACTATAAAATTTTAATTGGATGAAAAGATTTCAGATTTATTTACTTAGTCTATTGTTATTCATGGCAGCTGGAAGTGCCATGGCAAAAGAAGTTTCATTGGGAAAGGCACAGCAGGCTGCGGAGAATCAGTATCGTATGCAAGCCGGGTATAAGGGAAGTATTGCCCAGACCTTCCAAATCAAGGCAAATGGCCAAAATGTGATGTATGCATTTAACTTCAGCGAGGGAGGATTTGCCATAATTTCGGCAGATGATGCTTTTTATCCTGTTATTGGATATTCGCTTACTGGTTTTTATAGTGAGGAAAATCAGCCCGAAGGTTTTAGAGGTATGATGGCTGACTATAGGAATCAAATTTTATTTTTAAGAGACAACTCCATAGAGGCCAGTGAAGAAATTGCTGAAATATGGAATGAGCTTTTATCTGGCCAATCTTTAAAGAAAGGAGGAAAGGCTGTTGAGCCCTTCTTACCGTGCGAATGGAATCAAGATGATCCATATAATTATTATTGCCCGGCTGATCCTGCTGGCCCGGGAGGTCATGTTTATGTTGGTTGCGTAGCTACTGCCATGAGTCAGATTTTTTATTACTGGAGATGGCCTTTGCAGGGACAAGGTTCTTATACTTATTACATGCCACAATACGGTTATATTTCAGCCAATTTTGGTGAAACGCAGTATAATTGGAATGGTATGGTTTATACTTCTCCTGTGGCTCTTAATTTACCTATTGCTTTGATTGGTTTTCATACGGGAGTTTCCGTACAAATGGATTACAGTGCTACGGGTTCAGGAGCTTCATCGGCCGATGTTCCAGCTGCAGCACGGAATTATTTTCGTTATAACAATCAAATTCAATATTTACAACGTTTGAACTATACATCAACGGTGTGGGAAAATATGGTAAAAGAACAAATCGACAATGGATATCCGGTGTATTATTCAGGATTGGAGGTTGGTTCGAGTGCGGGACATGCTTTTGTAGTAGATGGCTATGATGACCAAACCCCTCGGAATTTTCATTTTAATTTTGGATGGGATGGCTATCTGAATGGGTACTATACCCTGGCCAATGCTGGTGGTTTTACAACTCAACAAGCCATGGTACGTAATTTTTATCCCGGAACGGGTTATCCTTATTATGCTCCTTCATTTACTGAGATTAAAGACCTTGTCGGAACTATAGAAGATGGTTCAGGGCCAGTGGCTGATTATCTTAACAACACCGATGCAAAATGGCTTTTTAATCCTCAAACTGAATATGATTCCGTTACCAGTATTACCATATCTTTTCATCGTTTTGACATGGGCACAGGTGATACATTATATATTTATGATGGTGAAGATGAAGATGCTCCATTGATCGGGAAATATACTGGCACGAACCTGCCGCCTGAATTTACCTCGAGTCGTAATAAAGTTTTGGTCCACATGGTTACTAATGGCTCGGTTACTTCTCAGGGTTGGCTTTTGAATTTCAAAGCAAATCTTCCCATTTACTGTTCAGGCACAAAAACCTTTACCGATTACGATACTACCTTTGATGATGGTAGTGGTGCATTTTATTATAATAACAACTCGAACTGTACTTTTAAGATAACTCCTTTATATGCCTCTTCGGTTACCGTATTTTTCGATTATTTTGAAACAGAACCCGAGAATGACTGGTTGAAGATCTACGACATGGCCACACAGACTTTGTTAGCAACCTATTCGGGAAGTTATCCTTCTTCCAATCCACCTGCACCAGTTACCTCGCCCAGCGGTCAAGTTTACATGATATGGAAAACTAATAGTGGGATTAATGCAAATGGATGGCAAGTACATTACGAAACTTTGAATGTAGGCATAGAATCTCAAGGTTTGATGACGGAATGTCATGTTTGGCCTAATCCGGCGAGTGAGGTTTTAAATTTATCGTTTGTTACTGAAGAACAGCAAAATATAACTATTGAATTAGTGAGTGCTTCAGGTTCTTTGGTCATGAGTGAAAATCTAAAGAGTTTTTCTGGGAGATATCAAAAGCAGATTCAGGTAAACAAATTCGCCAAAGGGATTTATATTTTGAAGATTATAGGTGAAAAAGGGATATATAATAAGAAAGTGATTATTAAGTAGGGAGTTGTTANNTTGTGCGGCCGCCACGTAGTGGCGGCCGCACTTTATTACCTAACCCTTCCCCTTTACCTAAAATAAAAAACCCGCTTCTATTTCATCGAAACGAGTTTTTCACTGAAAGACTTTTCAAAATAATATGTTTGTATTTTTCTTTTCATCCTTGTTGTTTTTTGGGTGAAACATCGGTTTATTCAGTTTTTTCTACATTCGCATACCTCCTTTCTTGTTAATTATTTGTTTCAGGTCGTATTGAATTAAATTATTCCTTGAAGGGAGGTTTTTACTTTTTAAATCCAAGTTATAAATGTAACTTTTGATGT
>DIEY01000048.1:0-2259 GCA_002418865.1 Bacteroidales bacterium UBA5762 | reverse complement strand
CTTCATTATACTTCTTTTTCCATTCGTAATAGGTTGTTGCATAAATACCTTGTTTATGACAGGTTTTCACAACATCCTCACAACACACTCATTTTCAGCTTCCTTGAGAACAGAAAATTTTTCTTCTAAACTCCATGTCCTTTTTATCTTGTAAAAAATTAGTGTTTTTTATCACTAATCCAGTTCAGCGATTTAGTGGGCTAAAACAATATACTATTACCTCTAATATTTTACTTGGCAGGGGTAAAACTATTTCTCATAGTTATTTACAAGATAGTCAGGCTCTTCAAGATTACCAATTCTCCTTTCTTTTTTTATTCTTATTGCTTATAACGGGCACAGGCTATGAAGCAGTGCAGGTTTTGAAGTAATTAATTTACATGCTACTACTATGAATTTTGAGTGTACATATTTTTTATTCTAGCAATACTGCCTGCATTGCTTATGAGCCTGTGTTACCCACCGTACTAACTATTCCCTTTTTCTCCATGTGCTGGCAATTGCCTACCCTCTGGGCATTTTTGGATTTGAACCTGGCCTGTGTGATTGCCCAATGTGTATGCAATTTCGGGTTGGGGTTTTATCCATCATTTTCATTTAAAATGATGTTTCAATGAACTATTTTTTTATTACTATTTTACCTTTTGTAGAGAATTCAGGTAGGTTTATCTTGTATATGTAAACACCTGATTTTACATTTCGGGTATCCCAAACAGATTTTCCATTTTCAATTACTAAGTTTTTTATCAAATGTCCTGTCAAGTCTGTTATTTCTATAGAAATACAATATTTATTTAGATATTGCGGATTATTGTATTTTGAATCAAGTTCAAAATACACAAAATCAGATGTTGGATTGGGATAGACCCTAAAAATATTTTGTTCAACTTCATTTATGTTTGAGGGAATTGAATCGCGATGTATCTTTACAATACAAGCACGAGGATTTGTTGGATAATTATTATCACCTGCTACATAAATATAATTATCCTTGCTGATTATGGTATTGCCGGTAAGGGAATCAGATATTTGATATTCGGAGGTGATATTTCCTAATGGATCGACTGTATTAATTATGCAATAATCATTGTTTTGCCCCAAGACAAATATGTTTTCAGTGCCGCTTAGATGAGTAGCCGAAGAAAAATAACTGGCATCGTAACCATTACAATATTCAATCAGAAGATCCATACCAAACTTTGATAAAGTACCCTGCATGTTGGCATGTTCTATATTATTATAACCCACAGCAATAAATGATGAACTATTTATTTCAAATAAACGGTTCAAATATGGGTATAATGTATTGCATGAACTGGTTGCAAGTAATTCACCGCTGACATTATACTTTGCGACATATGAGTGAATGGTATCGTATGGATGAACCAAAACAAATAATTGATTCCCCGAATATGGTAATATATCCATTATTATTTCGTTATTGAAGAGGTATTTTTCAATCACATTGCCGTTTTTAGAAATTTTAACCAGATAACTGTAGTCAACATCGGGAAAAAAGGGGTCATCGTTATAAATAATTTCCGCTGCAAAAATCAATGAGTCCTGAAGTTCAACGACCGACCCGAAATATGATTCTGTAGTTTCAGATAAGGTAATACTGCCAAGTGAGTCACCAAGATTGTTTAATTCGAGTAATACAGGATTGAAGTTGCCCATTGGGATTAATATATTCCCGTTCGATTTTTGTACAATCCGAGAATACCACAACATTTCCCCAATAAAAAAATTGCTCCATACTATTTCTCCTTCAGTGTTCACCGAGGTAACAAAAACCATGGTTTGGCTTTTATTATTTCCTGCAATGATGAGATTGCCATCAGCCGCGGGAATCATATCGACTACACAATTCATGTTTTCACCCAAAAGTTTTGTAAAATCCGGGGATTGTGAATAAAGCATAGTTACAGCAATACAAAAGCTTGATAAGAATAATAACCATTTTTTCATAATATTTGATTTTAATGTTGAATTATAAATTTACCCGTAATTTGAATTTCGTCAGACTTTAGCATAGCTAAATTAAGGCTTAAATTTACGAGTAATTTCCCTATGAAACACTAATTTGGCAATAGTTTATGATCCACTGTTAGCAAGTGGGCATTCTGTTCTGTCTGCGCTAAGGCAGGCAAGCTCTTTGACAGATTTTGGTTTTAGTGTGGGCTTGCAAATGTGCTTACACCTGTGCGATGGCTTTCTATGTCGTCAGTTCGTTTGCAATCATTTCGGCTTGTTTCAACA
>DIEY01000082.1 GCA_002418865.1 Bacteroidales bacterium UBA5762 | reverse complement strand
TAGGTAGGGGTGAGCAGAGCGCCAATCCCGAAACAATAATCCTTGTTATGAATTAGCGCCGTCTAATGTTCAGGAAGAATATCGGTTGTCTGTTTAAATTTGGCGCACCTAACAGCAGGAATTACAGATTAGCGTTAGGCGCATTTGGATAATTTTGAAAAATGCTGATCTGGACNNTGTTAGGAAATACGAATTAGGATAATCTATCTAAGTATTATTGTTTGTTTTTCAAATATTTGAAATGAAATGGGCAAAATAAGAAATGACACGCCATTTAAGCATGCCATTTCTCGTTCCTTAGACGACAAAAATCGTTATCTAACGAAATCGTTACTTTTTATTTTGGTGTATCGTTTTATCAACCAAAATAAACGTTTGTCCTGGCTTTGGAGTTGGAGGAAGGGGTTCTCCCCTAACAACGGTTACTTCTTTTCCTGTCCTCCCGCCTCTCGGACCAATAATTTGATACTGGCCTGAAGTCTGAGCAATTTCGCCTGGTTTCTTTCCCATAGTTTTCACCTCCTTCTAACAGGGGTGTGTATGATACAATATTCCTACAGCAAAAATCAAAACACACCTGATTTAGCCCAACCCTTATTGTCTGCAAACAATGAGGGTCTTTTTATCCTGTTAAGTTTATTTTAGCACATGTGTTCAAAGAATTCCAGTAAGGTTATTCGTTTGAATTTTAACAAATGAAACCTGGTAGTTTTCCTCTATCATTATCTGGTTAAGTCGAATCGTCCCTAGAACCTTGCGGAATCAAGACCTGATCTTATTGATGATGCTATTTTAACGGCAATAAATCGACATATAAATCAAGGGGCTTGGATAACCTGATATGTTAAAATGTTTATTAGAAAAGAGACCGATTAATGAATAAAATAACAGCCGTAGCAGAAGATTTCTCGCGAGAAGTATCTGGTGAATTTAGAACCATTCTTGCTGATCCGCCTTGGAAATTTGCTAATAGTACAGGGAAAATTGCTCCGGAACACAAAAGATTATCTAGATATTCAACATTAACTTTAGAAGAGATAATGCTAATCCCCGTGAACAAGATAACTGCAGAAACTTGCCATTTATATTTATGGGTGCCAAATGCATTAATTCAAGAAGGACTTGATGTAATGAAGGCGTGGGGATTTACTTATAAAACAAATATTATTTGGTTTAAGATTCGTCGTGATGGTGGTCCTGACGGAAGGGGTGTTGGTTTTTATTTTCGAAACGTAACCGAAATGGTTTTATTTGGAATCAAAGGAAAAATAAGAACTCTTGATCCTGGACGAACTCAAGTAAATATTATTCGCTCCCAAAAACGAGAACACTCAAGAAAACCAGACGAGCTGTACGAAATAATTGAAAAATGCAGTCCGGGGCCCTATTTAGAATTATTTGCTAGGGGTTCAAGGAAAAATTGGGTTACTTGGGGAAACGAATCTTCCGATTATGAAATTTCGTGGCCGACATACATAAATAATTCACAAAAAAAATAACGTGGTTTTCTACAAAGAAAGGGGGTATCAAATTTTTTAAGATATGTCACATATTACTTGTGTAGTAATACCAAAAGAGAGAACGGGGCACCCTCCACTTCTTCCTTCTTTCAAACGCCCAAGAAGTTTGTCCATGTGAGTAGTACTAGCTCCGTATTTAGATTTAACTGGTCTTGTAACGCCATGTTGATCTGTGTAATTTCCCAAAGTGCCAAAATAATGATGTAAAGAAGTTGCGCGTGTAACTAGTATTGCAAGGCTTATTTTGTTGTATTCAAAGAAACTACGAAAAGCATAAAGGTCGCGATCAAAAGTTTGATCTTTACTGTTCCATTCAAGATCAAAAGCAATCCTATCCTTTATATAATCAATTTTATGCGTCTCAGATCTAACTACTTCTGTATCATCAACCATTATTTTAGCTGTTAGTTCTCTCTCTGCCCAACCTAAAGGACGTAATATTCTTGAGAACTCTCGAGGAATTTCGCTTTCGTTTCCGCCAGGCGCAGTTATCATTGCAGTGGTTATTTGAACCTGTTCTAACACATCGCAAATTTCTATGAATAGTTGAGGAAATTCGGTATATAGAATGGCTATAGCATGTTTGTAGTCAAATACTTGGTATTTATTACGAATAGATTCTGGTAAAAGGTCAACTATCATATATTACCTAAAGAATTATTCTTTAGAGCCCTTTTTTTGATTACATTCGGGACAAAGTAATTGCCCGTTTTCTAGGCTTGTAGCACCGCCTTTAGAGTGTGGCTTTTTGTGGTCAGCATGAAAATTATCTTGTTCGCATCTACTTCCACAATTTGAACAAATGCCTCCGTCCCTTAAGTAAATTAATAACCTTTGGTCTTGTGTGAATTCGCGGGTTGGATCTTTTAATGCAAGTTGTGGAATCCCGCCAATAATCATTGCCCTATAAACTTCGTCGCGATATTTTATATCTTGAATACTATCCGATCGTGCAGCATCTGTAAAAGCTGCAAGTTGAGAATCTTGAGATTCTTCAGGTAAATTTTCGTTGAGGATACGCTTTTTTTCAAAATCAAGATAACAATCTGCAAACTCGCTTGGATAGTTATTCAAGTCATAGTCATCTAACATATCACTTAATAAATACCCTAAACTAATTAATGCGTATTTTTTTAATTTTGGCGAAGGCTTGTTTTTAAAGGATTTTTGTAAGAATGAATAAGCGTGTTTTAGTCGGATTACAGATCGGTCTGTTTGTGAAAGATCCTTATAAATATCATAAGATTTCTTAATTGATACCGGACGGATATCAGTAATTGTGCCATTCAATAATTCATGCAGTGTTTTGGCGACCGTGTCTTCATAAGCAAATCTCTTATCCGTAAAACCTGCAAGACCAAATACTTTGCTGTCAGCCAATGTTCTAACAATCGTACCCATATTTCCTGAAACCGCACGTCTTTTTTCAGCAGCATTAAGTGGAGTTCCATTTTGAAGGCGTAAAAACATTTCATCTATGTCGTCGTCTGTATAAGCCTTATTCATTATTACAATATCTAATGAAATTGCTTGTAATTGTAGTTGAAGGGATATGTCCAAATCTTGGAAGTACTTTCCCGCAATTATTTTTCCGTCTACAGGATCCGAGTCAACAGATAAAGGAAAACGATTCTCTAAAAATTCAAAAATTGCTCGAAGTCGTTGCTGGCCATCCACTACTTCATAAACGAAGCTTCCTCTTGCTACTTCTCGGAAATATATCTTTGGAATATCAATTTCAATTAATAAAGAGTCGATTAATAGTTGTTTTTGAGATTTCGTCCAAACAGACTCGCGTTGGTAATCAGGATTAAAGTCTAATTTATGCGTTGTGTGTAAGAAAAACAACGATTGTATTGGAATAGGTTTTGCAAATTTATTTTTCTTTTCCATGAGCGTTTTCCTCTATCGCATACTTTTAACTATTCGGAAATATCGGCCAAGGCTATTACTTGCACAATCAGCTTTCTAAAATCATCTGAATTGAGTCGGCGCGCATGAATTATCAGTTCATTTTCTTTTTCAGTGAGTTCTCCTGGTTGAGGATCAGGCTTATAAGGGGAAGGATAGAAATAATCAATTGGTTTTTTTAAATGGTACGAAAGGAGCAATAGCGTCTCTGCATCAGGTTGCATTAATCCGTTTTCCATTTCAGATAATGCTGCTTGTCTTCTATAGATCTTACTTGCCAATTCTCTCTGGCTTAGCCCCTTTTCTTCTCTGGCTTGTCTAATTAAAGAGCCCATTCCTCGAGTAAAAGAATTAGGTACCGAACTCGTATTAAGGCCTTCCAATAATTGATCTATAAGATTCATTTTAACCTATTGACAACGATACGATTGTCGTATATAATGATTAGATTTTCGTATCATAAATGAATATATTATTTTTCTATTCATATATTACATTGGATTAAGACCATAAGCAAGTGTGAACCCGAAAAGTTTCATTCTTATATCTCGACCCAAGCAGATGAAGAAAGATTGATCAATCATGCTGAGGGAAGTGCACACAAAAAAGACACCCTGTTGGGTGTCTTTTCTTTATGGCTCCTCGTCGAGGACTCGAACC
>DIEY01000080.1:2462-3050 GCA_002418865.1 Bacteroidales bacterium UBA5762 | reverse complement strand
CGCCCACAAAGCTGGAAATAATGAAATAAAAGAGCATTGTTATTCGATTCATTAATGATTGAACTATGAGATAACCTATGAAAACCGAATGGAAAGAATATAAAGTCGAAGAATTTGCAGAGGTCATTGGTGGTGGCACACCTAATACAACAATTGATGAGTTCTGGAATGGAGATATCCCTTGGTTAACTCCAAAAGATTTATCTTCCAACACTGACATTTATGTTGAAAAAGGGGAAAGGTTCATCACTCCCGATGGGCTTAGTAATAGTAGTACCAAACTTCTTCCCCCAGATTCTATTCTACTTTCTACTAGGGCTCCAGTTGGTTATTTGGCAATTTCTAAAGTTCCTCTTACAACAAATCAGGGGTTCAGAAATTTAATTCTCAAAGAAGGTTTTTCATCAAAATTTATCTATTATCTTTTAAAGAACAATATTCGTTATTTACAAAGTAATGCATCAGGAACAACATTTGGTGAATTATCAGGATCAGTATTAAAAAGTCTTAAATTCAAAATTCCTCCACTCACAATTCAAGAACACATCGCAGATATCCTCGGTACGCTGGATGACAAGATCGAACTCA
>DIEY01000080.1:0-2423 GCA_002418865.1 Bacteroidales bacterium UBA5762 | reverse complement strand
GTGTACGCCAAAATGGAGGGACGCGATTACCCCCTCCCGGCGGAGATCATGGATCTCTTCCCGGATGAACTGGTGGATTCGGAGTTAAGACTGATGCCGAAGGGGTGGGAGGTTAAGCCATTAGATGAAATTGCCTATTACTTAAATGGGCTGGCAATGCAGAAGTACCCTGCAGGGGATAATGAAAAATATATCCCTGTTATCAAAATCAAAGAGCTTCGTGATGGTTCAGCAAGTCCAAATAGCGATCATGCATGCAACAATGTCCCAAATGACTACATTATTAATAATGGAGATGTGCTCTTTTCATGGTCAGGCAGTTTGCTTGTATCAATATGGTGTGGGGGAATAGGTGCCTTGAACCAACATTTATTTAAAGTCACTTCCGATGAGTTCCCGAAATGGTTTTATTACTTGTGGACTTTATATTATCTAGATGAATTTAAACGAATTGCAGCGGATAAAGTAACTACCATGGGACATATTAAAAGAAGCGATCTTAACAAACCACTCGTGGTAGTGCCGAATAAAAATATCATTGACGCTGGGTCGGAATTTATTGGTGTATTGATAGAAAAAATTATTAATAATTCTTTACAGATAACTTCACTTGAAAACATTCGAGACACATTGCTACCTAAATTATTAAATGGAAAAATTGAGGTGATCTCATGAGTGATTTTTCAATTGAATCTTTCTTGACCATTCTCAGTGATTCATTAAAAAATATAAAGCAGGAATATTACCGAATTGAGACAAATGGAGATAAGTTCGGAATTCCTCGAGAAAGAGTTTTCTGCTATGAGCTATATCATCAGTTGCGTTGTGAATTTGATGATGACATTTTGAGAATCCATGGAGAATTAGATAAGAGGGGGCAAAATGATTTTCAGGGTAAAACAAGAGCAATTCCTGATTTTTTGATACATCAACCTGGCACACACAGAAACAATAACATAATTATTGAAGTAAAGGGTGTTCTTAACAAAGATGACCTTATTGGGGATTTACAGAAAATCTACTCCTTTATTCATGACCCGACGATACATTATGAAAATGGGATTTTTTTACAATATAACTATTCATTTCTTGATCTAAAAAATTACTTATCTTCTAGGATAAATGAAATCAAAAAGGATCAAGATAAAAAAATAGTTATTATTTGTTCCAAAAAAGAGGGTATTGTTGAGATTTATACTCTTGCAGCTTTGAGAGTTTCGTTGTGATTGATAAGCAAATTACACATAAAGCTTTTTCTGATGAATCTTCCCACAATCAAGGTAGATATCGAAGTATCGCTGTGGTATCCCTTCATTCATCAATATTTAAAGAAATAAATGACCTATTACTTGCTTCATTACATTCATCTGGACTTAAAGGCAAGGAATTGAAATGGCAAAAAGTAAGGACTAATATTTATGGAAATGCCGCGATTAATGTTCTGCAAACAATAGAACCATATTTATTAGACGAAGCTCTACGGATCGACTCAATAATATGGGATACCCAAGATTCGCGGCATAGGATTGTTGGTCGTGATGATAGACAAAACTTTGCTCGAATGTATTATCATCAACTATTTAATTGTCTTGATCAACGCTGGCCTTCGAATACAAACTGGGGTTTTTATCCCGATGAAACCTCAGAAATTGAATGGGGAGAATTTATAAAAATTATGGACAAATCATCATCTGCTTATACAATCCTTGGAAAACTTTCTCCAGAAATTCAAAGAACCGGTTATTCGTTTAAGATTGTAGATTTTTCACAAATTAATTCTATTAATGAGCCGTTGATTCAATTAGCAGATTTATTTGCTGGTATTGGAGAATATTCATGGAACAATTTTTCCAATTTGATGGCTGCAATAAATCAAGATGAAGGACAACCCTCTCTTTTCGGAGAACGAACGTTAAGCAACTCAGAAAGAGAGAGGTGCAAAGTGATAAGATATTTATATAGCCTTTGTAAACAGCATAAATGGTCTGTTTCGCTTAAAAAATCAAGAGGTTTTATGTCATATAAACCAGAAATGCCAATTAATTTTTGGAAATATACTCCTCAACATGACAATGATAAAGCACCCGTTAAGGATTAATTATGGGGCTTGTTAAAGATATTGTTACTACAACTACAAGCAAATATATATCAAGTTTTCTTATGAAATTATTAATCTAGGTGCACTCGAATGATAAATATAAATGAAACCGCTCTCGAAAACACTACTTTAACCTGGCTGCGCGAGCTGGGCTACCAGACTGATTTTGGTCCCGAGCTTTCGCCGGGCGGGGAGCGGATTGAGCGCGAGAGCTTCGCGCAGGTCATTCTGGAAGAGCGCCTGCGGGGGGCGCTGCGGCGCATCAACCCTCAGGCAGAGGATGCCAGCATTGAAAACGTGGTGCGGCAGGTGTGCAATCCCGCCA